>NZ_JBBYXL010000005.1:0-300000 GCF_039655865.1 Prosthecobacter sp. SYSU 5D2 | reverse complement strand
CGGGCATGTTATAAAGGAACATCGGCAGAGGCATTTCCGCCACGAGGTCTTCAATGTACTGTTGCAGTTCAGGCGGTGCCGCCGGGAAATAATAGGGCGGTGCCGTCACCACTGCGCTGGCGCCTTGTTCAGCGGAGTATTGCGCCAGGTTCACGCTTTCCACAAAAGCCGTATCGGTAATGCCCACCAACACCGGCACACGATCCTTCACCAGCTCGCAGGTGCGCTCGATCAGCTCACGCCGCAGGCGGTAGCTCAGGCTGGGGGCCTCCCCGGTGGTGCCCAGGATGAAGAGCCCGTGCACACCCCCGGTGATGAGGTGCTCGACGAGCCGCTCCAGACCGGCAACGTCAAGGGTGTCGCGACCAGACAAAGGGGTGACCAGGGGCGGGATGATCCCGCGAATAGGTTGGGGTAAGGACATGTGGGTGGGACTGTCAGCTTGCCGCAGGCACCGCCTGAAAGGCAAGATCTTGCTTGTGCTCATCTTTGGCAGCCGGATGACGATTCTTGACTCTTGCCGCAAGAAGTCGTGAAGTTCTTCCTTTGATCTTGCTACCCCCGCCATGCCCGCCACTGAACAAGCCGACTACTTCTCCACCCAGGTGGTGCGCACCCGGCGTTTTTATTTGCCAGACTGGAAGGAACGCCAGCGCGAGCGTGGCGGCCTCTGCCTGGTAGGCGGCGGCTGCGAATGGTGCGCACCGGATTTTGTGGTGGACCGCCAGACCTTTCCCTACCTGGCCTTTGAGTTCGTCTCGCGTGGCAAAGGCCACGTCACCCTGGCCAACCGCATGCAGGAACTGGGGACCGGCCATGCGTTCTTTTTTGATCCGAACACCGCCCACGTCATCCGCTCCGATGCCGAGGAGCCCATGGTGAAGTACTTTTTCAATTTCACCGGTGCACGCGCCACCGCCCTGATGGAAGAGCTGGGCATTGGTGCTGGATCTCTTATCCGTGTGCTGGATGCAAGCCGCGTCATCACCTTGCTGGAAGAGGTCATTGACCATGCCCTGCGTGGAGGCCGGCTGGGCCTGCGTGCCGCCAGCGCTGCGTTGGAGCACGCGCTGGTCCTTTGCGCCGACAGCCGTCAGCCGGCGACGACGAAACTGGATCCCGCCTATGCCACCTATCTCCGCTGCCGGGGGCACATTTTGAGGAACTATCCGGTGCTCAGCAACATCGAGGAAGCCGCCCGCCACTGCCATGTTTCCGCAGCCTACCTGACCCGCCTTTTTAAACGCTACGATGTGGAAACACCGCTCGCCTGCCTGACCCGCCTGAAGCTCTCGCAGGCCGCCATCAAGCTCCGCCAGCCGGATGCCCAGGTCAAAGCCGTGGCCAGTGAGCTTGGCTACAAAAGCCCGGCCCATTTTTCTCGCGCCTTCAAAGCCTGGAGCGGGCGCTCGCCGACGGACATCCGCATGGATGGTTGAGGGTTTTTTGTTATGCCCGGTCATCCTGTCAGCCGGGGGCGGCAGTGCTTGCCCTCGGGCATATCCGCTTCATGTTGGACGGGTGTGCTTTGGGCAGCCGTTACACTGCGTATCACACAGCCAGACATGAGCGATTTAACCCCTCCCACATCTCGTCCCTCATCCTTGCCCCAGGTGAGCCGTTTGCTGGTGCCGGTGGATTTTTCTCCGGCGGGCCGCATGGCTGCCCGTACGGCAGCCGGCATTGCCAGAAAGCAGGGGGCAAAAATAACCCTTTTGCATGTGCTCACGCCCGTGACTCATGGGCCGGAAACCGTCATTCATGGGGAAAATTTTCAAGCTAAACGCCGCGCCTGTGCCCTGGCGGAACTGGAGTCCCTGAAAGATAGCCTGGCTGAGGGAACGGACGTTTCCTGCGCTCTCCGGGAAGGCTCTCCTTTTGAAGAAATCATCCGCTTTGCCCGCTCACATAAGACCGGCCTGATCGTCCTGCCCCGCACCCGGCAGCCAGGTCTCCTGTCCCAGCTTCTGGGAAGCACGGTGGAGCGTGTCGTGCATGAGGCACCCTGTGCGGTGCTGGTGCTGGCCGGTCCAGAAATATTGTGGCTGGACGAACCGCAGCATGTGCTGCTGACCACGGACTTTTCTCCTGATTCGCTGGCCGCCTTCCCGTGGGCGGAGAAGGTGGCCTGCACCTATGGCGCACGCGTCACCCTGACCCATGTCCAGGTGCCAATGGGCCTGCCCGGCACACGGGAGTACGCCCGCTATCATGATTCGATTGATGAGTTGCGGCAGGCGGCGGATGCCATGCTCATCAGCTTCCGCCAACGCCATCTCAGCCCCGCTGTTGAGGTTGATACAAGGGTTGTCGAAGGCACGCCTCATCGCGCCATCAACCGACTGGCCAGGCGGCTCAGCGTCTCACTCATCATCATCGCCGCCCATGGCGTGAAAGGCTGGCATCATATGCTCACAGGCAGCACCGCCCAGAGGGTCGTCCGGCACGCCACATGCGCTGTTCTTGTGGTCATGCCGCAGTCGCCAGTTTCCTCTCAGGCAGCTTAGTTTTGCTTTTCATGGACATTGCTTACATTCTCATCCCCTCCCTGCTCATCCTAGTGGTGCTCGCCTCCGTGTGGCTGGACCGCTTCAGCGTGCCCGTCATCCTGGTCGCGCTGGGGGCAGGCATTCTGTTTGGCAGCGATGTGCTGAATCTTTGGCACTTTGAGGATGTCGCCCTGACCAACCAGGTTGCCAACGTCGCGCTGGTCTTCATCCTTTTTCAGGGCGGTTTTGCCACCAAGCACAGTGACCTCAAGGCGGTGGCCCTCACGGCCGGCGGCCTGGCCACCTGGGGGGTCTTTCTCACCGCCGTCGCCTCCTTCTTTTGCCTTTGGGGCGTGCTGGGCTGGTCATACGAAAAGGCCCTGCTGCTCTCCGTCATCATATCCTCCACGGATGCGGCGGCCATCTTCTCCATTCTGCGCCGTCAGTCGCTGCCTCCGCGTCTTTCCGGCACCTTGGAAATCGAAAGTGCCGCCAATGACCCCATGGCCATCCTCATGACCATGGCCGCGATTGAAAGCCTCACCTCAGGGGAAAGCCAGGGCCTGGCCACCATCGGCATGTTCATCTGGAAATTCACCGCCGGTCCCGCCTTGGGATGGGTTCTGGCCCATGTGGCCCTCAGCATTTTCAACCGGCTGAATCCGCAGGATCGCGGTTATTATTATGTGCTGCTTCTCGGGGTGGTGCTGCTCACGTATGGCGTCACCGAGATGTGCCATGCCAGCGGCATGCTGGGCGTCTTCACCACCGGCTTTGTGATGGGGAACAGCCACTTCATTTACAAGCAGGGTGTGCGTAATTTCTCAGCAGCCCTGGCCACTATTGCCAACATCGGCGTCTTTGTGCTCATGGGCCTGCTGGTCTTCCCCAGCCGCTGGGCCACCCTGTGGGTGGAGGGGATCATCCTCTTTGCCGTGCTCACCTTTGTCGCCCGCCCGGTGGCCGTCTGGCTGGGCACTCTCGGCATGGGCCTGGATGCCAAAAGCAAGCTCTTCACCAGTTGGGCAGGCCTGCGTGGAGCTGTGCCCATCGTCCTCGCCACCTACCCCCTCGCCGCCGGGATGGAGGTGGGAGAGGATGTCTTTAACCTGGTTTTCTTCGCCGTCATTCTGTCCATCTCCATCCAGGGCTCCACCCTCACCTCGGTGGCCCGCTGGCTCAAGCTTTCCACGCCTTCCCGCCCCATGCGGCGTTATGGACTTGAACTCGTCACCATGGCCAAAAGCGAGCTTGATCTCGTCGTGGTGGACCTGCCTGACCCCAAAGGCAAACTCGGTCCCAGGATTCGCGATCTGAAGCTTCCTCCGGGTGCCATCATCACCCTCATCACCCGCGATAATGAGGTCCTTATCCCCAAGGGCAACTTCCGCCTCCAGGGCTGGGACCAGGTCACTGTGCTGGCCCGCATCGTGGAAGAAGACCAGGTGCGTGAAGCTCTGCTCAAACCTTTTGAGCAGGAAGATACGAATGGCCCCACCTCATTGAGCTCTCCAGAAGCAGCAACACCCCCGATCTTGTGATCAGATCAGCCATCTTTGTCATTACTTGATTTCGGTTTGGCACGCGAGGCGATTGTTGATTGCCCCAATGGGTAACGTGGGACATGTAAATCTACATTTCCGGCCTGTATCCTTCAGGCTCCATCACTTCAGCGCAAACTTCGTAATATGAGGATTGCGAAGACTGAATGAACCCTCGCGAATGACCTCGATGAAATCTGATCCCACCCTTGATTCGTCCGACTGGCACAAGCTGGAAACCTCTGAAGTCACCCGCCTGCTCGAATCCGATTGTGAGCATGGTTTGAGCGATGAGGAAGTGGAGCGGCGGCAGAAAAAATTCGGGGCCAATACCATGTCCGCGCGTTCCGGCACTCCGGCCTGGATGCGTTTCATTCAGCAGTTTAACCAGCCTCTGGTTTACATCCTCGTCGCCGCATCCGTCATCACGGGACTGCTTCAGGAGTGGGTGGATTCAGGCGTCATCTTTGGGGTGGTTTTGGCCAATGCCATCATCGGATTTATTCAAGAATCCAAGGCTGAAAAAGCCATTGATGCCCTCAACAGCATGGTCGTTACCGAGGCTACTGTCCGGCGTGGCGGTTATAAAAAGCGCATCCCTTCCTCCCAGCTCGTTCCGGGAGATGTGGTGCTGCTGCAAAGCGGCGACCGGGTGCCGGCGGATCTGCGCCTGTTCGATGTGAACAGCCTCCAGGTGGATGAATCTGCCCTCACGGGGGAGTCCGTGCCTGTTCAAAAACATGCTGATGTATTAGGACATGATGTTGTGCTGGCCGACCGTAAAAACCAGGCTTTTGCAGGAACCTCCGCCACCTATGGCACTGCGCAGGGGCTGGTTTCGGCCATTGGCGACAAGACAGAAACCGGGCGCATCGCCTGGCTGATTGCCGAGACCGTGGAGCTGTCCACCCCGCTCACCCGCAAGATCGCCGCCTTCAGCAAGCTGCTGCTGTGGGTCATCCTGGGGCTTTCCATTGTCACCTTCGTCGTCGGTGTCATGCGTGGAGAGCCTCCGGTGGATATGTTCATGGCTGCAGTTGCCCTGGCCGTTGGTGCCATCCCGGAGGGGCTGCCCGCCGCCGTCACCATTGTCCTGGCCATCGGCGTCAGCCGCATGGCCAAAAGGCGCGCCATCATCCGCAAGCTCCCCGCTGTGGAAACGCTCGGCAGCACCACCGTGGTATGCTCCGATAAAACCGGCACCCTCACGGAAAACCAGATGACCGTGCAGCGTGTGTATGCCGGCGGGCAGGAGTATCAAATCACCGGCGTGGGCTATGAGCCCAAAGGCCACTTGCTCGGTGAGGATGAAGCCAAACTGGAACTCGCAGACCATCCCGCGCTTCTTGAATGCCTGCTCGCGGGGGTGCTCTGCAATGATTCCCAACTCGTCATCGAAGATGGCAGGCACCTCATGCAGGGCGATCCGACCGAAGCCGCCCTGCTGGTGGCCGGTGCGAAAGCCGGCCTGGATCATGAGACCTCTATGAAGGAAGCGCCGCGTCACAGCATGATCCCCTTTGAATCCCAGCACATGTTCCGCGCCACTCTGCATGAGCATGAAGACGGGCGCGTCATTTACAAAGTCGGCGCTGTGGAGCGTCTTCTGGAGCGCTGCGCAGACATGCTCGGCAGCGATGGCAAAACAGTCCCGCTGGATAAAGAGGCCATCCGCGTGGCGGTTGAAAAAATGGCCTCGCAGGGCATGCGTGTCCTTTCCTTTGCCCGCAGTCATGACGTCCCGGAGGAGGGGGATCTGTCTCACGATCACGTCAAGGAAGGCATGACCTTTCTTGGCCTCCAGGGCATGATTGATCCTCCCCGCCCGGAGGCCATCGCGGCGGTCAAAGACTGCCGCATGGCGGGCATCCTCGTCAAAATGATCACCGGTGACCACGCCCTCACCGCCCGCGCCATCGCGGAAAAACTGGGCATTGCCGATGGTGACGGCGTCCAGACCATGACCGGGCAGGAGCTGGAAAAAATCAGCGATGCAGATCTCCCCGCCATCGCCCACCGGGTGGAGGTCTTCGCCCGCGTCGCCCCTGAGCAAAAGCTTCGTCTGGTCCGGGCTCTCCAGACCCACGGCCATGTCGTCGCCATGACCGGAGACGGCGTCAATGATGCTCCCGCGCTGAAGCAGGCGGACATCGGCATCGCCATGGGCATCACCGGCACGGATGTGGCCAAAGGCGCTGCCGACATGGTGCTTGTGGATGACAACTTCGCCACCATCAAAGCTGCTGTGGAAGAAGGGCGCGGTGTCTTTGACAACCTGCGCAAATTCATCGTCTGGACCCTGCCCACCAATCTGGGGGAAGGATCCATCATCCTTGTATCCATCATCTTTGGCCTCACCCTCCCCGTGCTGCCGGTGCAGCTTCTTTGGGTGAACATGACCACAGCGGTCTTCCTGGGCCTCATGCTCGTCTTTGAGCCCAATGAGCCCGACCTCATGCAGCGCCCGCCGCGTGATCCCAAGCGCCCGCTCCTGACCTTCCCCCTCTTCATGCGTACCGGACTGATTTCATCTATCATGATCCTTGGCTCTTTCTGGCTTTTCTTTGAAGAGTTGAAAACTCCCGGCGAGACCGAGCAGGAGGCCCGCACCGCCGTCATCAATGTCATCGTTATGGTGGAGGTCGCCTATTTGTTCAGCTGCCGTTCCTTAAACCATTCCCTCTTCTCCATCGGCCTCTGGACCAATCGTCTGGCCATCCTCGGTGCCTTCGGCATGATCTGTGCCCAGTTGCTCTTCACCTACACCCCTCTCATGAACAAACTCTTCCACACCATGCCTTTGGGGGCCAGTTCATGGGGCAAGATCCTCATTGTCACCCTTCTCTCCTTTGCTGCGGTGGAGTTTGAAAAATGGGTCCGCTTTGGTGGTGGCCGAGGCAAAGACAAACTCCCTGAATAATCTCTGATACCATGACCAACATCGCCTTTTACGATACCAAGCAATACGACCGCGAAGCCGTTCTCGCAGCCCCCGGCGCGGAGGCTTTAAACTGGACCTTTCACGACTTTCGCCTCACAGCGGAGACCGCTTCCACCGCCGCCGGTGCGGAAGCCGTCTGCGTGTTTGTGAATGACCGGCTCGACCGGCCTTGCCTGGAAAAACTCGCCTCTGCCGGGGTCAAGCTCGCCGCTCTTCGCTGCGCCGGATTCAACCAGGTGGACCTGCCTGCCGCGCGTGAGCTTGGCATCGCCATCACCCGCGTCCCAGCCTATTCCCCCCATGCCGTCGCGGAGCACGCCGTCGCCCTTTTGATGACCCTTAACCGCAAGATCCACCGTTCTTTCAACCGCGTGCGAGAGCATAATTTTTCCCTCGCCGGCCTTGTCGGATTTGATCTTTATGGCAAGACGGTGGGCATCGTTGGCACCGGCAAAATTGGTCGCTGCACCGCCCAGATCTTCCGGGGTTTTGGCACCCGTGTGCTCGCGCATGACCCCTTTCCCGTCAGTGACTGGGCTGCGGAAAACAACATCGAATACACTTCCATGGAAACGCTTTTGAAGGAGAGCGATGTCGTCTCCCTTCACCTCCCGCTGACACCGGAGACCCATCATCTCCTCAATGGCCAGACCCTGGCCCAGATGAAGCCCGGTGCCTATCTCGTCAATTCCAGCCGTGGTAAGCTGGTGGATACCACCGCCCTCATTGAGAGCCTGAAATCCGGCCACATCGGCGGAGTCGCCCTGGATGTGTATGAGGAGGAGGAAGGCATCTTCTTTGAAGACCTCTCCGGCCATGTCTTGCAGGATGACACCCTCGCCTTGCTGCTCTCGCTCCCCAATGTCCTCATCACCTCCCATCAGGCCTTTCTCACCCAGGAAGCCCTCGGCGAAATCGCCCGCGTCACCGTCGCCAATGTAAGCGCGGTAAAAGACAGCACTTTTCTGCCCGGCACCGTCCTGAAGTGACCTGAACTGAATCGCAGGCTTGGCAAAAGACCACATGACGCGCACAGTCAGCGCTCATGCACCTCCATGGTCAAATTTGTGTCATCACCGGAGCCGCGCGCGGCATCGGCCTCGCCACGGTCCACTCCCTCATTCAGCGTGGGGCCAAAGTGGTGCTTGTGGACCTCGACTTCGCCGCCCTCTCCGCTGCCATGAGTGGTCTCAACGAAGAGCAGGCGCTCACCATCATCGCCGATGTCAGCCGGGGGGAGGATGTCGCCCGCATCGTTACCGAGACCACCGCGCGCTGGGGGGATATCTCCGTGTGGATCAACAACGCCGGCCTGGCCCGCCATCGCTGGATCACCGACTACACCGAAGGCGAGATTGACGTCATGCTGGACGTGAATCTCAAAGGCACCATCCTCGGCTGCCAGGCCGCGCTCCGTTGCATGGCTCCCCATCGTCGTGGCCACATCATCAACATCATCTCCACCGCCAGCCTGCGCGGCATCCCCAGTGAGACCGTTTATTGCGCCGCCAAGTGGGGCGTGCGCGGCTTCACCCAGGGCCTGGCCGAAGAAGCCGCCCCGCATCGCATCCGCGTCACCGCCATCCTGCCCGGCGGCGTGGACACCGCCTTCTGGGATGAAGCCTCGCCTCGCACCGCGCCTAAGCAGCTTTTCCTCAAGCCCGAGCACATCGCCGACGCCATCCTCCGCTGTCTGGAAATGGACGACTTCTGCGTCCCCCGCGAGCTGGTCCTCCGCTCCCTGGATGACAGCGATTTCTCCGTCAAACCGGAGTGATGATATCATGAGTGGACTAACTTGACTAACTTTGGCCAAGCCCATAAACTCCCCTCATGACCACCATCACCACCCACGAGGCCAAAACCCACCTGTCCCGTTACCTCGCCGAGGTGGAGCAAGGCAAAGAATACATCATCGCCCGGGGGAAACACGCCGTCGCCATGCTGGTGCCTGTCCCGGCTGAACAAAAGAAAGCTCGCCCAAAAGTAGGCGAAACCCTCGACCCTCCGTTCGACATCCCAGACTCCGCTTTTGCACCGCTTACAGAAGAAGAACTGAAAGAATGGGGCCTATGAATTTCCTCCTCGATACGTGTACCTTTCTTTGGCTCGCCTTACCCCCGGGCCGCTTGTCAGATGAAGCCACCCGCCAGCTCAATGATCCCTTCAACCGTCTGTATCTCAGTGACGTCAGCGTCTGGGAGATCACCTTAAAACACTCCGGCGGCAAGCTGCCCTTGCCTGCTGCTCCTCGTCTCTGGCTACCCAGCAGACTGGCGTTTTATCACGTTCATCTCCTGCCCCTCACCCACGCCGCCATCTTCCGCAGCGGCGAGCTCCCGCGCAGCCACGTGGACCCCTTCGACCGCCTCCTCGCCGCCCAAGCCATCGAATCCGGCATGACCCTCCTCTCACCTGATCTGCCCCTGTCCCTGCTCGGAGCTTCACGGATGTGGTGACTCAAGGATCCAGCCAGGTTCTGAACTTTAGACGCGTTTCTTGCCCCATGCCTTTTCGCACCATCGAGATCTCCCTGCCGGAGTATGCCCCGGCAGGTGTTTCTTTTGTCACCGTCAAATCCTCCGCCTTAATGCGCCGCGCAGACCTCACTCTGTACGTGCCGCCAACCGCCCCTGCCGGTCCGCTGCCCTTGGTCATCCTGCTGCATGGAGTCTATGGCAGCCACTGGGCCTGGCTGTTTAAAGGCGGCGCACATAAGGTGCTGGACCGCCTGATCGCGGAGGAAAACCTGCCACCCATGATGCTCGCCATGCCTTCCGATGGTCTGTGGGGCGATGGCAGCGGCTACGCGCAACATGCCGGGGCGGACTGCCATCGCTGGATCGTCGAAGAAGTCCCCCAGGCCGCCACCCTCGTTGATCCCCGAGTTGCCCGGTCACCTCGTTTCATCGCGGGCCTGTCCATGGGCGGTTACGGCGCCATGCGCCTGGGGGCTCTCCATGCCGAAAAGTTCACTGCCATTAGCGCCCACAGCAGTTGCACGGACATCGCCCATCTGCACGGCTTTGTGGAAGAAACGTCCGCCCAATTTGTGCTGACGGAAAAGGAGCCGATGTCTGTCATCGAGTGTCTGACACAGAATGCGCACCGCCTGCCGCCGCTGCGTTTCGACTGCGGCAGTGACGACATCCTCATCGAGCACAACCGCACACTGCATCAGCAGTTAGACCAGGCCGGCATCCCGCATGTCTATGAAGAATTCACCGGCGGTCACACCTGGGAGTACTGGCATGAACACCTGGCAGACAGTCTGCGCTTTTTTGGTCAAACTATACGTTAGGTCAATACTGCCCTGTCGCCAGCATCACCAGAGTGCAGGCCTCCTCCGGACGGATGCCCGCATTCTCCAGCTTATCTTGCAGCTCCGGATTCTCCGAGCCGGGATTAAAAATCACCCGTCGCGGTTTCAATGCCATCAGCTTGTCCGCCAGCCCTGCCGAGATGGCCGGGCCAACATACATCGTCACGGTATCCACCGGGCCGGTCACCTCTCCCACATCGGCCAGCACCGGGCGGCCTTCGATCTCCTTATGCCTCGGATGCACCAGCACCACTTCATGCCCATGCCGCAGCAGGGCTTTCATGGCTTTGTGGGCATAGCGGTCTGGCCGGTCACTGGCACCGAGGATCACGACACGTTCAGGGGTACTCATAGGTTTTGATTGTTATCGTTTTCATCCAGGTGGAACAGATGCAGCGCGCGATGCGCCGCCGGGGCGAGTACAATGCCCATCACGGAAATGAACACCAGCCCGCTGAAGAGAGCATACGCACTGGCGAAGATCTTGGCGGCATCACTGTTCAGTTCACCCATGGGCCCCATGCCGCCGAGAATCATGGAGGCATTCAGCAGACTGTCCACCCAGCTCATTTCCGCAATGTATCGGTAGCCGAGGATGCCGATGATGAGTGCCACGCTGGCGATAGTCATGGCGAATCCGAAAAACTTGGCCATGCGCCAGGCAAAGACTGGCACGGATGCCAGCGGAGATTCACGAGGTTCAAACATCACGCAAAATGCAGCAGCCAGGCAATTTGCGCCAACAGCGTTTTTTCGGTGAACATTTTGCCCCTCAAGTCATCTCATTACAGTCTTGAATGCGGACCTGGCCCTGTCTATGCTACTTCTTAATTCAAGATGGGCGCTCTCGGGTTCCCGCCGTTCTTTGAAATCCCCTTTCCCGGGAAGAAAGCCTGACTGTTTCTTCCTTTCACTCTCCTGCAGTGTTCGTCATCGGGCTGTTAGTGACCCGGCCCGTTTTTATGACTCCGGGAGTCACGTGACCTGGGATGTCTTGTCATGCCTTCACTGGAAGACAGCGCCCTTGTTCATGGATTCCCACCTCGTCGCCCTTGGGATACGAGGTCCTCAGACCGGACGGCACAACGTGGGACTCAAAGCGCCCTGGCTCTTGTCCAGGGCGCTTTCATTTTTTGGGGGATGGGTGTGCATTCACATTCCCACCCCGTTCTCCTTATGCTAAACAGGCCATGTCATGGCCCAAGCGACCCTCCAGACCCAAAAGTCCTTTCTCGCTCTGGCGGTGGGAGGCAGCCATTTTGGCCAGTTGTTTGATGAACTGCCCGGAATCTCCTTCTTTGCCAAAAACCGGGATTTTCAGTTCGTCGCGGCCAACCGGCGCTTCTGGCGGAGGTTTGGCTTTCAATCGGAAGCGGAGTTGATTGGCAAAACGGACTTCGACCTTTTCCCGGTCCAGCTCGCCCGCAACTACCGGGTAGATGATGAGGAAGTCCTCACCACTGGAGAGCCCAAAAGACGCATCGTGGAGCCGTTTTTTAACCAGCAGGGGCTGCCGGACTGGTTCTTCACCAACAAGCTGCCGATGCGCTGCCCGCAGGGCCACATCATCGGTCTCATGGGGATTATTGAAAACTACGCTGCCGCCAGTGCGGTGAAGACGCCCTACTTCCAGCTCGACCGGGCCGTGAACCACATCCGGGAGCATTTTCGTGAACCCATCGCCATCACAGATCTCGCCACGCTGGCGGGGCTTTCCGTGCGCCAGTTCAACCGTCTCTTCCAGCAGGTCTTCCAGAGCAGCCCGCGTGATTTTCTGATCAAGACCCGCATCCAGGCGGCGTGTCAGGAACTGCGGCGAGGTGACCGGGACATCCGCGAGATCGCCCTGCACGCGGGCTTTTGTGACCAGAGCGCGCTGACCCTGCATTTCCGTCATCACATGGGCACGACGCCATCCCGCTACCGCAAGGAGCACCGACAGCGTGCCTCAGAAGCCGCAGATGACTGAGCCGCCGTTCGGTTGCACAAGCCATTGGTTATGCGATTTCGGCCATGAAGTGAAAGATGCCACGGCTTTGCGGTTGTCGCCCGAGGCCCTTGCTCCAGCATCGCCACCATGAACCACGGCGAATTTTTTCCCAACATCCCGCGTATTGCCTTCGAAGGCCCCAAGTCCCGCAACCCGCTGGCTTTCAAACACTACGACGCCGCTGAGCTGGTAGGTGGCAAGTCAATGAAGGAGCACCTGCGCTTTGCCTGTGCCTACTGGCACACCATGCGCAACGGTCTCTCGGACCCCTTCGGTGGCGCGACTGCCCAGCGCCCCTGGGATGATGGCACGGAATCTGTGGCGAATGCGCAAAAGCGCGTCTGGGCCATGTTTGAATTCATGCAGAAGACCGGCATCGAATACTACTGCTTCCATGACCGCGACGTGGCCCCGGAGCTGAATGATCTGGCCAGATCCAATGCCGCTTTTGATGCCGTGGCGGACGAGCTGGAGAAAGCGCAGAAGCAGACCGGCTGCAAGCTGCTGTGGGGCACGGCCTGCCTGTTCTCCCACCCACGGTATAACCAGGGGGCGGGCACCTCCCCATATGCGGATGTGTTTGCCTACGGCGCTGCCCAGATCAAAAAGGCCATTGATGTCACCCATCGCCTGGGTGGGGAAGGTTACACTTTTTGGGGCGGCCGTGAAGGTTATGCCACGCTGTGGAACACGAACATGAAGCGCGAACTGGATCATCTGGCCCGGCTCCTGCACATGGCCGTGGACTATAAAAAGAAGATCGGGTTTAAAGGGGCCTTCTACATTGAACCCAAGCCGCGCGAGCCCTCGACGCACCAGTATGATTCCGATGCTGCCGCCTGCCTCAATTTCCTTCGTGAGTATGGTTTGTTGGGTGAGCTTTCCCTGAATCTGGAAACCAACCACGCCACCCTGGCCGGTCACAGCATGATGCATGAGATGCGCGTGGCGAGAGAGGCCGGCGCGCTCGGCTCGGTGGATGCGAACACGGGGGATGAACTCATCGGCTGGGATACGGACCAGTTCCCGACGGACATCTACCTGACCACGCAGATCATGATCGAAGTCCTGAAAATGGGCGGCTTCACCACCGGCGGCCTGAACTTTGATGCCAAAACGCGTCGGGAATCCTTTGAGCCAGAAGACCTTTTTCACGCCCACATCGGCGGCATGGACGCCTTCGCCCGGGGGCTCAAGATCGCCCACGCCATCGTCAGCGACGGGCGGATGGATGACTTTGTGAAATCCCGTTACGAGAGCTTTGATTCCGGCATTGGTGCCCGCATTGAGGCAGGAGCGGTCACGTTGGAGGAACTGGAGGCTTACACGCTCGGCAAAGGCGAACCCGCCACCCGTAGCGGCCGCCAGGAGATGCTGGAGAATCTGATTAACGACTTCATCTGAGCCGGAATGTGATGATGCCACAGGCTGCGGCCGCCATCGATAGCGGCCGCAGCATTTTTTTGTCTTGGGCCCTGAGATGCATGGGGGGGGCGAAGTGGCTGGCTGCCTGGGTGATCATGAAAAATCACCAGACATCCAAAAAAGAGCAGGGGGACGATGTGTGGGTGTCCAGCCCCATGCTGCTGCCTTGAGAGCAGGATGCAGCGGGCGAGATTCCTTTATCTCCTCATTGAACGATCATGCCCACCTCTTCCAAAGCCGCTTCAACACCTGCGCCCAAATGTCCATATACCGGACAGGCCCCCGCAGAAACGCACCAGACTGCCAGTGACTTGAAACAGACGCTCACCACCAACCACGGCGTCCCCATCTCCGACAACCAAAACTCCCTGAAGGCAGGGCTGCGCGGCCCTACCTTGCTGGAGGACTTTGTGCTGCGCGAAAAGATCACCCACTTCGACCACGAGCGAATCCCGGAGCGCATTGTCCATGCGCGGGGTTCAGGGGCGCATGGTTACTTCCAGGTGTATGAATCTCTGGCTGACATCACCAAGGCGGCTTTTTTGCAAAATCCGAAGGTGAAGACAGAGGTCTTTGTCCGCTTTTCCACCGTGGCCGGTGGTGCAGGATCGGGTGACCTGCCGCGTGATGTGCGCGGTTTTGCGGTGAAGTTTTATACGACTGAGGGTAATTATGACCTGGTGGGTAACAACATCCCGGTCTTCTTCATTCAGGACGCGATGAAGTTTCCGGATCTGGTCCACTCTGTGAAAATGGAGCCTGATCGCGGCTTCCCGCAGGCGGCTTCCGCGCATGATAACTTTTGGGACTTCGCCTCCCTCAGCCCGGAGACCATGCACATGCTCATGTGGACCATGTCAGACCGCGCCATCCCGCGCTCCCTGCGCATGATTGAGGGATTCGGCGTGCACACCTTCCGCCTGGTCAATGCCGAGGGCGTTTCCAGATTCGTCAAATTCCACTGGCGGCCCAAGCTGGGGGCCGCCTTTGTCCTGTGGGATGAAGCGGTGAAAATCAACGGGGCGGATCCTGACTTCCATCGTCGTGACCTTTGGGACTCCATTGAAAAAGGCGACTTCCCGGAGTGGGAGCTGGGACTGCAAGTCTTTGATGAGGAAACAGCCGCCACGTTGGACTTCGATGTCCTGGATGCCACCAAGCTCATCCCGGAAGAAATCGTCCCCCTGCGCATGGTGGGCAAGCTGGTTCTGAACCGCAATGCGGACAACTTTTTTGCGGAGACGGAGCAGGTGGCCTTCCTGCCTTCCAACATTGTGCCAGGCATTGAATTCTCCAATGATCCTCTCCTGCAGGGCCGCCTGTTCTCCTACCAGGACACGCAGCTCTCGCGGCTGGGCGGGCCGAACTTTCACCAAATTCCTGTCAATGCACCGCGCTGCCCGATGCGCAATTTCCAGCGTGATGGTCTGCGGCAGATGGAGGTGCCGAAAGGCCGGGTGAACTACGAACCGAACAGTTTCGATGGCGGTGCTCCTCGTGAAAATCCCACGCACGGATTTGTCACATATCCGGAAGAAATGGATGGGGCCAAACTGCGTAAACGATCCGAAACATTCGCGGACCACTATTCCCAGGCACGCCAATTTTACCGTTCCATGACTGCTCCAGAGCAAACCCACATCATCAGCGCTTTCGCCTTTGAGCTGGCGAAAGTGGAAACCAAACCCATCCGCCTGCGGATGCTGGGGCACCTAGCCAATATTGATTCCGAGCTTCATGACGGAGTCGCCGAGGCCCTCGGGATGAGCGAAGAAGCCGAGGCCATCACACCCGCTGTGGCCTCCCGCGATCTGGATCCATCTCCGAGTCTGAGTCTGATTCACAAAGCACCCGTGACGCTTCAGGGACGCAAGATCGGCGTGTTGGTCACGGAAGGATTTGATTCCACTATGCTGATGTCCTTGCAGCAGCGGGCGAAAAAGGAAAAGGCTTCTGTAGCCGTCATTGCCCCTAAAGTGGGCGGGGCCATGGACAGTGAAGGAACGCTCTTTGAGGCCGATTTCCCCATCTCCGGCGGGCCGTCCATTTTCTTTGATGCCGTGGTCATCCTCGCGTCCGAAGAAGGTGCGCAGGATCTCGCCACCCAGGCTGCGGCGGTAGACTGGGTGAGCAATGCCTTTGCTCACTTGAAAGTCATCGGCCACACACCTGAAGCCCAGCCCTTGCTAGATCGCGCTGGGGTGAAGCCCGATGAAGGCATCCTGCCTTTGCCGACTGAAACCGCCCTTTCCAAATACATCACCACCGCCAAAAAAGGCCGCCTTTGGGAGCGCGAGTGTGCGCTTAGAAGGCCGGGTTAATTGAGTGACAGCCAAGCTGGTAACACTCGTCTCATTGCCGGGAGGTCCCTGGCAATGAGACTTTTTTATGATGCGTTCCTTTTGGTTAGTCGCCCTGCTTCATTACCTCCTCCGCCATCTTTTCAAACTCCGCTTCCTTCTCCGTGCCAATGGCCTGATAAGCCTCCCAGCCCAGCTTGTGCTCCCCGGTTTCGGTGATGATGCCCAGGCGCAGGCCGCCTTCCTGGACGGGCATGTCCTGATAACGGTGCAGGTGATAGGCCTCGATGGTCTTCAGCGGCTGCAGTTTGCGGAACATGTAAATGAGGCCGGCCACCTGGCGGCGCTGGTCCTCCAGGCTGAGTGTGGGTGTATTAAAACCCTGCTCTGACAACAGGATGCCGCGCGGTTTCCCCGCGAACAAAAAGCGTGACTGCTCAAGGAAGGCGGGCAGCACTTCGATATTTTTTGGTGTAATGTAAGGGGTGTCGAAATCCTGCGTCAGGTCCGCGTCTTTCCAGGTGTCCGGATTGCGCAGATCCCGAGGATACGGGTGGTAGGCCACACCCCATTCGAAGTCCCCCTCGGCACGGGCCATTTCGGCGAACAGCTCCAGCATGTCCCTCACGATGTAGGTGCCGCTGCCGCTGCTCTTTTTCGCCCAATGATGCGTGAGCGAGATGAACACACGTGCATGCGGATCAAACAGCCGCGCCGTGTGATGCATGAGCCTGGCGGAGCGCATATAGGTTTCCAAATAACGTGCCAGCGGCTGCGCGCCCATGTTGGTCCATGTGGCACCCTGATCAATTTCATTGTGCATGATCCAGTTGCTTACCCGGCCACAGGAACCGTCCGCTCGTGTCCATCGCTCCGCCATGAGATGCAGCGCGGCACGGTAAAATTGCGCCGGTTCCTCCGCTGTCAGATTGGGGATGGAATAGATACCGCGTAATTCCGCTTCTGGATGAGTGAGAGACATCCCAGGTTTTCCATCGGCACCACGCCCATTGCCCACCAGCAGGATGGCGCTGACGATGATCTTCTTCTCCGCCATGAGGCGCAGCGAGATGTCATGACCTTCGATCTGCTTTTCGTTCAAGTAATAGGTGCGGCCTTCAAACTTCCAGGGCGTCCATCCTGGAGCCGCCGTTTCACGGATAAGCGCATGCAGAACGACGTTCATGGTCGCATGGCGTACGCCGAGGTTGAAGATGTCATGATCCGCATTCCGTACCGGTGGCATGCCGATGCCCTTCTGGTGCGGAGCGGTCAGCTTCGGTATGTTGCGCCCCACCGCCGGGCCGTAAGCCGTCGGCCACATGGCTCGCGAGGCCCATTGACCGTCAGGGCCCAGCAGGCGCCAGCGCCACAGAGCGCGGTCCTTTTGGCTGCCCTCCACCACCCTCGCGATGGTCAGCTTGAAGGCACCTTTGGCATCCGGTTTTGCGTCTGCGTCCACCGCACCTTTATCCGCCTGAAAGGAAACCATTTCCGGCGGAATTCCCACCACTTTCACCGGTCCCGCAGCGCGGCCGATCAGCGTGATTTCCTTTGCACCTACATGCACTGTTTGGAGCGTGGCTTCCGTGTTCAACCGGATATCAGCCAGGATGGCAGCGGCCTGCGCCTCCCTTTCAGCCATGATTTTTTCGCGGTTCGCAGCCAGGGTTTTCTCTTCCGCATTTGTCTCACGCAGCCGGATGCGGCGCAGTTGTACCTCTGTGCCTGCGGCTCCGTTCAGCGCAAAATGAAACCGCATCTCCGGATGTCCCGCCGCCGGTTTCACTTCCAGTTGTCCCAGGTCAAACGCCAGCGGCTGCCAGGTCTCCGCCAGTGGCACGGGCAGCTGCTCCGCCACCGCCATCTCCCCGCTGGCGACGCGGTATCTTAACACCACCGATTCCAGGCCCGAGGGCGCAAAATATTCCAGGGCGAGGACGGTGTGCTCATCCACTTTGTAATCGCCTGACACGATCCCTGTCCAGAAATGCGGATGGCCCTCGCCCAGTTTAAGTTCCAGCACTGTCTCCGGCTGCACACGCACCTCCACATCCTTGTGGGGTCCCAGCCCCAAAGGAATCTCCCCACCCAGTGCGGCTGCCGCATGGAACAAAATCATTACCCTGCCCAAAAATCGAATCATGGCCGCAAACAACGTGTTGCCTGGACCCAATCTCCCCAGCTGCTTTTAATAAAATAGCATTTATCAGGTGGGAAATGAAAGCTCCTCATGAGCCTCGAGGAGCCCTTGATTGCCGGATTTAAACACAAAGGTACAATCTCACGCCAGCGCCATCCCCTCATACCCGCCGGACCTCTCCGCCTCACTGGCCGCAAAGCCCGGATTTTCGATCCGCCAGTGCCGGGGCACCTCCCAGGGGGCCAGCGCTGCGCAGGCTTTGGATTTAAATTCACAGGTGAGCTGCTCAGGCGTCACGCCCAGGCAGGCGACCACGTCCTGCACGCGTTCGGCATCGCGGCTCGGCTGGCCGTGGATGCGCACGTGGCGCACACCTGTGGCGGTGCGGATCTTTTCGGCGATGACTGCCGGGCTCAGCTTACGGCTGGCGACATTGATTCCCGGCCCCTCGCAGGCGTCATACGTCAGTGCATTCCCGCGTAGGGTGATGCGGTCCCAGGTTCGGTGACGGCCCAGGGAAAAAAGCTCCCCGGGCTGGACCGTGTCATAACCCAGGCCCACGGCATCACTGGCCACCACGAGGCGTCCATTTTCGACTGCTGCCTGCACGCCCGGCAGGAGGGTGCCCAGATCCCCCGCCTCTGTTCGCGGCTCATTGCCTGTATCATAGCTGATAGCCCCCGTCTCGCTGGTGCCGTAAAGATTGTGCAGCTTCAGATGAAAAGTTTCCCGCACCTTGGCCTCCAGTTCCAGTGTCAGCGGAGATCCGGCGGAGACGGCCAGCTTCACGCGGGAAAGGTCCAGCCCGGAGAGCAGCCAGGCCTTCCACATCGCCGGCACACCGGGTAAAAACACCCGCTCATGCTGGCCCAGCGCCTCGGTCATGCCGCAGGGAAAGGGGGTGGGCAGCCAGTGCGTGGGCAGGCCGTTTAGCAGCGTCTGCAAAACCGTTGTCGTCAGGCCGAAGCTGTGAGCCACGCTCAGAGGGGCCAGAGCCACATCGCAGCTGTTCAGTCCCATCGCATCGTGCAGCCGGTCCACATCCGCCGCCACTTGCGCAAAGGTAAAGAACTGGCATCGGCGCACGCCTGAGCTGCCCACTGTCTGCTTCACCAGGGCCGCATTCCGTGGCACACAGCAGGCAGGCACCCGGCGGGAGCGGTCCTTTTCCACCAGTTGCACGGGCCGTCCGGTCAAAAAACCCGCCAGCAGCGCCGTGGTAATCTCCGGGCCGTCCCCCTGGGCCAGGTAATGCCGTCCCAGCCGCCCGCAGATCTTTGACGGCAGCGCCCGCGCTGCCGTCTCCAGGGCACGAAAAGACAGGGCACCCCCAGGGTGCCAGAGCGCTACATCATCGCCGCGCAAGTTAAGGATTTGTTTCCAACGGTCAGCAAACATTTGAACTCTCCGCTGCGCACGGCTAAACCAGACAGCACAGGGATTGAGCCAGGACTGTGCCAGCCCGTCCCTGTCAGTTCAAGCCCAGGAATCCATTCCCTGGCCATCAGCGTTCTTTTTCCCGTGGTCTCAGTTCCTTCCCAGCGCATTCTCATCACCGGAGCCGGCATCGTCTCGCCCCTCGGGCTGGACTGGCAGGAAAACGAAACCTCTTTTCGGGCAAACCGCACGGCCTTTCGCCCTGTGACGATGTTTGATGTCAGCCAGCGCATCGCCAAGACCGCCGCGCATGTGGACCTGCCCACCGAGCGCCTCTTTTTTAAAACCCCACGTCGCCGCGAGGCGCTCATTGACCGTGGCACCAAAATGCTCCTCCTGGCCCTGCGGGAAACCTTAGCCATGGCCAAAATGTCCGGCCTGGAAGGCGTGGATGCCATCATCATCGGCACCTCCGCCGGGGCCATGGGCATCGGGCAGGATTACTTCCGCCACGCCACCAGCAGTCCGGCCAAGATCCCCGGCCAGATCTCGCGGCTGGAGTTTTACCAGCCGCAGCGCCAGCTCAATGCCATCGCCCAGGAATTTGGGTGGCATGGCCCCATGATTATCGTTTCCAATGCCTGCGCCAGCGGGGCCAATGCCATCGGCGATGCCATGGCCATGATCCAGACGGGGAAGGCCCGGCGCGTCATCGCCGGCGGTTACGATGCCCTGGCCGAGCTTGTCTATGCGGGGTTCGATACCCTCCGCGCCCTCGCCCCCAGCGGCATTCCCCGGCCCTTCGATGCCGCCCGCGACGGCCTTGCCCTGGGCGAAGGTGCCGCCCTCGTCCTCCTGGAAAGCGAATCCGCCGCTGCCGAGCGCCGTGCCGAGGCCATCGCCGTCGCCGCCGGATATGCCACCGCCACCGACCTCCACCACCTCACCCAGCCAGATCCCGCCGGCAAGGCCGCCATCCGCACCATGACAGGTGCCTGCGCCATGGCGGGCATCACTCCGGGTGAAGTCAGCTACATCAATTCCCACGGCACCGGCACTCCTTATAATGATGTGGCGGAAGCCAGCGCCATCCAGGCCTGGGCCGGAGCGGATGCCGCCAAAATATCCCTCAGCTCCACCAAGTCCGCCATGGGCCACCTCCTGGGCGGAGCCGGAGCTGTGGAGGCCGTCATCTGCCTCATGGCCATGCGTGGCCAGTGGATGCCCGGCAGCCTGAACATCCGCGAAACCGACCCTGCTGTCAGCTTTGACCTCGTCCACAGCTTCCGCGAAGCCCCCGTACCCATCGCCCTCACCAACAGCTTCGGCTTCGGTGGGACCAATGCCACCCTTGTTTTTACCCAATGCGAGGCCGCCCCCGGCAAGGCCAGGAATGACGAATGCAGAATGACGAATGACGAATCTGAGGCGCTGGCGGTTCCTCATTCGTCATTCTCCCCCCTCCGCATCTCCGGCGTTGGTGCCGTCTCACCTGCCGGTTGGGGCACCGCCTCTCTCGCTGCCACCATGCAGGAGCGCACCGCCCTTCCCAGCACCAACTGTGCCCGCACCGTCGGTAAGCGTGACTGGGACTGCCCCGTCCGCCTGGCCCCCGCTTCGCCTCCAGACCGCCTGCCAAAATTTCCCCGACTCCGCCGCGCCAGCCCCATCACCAAATTCACCATGGCCGCCGCGCTGGAGGCCCTGGAGCAGGCGGGTTTCCCGCAAGGCCAGGGCGCGGGCCGCCTCGGCATCGTCCAGCTCATGTTCAACGGCTGCGTGCAGTTCAGCGGCAAATTTTACCATGAGGTCATTGAGACCCCCGCCCTGGCCAGTCCCCTCATCTTCCCTGAGACCGTCTATAACGCCCCCGCCTCCCATGTAGCCGCCTTCCTGGGTGTGGACGGCCCTGCCACCACCCTCATCGGGGAATCCAGCGCCATCATCGAGGCGGTCTCCATGGCCCACACCTGGCTGCTTCAGGAGCTTGTGGATCACGTCCTTGTCATCGGATCGGAGGAGTGTGACTGGCTCGGAGCCGAGGCCGTCCACTATTACCACCCGGATCTCCATGCCACAGAAGGTGCCGCCGCCCTCCTTCTCAGTCTCAATGGCCCCGGCTTAAAGCTCATCCACACTTCTGCTCTCCCCTTTCATAGCGAGGCCGAAAGAGCCGCCCACCTCCTCGCCCTCGCCCAGCAGCCGCAGTTTAACCAGGCCCACCACCTCACCGGCCTCTCTGGTATTTCCCTCCTGGACCAATCTGAATCTGCCGCCCAAGCAGCGGGGATAGACTGCTCACCGCCCGCCACCACCCATCATCTCCGCCAGGTTTTGGGTGAAAGCATGGGTGCCTTCGGTGCCCTTCAGCTTGCTCTCGCCGCCACCCTCGCCCGCCAGACGGGTGACTCTGTATCCATCACTCTTCCCGGCACCCTCTGTGCCGCCTATGGGGCCGTTGTGGAGGTGCCGTAGACAGTCAGTCGTGCCTGCGCCATCCGCTTGCCAAGATAACGACAGGATAAAAAAACCGCAGCCCCTTTCTCGGTAAAGGGCTGCGGTGATACAAGAGACCTTCAAGCCTGCCTGGTCAGTCTGCCGCTGGCAGATCAAAACGGACATCGCCGGATTGGATCTCCTTGGTCGGGTCTGTCGGCAGGGCAGGCAGGAGGAACCGGCCACGGCCGATGATGCCGGTGAGGTCCGTGCTGGGTGCCTGCCGAAGGACGCCCGTGAAGTTAACTTTCCGGGTCTTGGCATCTGCCAGGGAGAAGGAACCTGTGAAGGCGCCGGTTGAGGCATTGAACTTCACTTTCCATTGGGTCGGGTTTGCAGCCGGGTCCGTCACGGTGACGCTGTTCTTGACGACATCCATGGCCAGTGCCACTGGCAGATCCGAATCCGACGGGCTGGCGATGCTGCTGTGCGATACCGTGAATGCACCGGTCTGATCCAGGCCCAATAGGGCTGCCAGGGTGATGGCGGGCAGGTCCTTCTTCGCTTTGGTGGGCTTGATCCAGGGGTCGAGAGTGACCTGGGTATCCAGAACACCAAATCCGCCGATGTAGGATTTGTCTTTCGGACCAGCGGCTTTGGCCCAGGCGAGCTGGGTAGCCGACTGCACGGAAATAAAGCTGCGCTCTGGCATGTCGGGATGGATCGCCAGATCCAGTCCGCCGGCGATATAGCTCTCCGCCCGCTTGTAAGGCTGCGCAAACAGACGGTAACCGGCCTGGCTGTCCGGGGCCAGGGAGGCAGTGAAGGAGGTGCCATCGGCAAGGCGGCCAACGACTTTCATCACCGCTTTTTTATCCACGGTGACGATGCCATGACCGGAACCTTCTGGCAAAGGCAGCTCTGTGTCCGCTGCGGGCACCCCCGGTGCGAGAACCAGTGTATGCGCCCCGGCAAACTCAATGACGTCACCGCGAGCCGGTATGTAAATCAACTGGCCGTTCAGTGTGCCGGCAAAAGCCACATCATCCACGGCGAGCTGAGCACTGAAGGCTTCCTTAAGCGGCAGCGCCAGGGCCAGATCATAAACCAGACCGGTTTTTTTCGAGGTGATGCTGATCTCCGCCGTCGCATCTTCCAGTCCGGGATCCACCGTCAGGCTGCCTTTGAAAGGCAGTGCCGCAGCCTCCTGGGGGACCGTCAGCTTGCCGGTGAAAGAGCTGCCGTTTTTCGCCACGGTGAGTTCCACTTTGGCACCGGGACGGGAGTCAGAGATTTTGGCCAGCAGCGCTTCATAGCGCCCGCCAAAGCTTTCCACAGTCATGATCCCGTTCACATAGGTCAGGGCATAATTCACGGACGCGGCCCCGCTGGCCTTGATGGGGTAGCTGCCGCCAGGGCTCTTCAGTTTGGCCGTGGTGGTGATCTTGGGCTGTTTGGTCAGCGCGGTTTCAGCGGTGTCTCCGTTCACAAAACCCGAGTAGCTGAAAGTCAGTTCCGGGTTCTCCTGGCCCATGAACCGCTGCTTGTTATCCACCGTTAGTGTCAAGGGTGCTTTCGCGATGACCAGCTTGCCAGTTTTTTTGGTCTTCGTGCCCTCAACCGTGGCCACCACGCTGTAGCTGCCCGCATTCGTCGGCGGAGTTGTCTCTCCCTTGTAGGTGACGATGATGGTGCTGCCGTCAGGCCCGCCGGTGACCGTGACCGGCCGTGGGGTTCCGGTATAAGTCTGCTGCAAATTTTCCAAGACCAAGGGGCCGCCGCCGCCTGTTGCGGGAGCTGTCACCTGAAAGGACTGGTCCACAAATGGGGCAGCAGCATAGGTGGCATTACCGGCCTGGCTGGCACGCACAATGACTGTGCCGGGTTCTCCCGTCAGAGTGATGGTGCTGCCGGAGATGCTCGCCGGACCAGAAAAGATGCTGAAACTCACGGGCAGTTCGGAGGAGGCCGTTGCCGCCACATCAAAAGCCCCGTCCGTGGTCAGCTTCGCGGGCAGCGGATCAAAGGTGATCGTTTGAGAGAGCAATCCTGGCAGCCCGGTGCCAGTCAGCGTGACGCTGAAGCTCGGTGTCAGAGGATCATCACTCAGGATGTTCAGCGTCGCCGTGCGCACCCCTTCCGCAGTTGGGGTAAACTTCAGGGACAGAAAGGAGGTCTGGTCCGGATTCCGGCTGTCGGGAAGGTTCACGGTATTGATGCTAAAATCATCCTCATGGGTCCCTGTGATCGTGGCCGAGATACCTCCCAGAACCTCCAGACCGCCATTCTGAAGAACCAAGGAGCGATCATCTGAGGCTCCAATGGCACGGTTTTGGAAAAGCAGCGCATCCCCAGGAGCAAGCTGTCCGCCGACGGAAAAATTAAAGACCGTCATCAGTCCGTCCTCCGGCAGGTCCAAGGGCTCAGGCAGCTCAATGACCCAGCCTTCAGACTGGTTGATGCCATTGGTGGAAGTGCCAACGAGGACGCGCCGGTCGGGGGAGATGCTTGTGACCTGCCTCAAGATATGCCCGGGTGTTTCCAGGCCATATTTGTTTTTTAAATAGACAGCAAGCGGTACGCGGGTGCCATTGGGCAGCCAGACCACGGCCTCCTGCAAGGAAAAAACACTGGCCTGCCCCATGAACCCACCCGCAGTGCCGTCATCGTTCACGGTGAAGGCATCCGCCGCCGTCATGCCATATGAGCGTGTGAAAGGAGCGGGTACGGGCGCGCCCAGGGATTCCCCCCGGTCCCAGCGCTGGCTGGTCGTGCCTGAGAAGCCCTGCCCGTTGATCGCCGAGGAGAGGCCCACGATGTAACGTCCGCTGGGGGAGATGGCCCGGACGTCTCCGAGAGCCGCAAAGGCGGCCGAATCTGGCAGCACGGTAAATCCATTCTCTTCGGTCCAGATGAAAGGACCATTAAATAGTCCCGTGCGCTCGTAACCCGCCACCGTCGTTCCATCCGCAGACAAGCCGACAGGATTGCTGGCGATGTCTCCATTCGGCAGGGTTCCCAGCAGGGTGTAGGTCTCCGTCTCAGCGTTGTAAAAGATGCCACGGTTCTGGCCATTCTGGTCCTGGATCTGGCCCACGAAATTGCCGTTGTCCGCAAAGGCGACTCCATGAAAGAAATTGATCCCGGTGATCTCTCCCCATGGAAACGAAGGAAGGGCCGGATAGGCCGTGCTCTCGCCGGTGGCGATTGTGTATATTCGCGGAGGATGGTTCCCTGAGCCAGCACTGATCAAAGCCAGCGTTCCGTCATCACTCAGGTCCGCCAGTTTGCTGTAGAGAACCCCGCTGACAAAGGTGTTTTCCAAATAAACTGGCCCTGTTCCCGGCACAAAATAGCTTGTGGATTCGCCAATGCCAACCCGGACCGGACTCGCCTCTGGCGCAAGTGAACCACCAAAGGAATTGTTGATGCCAAAAGGGTAATACGTCGCCCCGCCAGCCGTGGCGGTCAGCTTGACGTCAACGATGTTGCTGTAGGCAATCGTGCCATTGTTCGCCAGCAACTGATACTGGCCGGCATCGGCCAAGGTGGCATTGGTGATCGTCAGTTCGGGCGTGGCGGCCCCGGAGATACGCTCATTATCGGTCACCGGCACTCTGTTGGAGTTCACAATCTTGTTCCACTCCAGGGTCGGAGCCGGATCTCCTGTCGCTGCAGCGGTCAGAATGATCGTCTGGCCCGTGGTGGTGGTCACCGGCAGGGGCTGCAGGGTAAAACTGGGGGCGCTTTGCGCGAGGATGGGCTGGGCAGAACCCATCAGCATCAAAGCCAGAACAGAAGTGAGTTTGGTGTATTTGTTCATGAGCATGGGTAGGGCAGGGAACAGCTATCTTTCGAGGCTGACCGCATCGCAATAAGCAATCAGCTTAGCTGGCACCCCTTTCATCACCCCCTTGGGGCGGAAAGGTTACAGTTTGGACCGATATAAATTCCGGGAGACCGGCTCCTGCGACTATTGCTTGACGCTTTCGCGCCCTGAGCCATCGAAAGGGGATGTCAGCCCAGCCTGTTTCCAACCGCCGCATCCTCCACACCGAATGGTCCCTCGGCTGGGGAGGCCAGGAGATCCGCATCCTGCGGGAGATGGAGGCTTTTCGTGATCGCGGCTGGCACATGCAGCTTGTTTGCCGGGAAGCGTCCACCATCTCCAAACGCGCGCAGGAGGCCGGGTTCCAAGTCTCCCACCTGCCTTTTAAATCCGCCGTCCACCTGCCGACGGTCTTTCAACTGGCCCGTCTGATCCGTCGTGAGAAGATTGATCTGGTACATAGCCACAGTTCCGTGGATGGCTGGGTGGGCGGCATGGGGGCCAAGCTGGCGGGCGTGCCCATGGTGCGCAGCCGCCACCTTTCCTCCCCGGTACGGCCAGGACTGAACTCCAAACTGCTCTATGATCTGCTGCCGGAAGCGGTGATCTCCAGCGGTCATCACATCCGCGACCACCTCATCCAGGTGGGCGGTTGCCATCCGGCCCGTCAGTATTCGGTTCCCGCTGGGGCGGACACCTCGGTGTTTCATCCGGAGGTGTCCATTGACGGCCTGCGTGCTTCGCTTGGCTTTGCGGAAGACGACCAGGTCATCGGCATCGTGGCCGTGCTGCGGAGCTGGAAGGGGCATGACGTTCTGCTGGAGTCCTTCACCAGTTTGGCGAAGGACATGCCAAAACTGCGCCTGCTCATCGTGGGTGCCGGACCACGCCGCCCGGCACTGGAAAAGCAGATCAAGGACACCGGGCTGGAAACCCGAGTTGTGCTCACCGGCCATCGCACGGATGTGGCCAGTCTGATGCGAATCATGGATGTCTGCGTGCTTCCTTCGCTAAAAAACGAGGCTACGTCCCAGGTGCTGCCCCAGGCCATGCTGGTGGGCACCCCGGTCATCTCGTCCTCCGCCGGCGGCCTGACGGAGGTGGTGGAGGATGGAGTCCGTGGCCGCGTGGTCCCGCCTGGGGATGCCGTGGCCCTGGCAGGGGCATTGCGGGCCGTTTTTACCGAACCTGAAGCGACGAAAAAAATGGCCGTTGAAGCCCGTGCCCACGCCCTGCGTGAACTGACCTTCGAGACCCAAATTGACCGCACGGAGGCGGTCTATATCAAGCTGCTGAGCTGACCGCTCAGAGCTTGGCCGGTGCTGGTATCGTCGAGGTATCCTTTGGCGGATTGCGCCCGATGAAGGGATGCTGCTCCAGGTCCATGACCTGGCCGCTGATGGGGCCGCTTTCATCCGCCAGCCAATAGACCGCCGCCGCGGCGATCTCTTCCGGCCAGAGGATGCGCCCGGCTGGCGCATAGATCTTCGGCAGGTCCTGATACCACGTTTCATGCAGGCCATGCTCGCGCTTGCGCTTGGCTTCATTTTCCGTCAGCACCCAGCCGGGGTTGATCTGGTTAACCCGCACGCCGTCCTCTTGCATCAGAGTGTCTCCCAGGTTACGCGTCAAAGTCATCAGCGCACCTTTGGAGACGCTGTAGGGCAGCAGGTTTGGCTCGCCGCACCAGGCGTTCACGCTGCCGATGTTCAGTGCACAGCCGCGCACTTTCCGCAGTTCCGGCAGGGCTGCCTGGATCAGCAGGAAAGGCACCACGGCATTCACATGCAGCATCTTGGAAAAGAAGTCCGCCGTCGTGGTGTGGATGTTGCCCTGGCCAACCATGGCGGCATTGTTCACCACGGCATCCAGGCGGCCAAAACTTTTCACCGCCACCTCCACCAGCCGCTGCGGGCAGCCTTCGGCATTCAGATCCTCAATATGCGACACCGCCTTGTCCGCTCCCAGCTCGGCCACTACGGCCGCAGCCAGATCCGCCTCCAGCCCGTGGATGACCACGCGTGCGCCTTCCGCGACGCAGCGTCTGGCGATGGCGCAGCCAATGCCGGTGGCGCTTCCAGTGATGAGGATGACTTTGTTTTCGAGGCGCATGGGAGGATAAAAGATGACCGCCATTAAACCCTGGCGCAGGGTTGCTGCCACGTCAGTTTCTATGCGATTTACGACGTGGCCATCGGCCACAACAGATCTCAGGGTTTGGCCACGCCTTTGATGCTGAAGTCATCATACTCCACATCCACGGCGTTCGTGGTCAGGCTGATGAGGGACTTCGTTTCATGGGCGATGCCTTCGGACTTGAAGCTGCCCGCTTTTTTTCCATTGATGGTGACTTCGATCTCATCGCCCTTCGTCTGCACCACTAGCGTGTGCCATTTCTCCAGGCTCAGCTTCACTGGCTCGCGCTTGGCTTTGGCGGCCAGCATTTTCTTTTCATCATCGGTGAGCTGGTTGGCCTTCTTGCGATCATAAAGTCCGCCTTCCAGGGTGAAGGCTCCAGTCTTGGCATCCGCCATGTTCACACTCGTGGGGGAGACTGTCACCTGGCAGATGTGCCCGGCGTGGGAGCCCTTGTAGCCTTTGTCATCGAACCAGACATTGAAGCTTTTCGCCTTGTCAGAAACGAAACGAAACTTCACCGAAACCTCCAGATCCTTCTCCCCATCAATGCGGATGTTATCCACGGCGGAGTGGTCAGAAGTCGGGGCCGTGATGCCCACCAGCACGCCGTCCTTCACCACGCTGGAGCTTTTATAGTGCCCCCAGCGCGGCCCGAAACCCTCGGCAGAAAAATCATCCGCAAAGATGACGCGTGTATAGTCAGCGGCAAAAGCACCGGTGGCAAAAAGGGAGGCAAGGAGGAGTGGCTGGATGAGTTTCATGGGGATTGGGTGGAAGATAACGTATGGTGCGGCAGCAAATAGCGAATACCCGGCAGAAAACCATCACGAAAGCGAGGAGGTCAGATCTCCTGCTGGGCACACTGAGATATGAGAATGCTAAAATAGGTCTCGCCGAGGAACCGGGGGAACTTATGCTATCTGGATGAAGCCCCACGCCCTGGTGATTGCCCTTGTTATCCTTGCCACAGGTGTGCTGGGGGCAGTGTTTTGGTACTTGAACCTGGGCCCGGCAGCAGCGCCGTCCCAGCTTGCCATCAGCCCCACCTCCCAGGTGCCAAACCCTGCCACTCCGATGCCCGTTCCCCAGGAAGACTGGGAGGTGAGGCTGGAGAAGATTGTCCATTCTGCTCTTGAGATGGAGGACATTGCGGACCGCCTCATTGTGCTCTTCCCCACCCTTCCAGTCAGGGGCAAGGAGGATGCCGCCCAGCACATTTGTGACAACGTTTCCGATGAAACTTATGCCAAGATGCGCCCGCTGACGGTGGATGCCGGGCTGGGGGAAGAAGTGCTGGATGTCTTCTATACTGACCTGGGCAACCGGGATGAAAGGGTCCGGCTTCCGGTGCTGCTTGAGATCGCCAAGAATACCCGTCATCCCTTTCGCACGGAAGCGGCTGAGGAATTGACCTTCATTCTGGACACTGACCCGGGAAAAGATTTTGCCCGGATGGAGGCCGCCATGATTTCCTATCTGAAAGAGCTGGAGGATGAGATGTAGGATATGAGTCCCGGTCCATAATCCGGGATGTCCTTTCTCACACCGGCCTCAACACGCTCTTCACCACCTCGCCTTTGTGCATTTTTTCAAAGGCCTGATGCCATTCGGTGACGGGCCATACACCGCCGATAATGGGTTTCACATCAAACTGGCCGCTGGCCAGCAGGGCGATGACACGCTCCCAGATGGGCCAGTTGTGGCTGAAGCTGCCTTGCAGGGTGATGTTCTTCTGCACCAGCGGGTCCATGTTAAAACCCAGCGGTTGTGGCCCCCAACCCACTTTGCTGATCCACCCGGCGGGCCGGACAATGTCCAGGGCGATCTTCAGCGTGATGCTGGCGCCGGCGGCATCAATGACGCCATCGCAGCCCAGGCCGTCGCGCTGCAATGCCCAGGGTTTGGCATCGCCGATGATGACTTCGCAGCCGTAACCTTTGGCGATCTCCAGCCGGTGCGCATCCTGTGGCAGGCCGACGATGGCCACCTCCGCCCCGCACAGGCGGGCCATGGCGGCGCAGAGGATGCCGATGGTTCCAGGGCCAAGCACAACGACGCGGTCCCCTGGCTCAATGCGGGCATTTTTCACCACGGCATTATACGCCACACAGCAGGGCTCCGTGAGGCAGGCCTGCTCAAAGGGCAGTTGATCCGGCACGTGGTGGAGGATACGTGAGGGCACACGCACATACTTGGTCATGGCTCCGTTAACGCCGTATCCGAAACCTTTGCGGGTATTGTCCAGGTTATAAAGGCCCCGGCGGGTCATGGGGTTGTCCTTGGAGATGATGGCGGCGGTTTCAGACACGACGCGGTCGCCCTCCTGCCAGCCTTCCACGTCTTTGCCCACCTGGACAATACGCCCTCCAAACTCGTGGCCGAGCACCACGGGATAGTTCACCGGCCAGGAATGGTCTGCGGTCCATTGGTGAAGGTCGCTGCCGCAGACGCCGACATTGGCCACCTCCAGCAGCACATCCTCCGCACCGATTTCGGGTTTCTCGATTTCACGGATTTCGACCGAGCCCTTTTCCGGGGCATAATTGACAACGGCAGCGGATTTCATGGTTAGGTTTAAGCCAGCATACGTCAAAGCCCGGCGGCTTGACCACGACAAAGAGTATGCGATTTACGACAAGGCGGACGAATACCTGCACCCGAGGCTATACACGCGGCAGCGTTGCGTTTTATAACTTACTCATGCCCACCTTGTCACCATTACCCTCCTTTTGGCGGACAGCCCTTTGCCTCGCAGTCCTCTTATTGACCTCATTCGGAGCCCACGCCGCAGGCCCGAATGTGCTCTTCATTGCCGTGGATGATCTGGGCAATGTGCTGGGCTCCGCCGGCCATCCGGTGGCGAAGACGCCGCACCTGGACCGCCTGGCGGCCAGCGGGGTGAGGTTTGACCGTGCCTACTGCCAGATCCCGCTGTGCAATCCCAGCCGCGCCTCCGTGCTCACCGGTCTGCGGCCGGATGCCATCCGCGTCTATGATCTGGACCGGCATTTCCGCGAGGAAAAGCCGGACCTGGCGACGCTGCCGCAATATTTCCGGCAAAACGGCTGGTTCTCCGCGCGCGTGGGCAAGCTGTATCATTACGATGTGCCCAAAGGCATCGGCACCGACGGTCTGGATGACAAACCCTCCTGGGATCTCGTCATCAATCCCAAAGGCCGCGACGTGACGGATGAAGCCCTCATCATCAATCCCACACCGGCAAAACCCGTGAGCGCGGCCCTGAGCTGGCTGGCGGCAGACGGGAGCGATGAGGAGCAAACGGACGGCATGATCGCCACCGAGGCCATCCGCCTTTTGGAACAGCAGCAGACGACTGACAAAGCCTTCTTCCTGGGGGTCGGTTTCTTCCGGCCGCACACACCCTTTGTGGCTCCGAAACGTTACTTTGATCTGCATCCTTTAGAGGAAATGCGTCTGCCCACTGCCCCGCCGGATGACCGTGAGGACATGCCGGCTGCCGCCTTTGCCCATAACAATCCCACCCCGCATTACGGCCTGGATGAAACCACCTGCCGGCAGGCATTGCAAGCTTACCACGCGAGCGTTTCCTTTGTAGATGCTCAGATTGGCCGGGTGCTGGAGGCGCTGGACCGGCTTAAGCTTGCAGAGAATACCATCGTCGTTCTCTGGAGCGACCACGGTTATCATCTGGGCGAGCATCTGGGCATGTGGCAGAAGCGCAGCCTGATGGAGGAATCCGCACGCACACCGCTCATCATTCGTGCACCCGGCACCCGTGGCCAGGGCCGTGCCTGCAATCGCATCGTCGAACTGGTGGACCTTTACCCCACTCTCACAGCCCTGTGCGGACTCGATACCCCGCCGCAACTTAGCGGGCGGAACTTGCAGCCCTTGCTGGACGATCCCGCCGCTGAATGGGACTGCCACGCCCTCACCCAGATCCTCCGGCCTGCTGATGCCCGGTTCCCAAAACCCGTTATGGGCCGCAGCCTGCGCACCGCCCGCTGGCGCTATACCGAATGGAATGAAGGCCGCGAAGGCCTGGAGCTATACGACCACGAAAAAGACCCCGACGAATTTACCAATCTGGCGAACACCCCGGAAGGCAAAGAGGTCATCCAAACACTCAAGCCTCTATTCTCCCCCAAAGCCGAAGGCAAGGTGCCAGATTCGCCCATCGTGCCAGCAAGGCTGTGACAAAATTTCCTGAAAGCGCCTTTCTGAAAGCGTTTGTTGGAGATGCTTCCGATGCGCACCTCCCTAGTCGCCCTCGTATCCGCTATGGCCCTGCCCTTGTGGGCCCAGGAGCCGCTGCCAATCGGCAGCCGACGTGAGCTCTTCGTGGATGACCACCTCATCAGTGAGTTCAAAGGCCAGGCCACGCAGCGGCTGCACCATCCGCAGCCTCAGGAGATCGCCATCGTCCACGATGCACCGTGGGAGGGCAGCGGCAGCGGTTATCACAGTGTCTTCAAAGATGGCGGCCTCTACCGCATGTATTACAAAGCCTGGCAGCTGGAGGTGAAGGAGGGGAAAATTGATACCAGCACCCATCCGCTTTATACTTGTTATGCCGAAAGCGACGATGGCATTCATTGGCGCAAACCAGAAGTCGGCCAGCATGAATTCAACGGCTCCAAGGCCAACAACATCGTCATCCCCTACGGCATGATGGGAAAGGTGAATCCGGATGGCGGGCACCCCGCAGTCTTCAAGGATGAAAACCCGGCCGCGCCTGCGGATGCGAAGTACAAGGCCATCGTGCGCTCGCACAAACCCACCGGCCTGCTGGCCCTCAAATCTGCCGATGGCCTGCGCTGGTCTCCCATGGCCGATGCCCCCGTCATTACTGACGGCGCGTTCGACTCGCAGAACCTGGCGTTTTGGGATGCAGAAAGCGGGGTCTATCGGGCCTACTGGCGCTATTTCAGCGCCGATGAAAAGGAGGGCAAAAAAGGCAAATATCAGGGCATCCGCTCCATCCGCACCGCCACGTCCAAGGACTTTCTCCACTGGGAAAATGATGAGAATTTGAGCTATGAAGACAGCCCGGAGGAGCAGCTTTATACCAACCAGATCAAGCCATACCATCGCGCCCCGCATCTGCTGATTGGCTTCCCGACCCGCTACATCGAACGCGACTGGAACTCCGCCAGCATGAAGGCCCTGCCCGAGCGCGAGCACCGCGAGGCAAGGGCCACCGGCAGCCAGCGATACGGCAGCGCCATCACCGAGGGGCTTCTCATGGTCAGCCGGAATGGGGTGAAATTTAAACGCTGGAACGAGGCTTTCCTGCGCCCCGGCATTGAGCGCGAGGGCTCCTGGAACTACGGGCATCAATACCTCGCCTGGCATGCGGTGGAAACCAAGTCCACCATCGAAGGTGCGCCTGACGAGCTTTCCTTCTATGCCACGGAAAGTTATTGGACCGGCAACAGCAGCGCTCTGCGCCGGTACACCCTGCGCCTGGATGGATTCGTTTCCATCCATGCCCCCATGAAGGGCGGTGAGCTGATCACCCGCCCGCTTACTTTCACCGGCAAGAAACTGACGCTGAATTTCGCCTCTTCTGCCGCAGGCGATATCCAGGTGGAGATCCAGGATGCAAAGGGTCAGCCCATCCCCGGCTTTGCCCTTGCCGATTCCGAACCTCAGTTTGGCGATTCCCATGCCCGCATCGTCACCTGGAAAGGCGGCAGCGATGTCAGCGCCCTGTCAGGAAAGCCTGTCCGCCTGCGTTTCATGCTTCGGGATGCGGACCTTTATTCGCTAAAGTTTGAGTGACCCTTGGTTAAACCCAGCCTGCCGCACGGGTCAGCTCCAGAGATTGCGGTCTAACGAACGATAGTTCACGGCTTCCAGGACGCTGTCTGAATCAATTTTTTCCAAGCCTTTCAGATCTGCCAGGGTGCGGGCCACTTTCAGGATGCGGTCATGGGCACGGGCGCTGAAGTTCATCTCGCCCATGTTATGCTCCAGAAAGGCGCTGCCTTCAGCATCCAGCTCACAATGTTTTTTAATGAGCCGGGAGGACATGTCGCTGTTGGTGTGGATGCCTTTGAAGCCTTTAAAACGGGCCGACTGGATGGCGCGGGCCTGTTCCACCCGCTTGCGAATGACTGCGGAAGATTCGCCTGGCTCCGTGCGCGTCAGGGCTTTGAAGTCCACAAGCGGCACTTCGACATGCAGGTCAATGCGGTCCAGAAGAGGCCCGCTGATGCGCTGCCGGTAACGCTGCACCATGGGCGATCCGCAGCGGCACGCTCTTTTCGTATCGCCGAAATAACCACAAGGGCAGGGATTCATGGCGGCGACCATGAGAAAAGAAGCCGGAAATGTGACGGTGCCTGCCGCGCGGGAAATCGTCACACGTCCGTCTTCCAATGGCTGGCGCAATACTTCCAAAGTGCTGCGGCGGAATTCCGGCAGTTCGTCGAGAAAGAGCACTCCATTATGGGACAGGCTCACTTCACCTGGCCCAGGATTGGTGCCTCCGCCCAGCAATCCTGCATCGCTGATGGTATGGTGGGGGGAACGAAAAGGGCGTGTGGCCACGAAGGCCTGCTGCTCCGTCAGCAGGCCTCCCACGCTGTGAATCTTGGTCGTCTCGATGGCCTCTTCCTCTGTCATTCCGGGCATGATGGTGCCCACGCGTTTGGCGATCATGGACTTGCCGGTTCCCGGCGGGCCGACCATGAGGATGTTATGCCCGCCGGCGACAGCCACCTCAATGGCATGCTTGGCATCGCCCTGGCCTTTGACGTCGGCAAAGTCGATGTCGTAGTGGGCAGCGGCGGCAAAGAACTCAGTCGCCCGGCAGGGTTCAGGCGTGAGTTCAATGTCCCCTTTGAGATATTCCACGACTTCACGCAGATGGCTGACGCCGATGATGTCAATGCCTGCCACCACGCTGGCCTCGATGGCGGCGCGTTTCGGCACCAGCAGCCTTTTCCGGCCCCTGGCCCGCGCTTCCAGGGCCACGGCCAGCAGTCCCCGCACAGGACGCAGTTCCCCGTTCAAGGCCAGTTCGCCGATCATCGCCGTCTCCGCCAGGATGGGAATGGGGATCTTCACCCGGTGGGCGATGAGGGAGATGGCGATGGGCAGGTCAAAACCCGGACCCTCTTTTTTCAGATCCGCCGGTGCCAGGTTAACCGTCGTCACGCCATCATTCATCGCAAACCCGCAGGAGGAAATGGCCGCCGTCACCCTCTCCCGGCTCTCCTTCACGGACGCATCTGGCAACCCCACAATGAACATCTTTTGTGTGCCGCCACTGTCGTAAGATTCGATTTCCACCTCGATCGCATTAACGCCGAGGAGGGTGGCTGAGTAGGTACGGGCGACCATGAATGGTCAGTATAAAAATGGACCCTCAGGCTGCAAGCTTCGTTTTGGTGCGCATAAAACCAAAAGTCTTGTGAAGGGATGGAAAGCCCGCCAGCAATAGCCCAGCCATGCGCAGAGGCGCATTGCCGTCTTCGGGGTCAACACAGCAGACAGAATGTCTCAGGGCCTGCGCTCTGGCAAGGCTGTCCGGAGTTGAGGCCGGAGGGATTATTCCAGCCAGGGAATGACCCGGAAATCACCGGCCGCCTCAAGGGTTCGGAAGAAACCTCCCATGGACTGGCTGCCCTGGTTGACGACGCCTTCCAGGAGCAGCCGCTTGCCTGTGCCAGTGTCCACAAAGGACCCGGTGACCTTGCCGGTCGTGCGGTTGAGCGTCATTTTGATCTTCGCCTCCGTCACGGGGTCTATGACGGCCTTGTTCGGAGGTGTCAGCCGCAGCCAGCGGGAAATGTCTCCACCCGCCAGAGGCCCCTGAATGGACAGCGCATACAGTTCGGCTCCTGAGGGGAGGGTGAGCACAGGCAGCCCAGCGGCAGGCCGTACAAACAGGGAGCCTTCAGCCTCCAGCACAGCGATAAACGGTTCTGGCAGCAAGGGGGAATTCACCTTCGGCAGGTGGCGCCAGGCCAGTTCCCCCTGCACAAGAGGCACCTCATGATTCAGGTCAATGGACAGCCTGCCGCACACATCGCCAAAGAGCTTGCCCAGCATCCGGTGGAAAGGCAGTCTTCCGGTGTCATGAATGAATCCTGAGCTGGTCAAAACGGCTCCGTTGGGAAGCTTTCCAGCGAGGGTGACTTTGCCGTCGGGCTTGACCTGGGCGGTCAGATAACCCGGTGCGGATGGGGCACCCACAATTCCCTCTTCCGGCTCCAGCAGGACCGTATAGCGTCCCTCCTGGGGAGCGGGGTTGATTTTTTTCACATACACATGCTTTGGCAGCAGTCCGCTGCTCTGCACCAGGCCCGTGGCATCCGTCAGTGAAAGCGACGCATCAATGGTGTGATCCAGTGTATCGAGCTGGATGCGTACCGCCAGCGGGACGCGTTTCCCACGGGAAATGCTGCGCTCAATCACGAGCTGCGAATCCAGCTTGCCTGCGAACCGGTGGGTGCTCCCGTCATACGTCAGCACAGCAGTTGCACTGCCCAGACCCGTCAGTGTCACCGTCAGCCTGGCGGGGTAGGGGGAGGCATCCACAGGTGCATCCGGCCGTTCCAGCACGTCCTGATAAATCCCGCGTACATCCAGCCAGGACAGCACCTGCAGCTCCGCAGGCTCGCTCTCTGCCGTAGCCCAGCCATTGCTGACCCTCACGGTATATTGGCCCATGGTTTCTTCCGTCAGGTCATCAATGACCAGGATGGCAGCGGTGGCGCCCGGGACTGCGGAGCCGTTTTTGTACCACTGGTAGGTAAAGGGTCCCGCACCCTCCACGGTCACCTCAAAAGTGGCGGGGCGCAGCTTTTGAATGCCGATGGATACAGGGTTGGAGGTAATGCGCGGAGCCAGCCTCACTGTCAGATCAATGGGGGCTGATGGCTCTGGCCCGACGATGTTGGTCACCACGCAATGATAGATGGCACTGTCACTGTCCTCGAGATCCTCCAGGTGCAACTCGGGAAAGGTTTCATCCTGCATGACTTCTTCGTCTTTATACCATTGGTAATCCAGACGGCCGGTGCCCGTGGCAGTGACGGATAACGTAATCTCTCCGCCTTCATTCGCCGATGTGTCTCCCGTCTGGCCGGTGATGGTGACCGGATCGTTCACACTGACAAAAGCGGTCCCGCTGGGCTTCGAATCAGCGGTGTTGGTGATCACGACATCATAAGTGTTTTCATCATCTTCCGTGACCGAAGGCAGAGTGTAGCTTGCCTCCCTGGCATTGGGGATGTCCTGGCCTCCTTTGCGCCACTGGTAGTCCAGTTCCAGGGAACTGACTGCGATGACCGTCAAGGTCACCGGGCTGCCGGGATTCACCGTCACCGGCTGGGGGTCTTCAGCAATGACGATCTGCGGCAGCGGGCCGAGGATGTTAAGGGTCACGGTCGCGACTTCCGAATCGGCAAAGAAATTACGGGCCGTGTATTGGAACGACCAGGTGCCGGTGCTGTCGGCAACGGGTTCATACGTCAGGCTGTCCAGCCCGTCCGCAGGAATGACCGTATTCAAAACAACCGGTTCTCCGGCAAGCTTGAGCACGCCGGCAGCAGGCAGTTGTACAACGGTGATCTCCGTCAGAAAACCTCCGTCCGGATCAGTGTACGCTGCTGCAAAGCCGGCACGGGTAAACTGGATGGGATAATTCTCCGGAGCAGATTTTGAAAAGGAGCCGGCGATGGGGAACAGCCTGTCGGTCGCCAGGATGGAAATGTCATCAAGGGCCACGCCCGCATACTGGTAGGCCTCGTCACTTTGCAGCCGGAAGCGCAGCCGGAAGGTCGAAGTCGCAAAACTGGACGGGATGATGACATGCTGCGGCATCCAGCCGTCAGTACTCAGCGCACCGCTGCTGGTGCTGGCAGGCGTCCATTCCGTGCCGCCATCGGCGGATATTTCGACGGTCACCAGGTCATAGTTTTCCTCGGTTTCGAAAAACTGCTGCCAGCTGAGGGCCAGCAGCTTTCCTGCAGCACTGGAGAGATCCAGTGCCGGGGAGGTGAGGGTGCTGTCCTCATCGGCATTGTAGAAGCCGTTCAGGTTCGTGGCCCAGGCAGCAGCCCCGGAAAAGGCACCGCCAGGGGCAGATACAGGCGTGCCATATTCCCAGGAGGAATTCACGCCGTCCGCCACATAGCCGCCATCATCGGTCTCAAAGTCCTGAACGGCAGTCGCCGGCTCAAATTCCGCCGTTGCGATGCGGATGTCATCAATGAAAAAACCGCCTTCAGCCGTGCTGTGGTCGGTGACCAGAATGAAACGGATCTGGAACTGCGCCGTCGCATAGGAAGGGTCCAGCAGAACCGTCTGCTGCTGCCACTCCGCGCTGACCGCTCCATCCCGCGGCCCGGCCACGGTCTGCCACGTCCCACCACCGTCCTTGGAGACCTGCACCTCGGCATAATCATAGATCTCTTCAGTGACAAGGAACTGCCACCAATGCAGGATCACATGCTGGCCCGCCGCCGCGCTGAGGTCATACATGGGGGAAAGCAGGTCCGCATTGAGATCGGCTGCATAGCTTCCAGTCAGATTCGTGCCCCACACCTGTGTGCCCGAGTGCGCCTGCCCAGGTCCTTCAGGTGAGGTGGTCGCACCCCACTTCCAGGAGTTCAGGCTGCTGGTCGTAAAGCCGCCCGCATTCGATTCAAAATCCTCACGCACGTTGACCCCTGCCGCCGTGGCCGGCAGCAGGTGGCACATCCCGGCGAGGATGAGGAGAAACAGTTTCATGGATACGCTCATGGAATGGATGGAGGGGTTTTTTCGGCAATGGCCGCATGGAGGCCTTGGAGCCGCTCTGGGTGAATCTCGACAGTCAGCCCCTCACGGAGGCCGGTCTCAAAATGGGTCTGCACTTGGGCTTTTTTCTTCTCGGTCAGCTGATGCGTGAGCGTCGGCGTGGCCTGCGCCAGCGGCACCGGGGCGGCCGGCTTCCGGTCCAAAAGTTTCACCACATAAAACCCTGCACGGCCGATGATGACATCACTGTACTGGCCGGGCTCTGTGAGGGCGAACCCGGTCTCGATCACCACCGGGTCCAGCCGTGCCGGAAAACGCTCCCGCTCCACCCAGCCGATGTCCCCGCCACGATACCGGGTTTCCTGGTCCTCGGAAAAAGAGGCAGCCAGGGCGCCGAAGTCCTTGCGTGCACCGGCCTTGGCCTCGGGTTCAGCCTGTCTGGCCATGTCCAGGGCGGATTGCAACCGCCTGCGGGGGGCCAAAGCATCCTCACCTTCGGCCCGGGAAGAGGAGCTTAAAAACAGGATCGCCAGCCTCACCCGTTCAGGCATGATGAATTGGTTTTGTTGTTCTTCGTAAGCAGCCTTGATCTCCTCTTCGGTCACCGTCACGGCCTCCAGCTCAGGCACGAGCTGCCGCTGCTTGTATTCGGCGATCAGCAGGTCGCGGATCATTTCCTGCACTTTGGGATCCTCCCTCACGCCTGCCTTGACGGCATTTTGCACCAGCACTTCACGGTCCACCCATTCCTGCAGCACCGCTTTCGGATCGGCCTCGGTCTCATTGGGGCGGATGCGTTCCTGAAGCTGGAGCAGCTGTTTGAAATCCCCATCACTCAACGACACATCGCCCACGCGCGCCAGCACGGCCCCCTCTTCATGGGCCTGCCGGGAGCAGCCGGTAAGCACCACCAGTCCCGCACCTGCGGCAAAGGCCAGAACCCTTGTCATTGGAATCACCCGGCACATCATTTGGGGAGCAGTTTCACAGAGCCCGAGGAGGGCGCGTTGAGGAAGAAGCCATACCCGGCATTGGCATTTTGAAGAATCACCCCCTGAACCGGATACGAGGCCCCGTCCACGAGGGCAGTACCTGTGAACAGGCCGCTGGGCCGTTTGATGGCCAGCTTTTTCACCGGGAGCACCGGCGTGACACGGTCACTGTTGCCAAGGGTCAACACTTGCTCAACAGGCAGCAACAATCCTCCGTCCTGCATCTCAAAGTCCACCTTCCGGTCAGTGCCATTGGGGAAATCGAAAACGCTGACGGTGGTCGCAGTCGGCGGCAAGTATAGGCTGATTTGCGCAGGCAGAGCGGCGACAAAGGCGGGCTCAGCACCGTCCGGTTTGGACCACTTCAGTGCAGCCGTGGGTTCCTGCCCGCCGCTGTCAGCCACCGACATCTGGCCCAGCACCCAGCCGCCACCTTTATACAGTTTGCGGGTCCAGTGGATGCCGCCCGTCTTGTCCTGTTTGCTGGACGCCGTGAAGGCTGTGCCATCGGCCAGCCTGCCTGCGATCTTGGCGATGTAGGTCTTGGAGACGGTCATCGTCGCGATGCTGTGCCCTCGCAACGCCGTGTCACCCTCCGGTGGCTGCGCCATGACGGTATATCGCTTGATCACCGTCGGAGCCAGCCTGGCATTGGCAGTGGCAAACGAGACGGCCAGCGTGCCTGCGAGAGTCCCACCCGTCACAGTGCCCGTGAGCGGATACTCCGGGTCGCCCAGGTCAATGGTGAGCGCCACATCCACCGTCCCTTTGCCGCCTTTCAGCGTCACCAAGGCAGCGCCGCTGGCACCGAAGACGCCTTTGCCCGCGTAGTTGATTCCGCCGAAGTTAAGCTTCGCAGAAAAATGACCCGTGCGCAGCAGCGTCAGTGTCAGCTGACCGATGGGTGCGCCTTCAGTGTCAAACGCCAGAGTGATGTAGGTGCCTGCGGCAGCAGGATACGGATACGAGATGGCCACCTTGCCGGTGGCCGTTCCATTGCGTCCGTCGTTCACCGTATAGGTAAATGAATCCGAGCCTGCAAATCCAGGTCCTGGCTGATAGACCACAACGCTGTTGAGAATCTGCACTGTGCCTGCGGTTCCCTGGGTGACACCGGACAGGGTCAGGGAATCACCGTCTGGATCATAGTCATTGGCCAGCACGGAGATGGAGACCGGCTGGCCTGCAACGACATAACCCTCATCGGCCACCGCCTCTGGAGAACGGTTGGTCGCCAGCGCAGCCCCGGCCTGCGCACCGCTGAAGAAGCGGCCCTTCTTCCGGAGAGCCTCCACCTGCTTGGCCGTGAGATTGAGGCCTTTCAGAATGACCACTGCCTCATCCTCATCCGACAGGGCGAAGGTCAGCCAGGTGTTGCCGGCATTCAGACTGATCTCCATCTTTTCATCCAGCGGTCCGGGCCATCCCTTCAGGATGCGGCTCAGATCCAGGAGATCCCCTTCAGCAGACTTGTAGTCTTCAATCGTCGTCTGGTTTTCCGAGACCACAAAAATGTCCGCCCCGGCGTTGCCTTTCAGGGCAGTTTTCAGGTTGCCGGCGATGAGCACATCATCATTCATGCCGCCCTCGATCCGGCTTTCGCCATGACCCGCAAAAAGCACGTGCTTGCGTGCCGGGCCAAAGCTCTTGACGAAGGACTTTTTATAATCCGCAGCCGACATCCCGGCACTCGGCACGGCGATGTTGCGCGCAGGCATTTCCGCTGTGCCGTCCCAGACGGTGTAGCCATGCCAGCGCGCCAGAAGAAAAGCGGCGATCCAGTCCTGCTGCAGCGCGCCCCCGGTCCAGTCATCGGCAAAGGCCTCCGTGGCACGCCGCGTCCAGATGCCCAGGACACTGTCATTCTTCCGCAAAGAAAAGGTTTCACTCAACCAGGCTTCACCCCCGCGCCCTTCGGCTGCAACAGGCCGGTAAACATTAAAAGCCACCTCTCCCTCCACAGGCTCCATCTCCGGGTCACTGCTGCTGATGGCCACTTCCAGCGCGGTGGTGCTCACCGTAGGATCCTCATGAATAAACTCCACCAGCCCGGCATCAAGATCGGCCTGGGAAAAGGATTCCCCTTCCAGCAGCTTCCGGTGGGAGCGCACAGGATCCGGCCGGGCATTGCGCAAAACCAGATCTCCGCCATCCGGCAGACTGGTGATGCGATAGACGATCTGGGCCGGCGTGCTGGTGGAGGCGACGGTGCGCAACAGCAGCCCGGTGGCGCCGTTTTCCATGATCAGCACTTCGGAAGTCAGCAGAGCCGGCACACGATCATCCGTCAGGGGATTCAGCCCCAGATCATAGGCTTGACGATACGTATAAAAATTGTCACCCCACCGTTCGGCGGCGTCCAGCGGGTCCTGTTTGTCCAGGCCATAAAGCTCCTCCCACCAGTCCGGGATGCCGTCTTCATCGGTATCCTCCAGGTCAGTGAAGACCTCCAGATCCAGGCGGTGGGCCTCCCCACGCTTGGGCTGGGAGGCAGTAAACAAAGTGCTGTTGCTGCCCAGCGGGCGGGCCACCTGGCCATCCACCCGGATGCTGATGTTTTCAAAACCCCGGTCGGAAGTGTGCAGCGGCAGCTGCCCGGCTTCCACGTTCAGGTCCAGGGACTTCGCCTGGTGCGGCATCTTCAGCACATACGAGTATTTGCCATCCGCATGCGGCTGGATCTGGGAGGTCAGCTCCACCGCCGGGATACCTTCCCCCGCCACCGTCACTTGCAGGGTGCCGCTGGTCACCTGATACATCTGCCCTGAACTGCGGTTGACGATCTTCCCGTAGAAGACGGTTTCCGGTTCGGGGACCTCTGCATGGAGAGGCTGCAGAGCCATGGCCCCCAGCATCGCGGCGACGAAGAGCCTGGGGGATTTAGTTTCCGGAGTAGCCATAGGTGTCGAGGTGAAGCTTGATGTCAGTGACGCGGTTGATGAACTGGTCGAGGGCCTTGTTCCCGTCATTCAGCATGGAGCCGCCAGGAATGATGAGCAGCCATTTGGTGTTCCAGACCGAGCGTCCCGCCAGCCGGGTGTCATACGCCAGGGGAGGCTCTGCCGCGGTGATCCCCGCGCGGAAACTGGAGAAGCGGCGGATGGCGGCCATGGGCCCGGTGAGGCCGTCCGTGACCGGTATCCAGTCGGTGCTGGCCAGATTGCTGCTGTTCACCGGATAGGGAACCGGCAGCGCCTGGTCCACCACGGTCCAGGAGCGGGTCTGCAGGTCCGGGCTGTTAGGCACCGTCATCACATCCAGCCCGGCAGGCACCAGATAGACCTGCGGGGTCGCGGCCAGGGAGGCCACAGGATAACCGTCAAAGGAAATGCCCGCTGCCATGATCTTGTTGGCAAAGTTGGTCGGGTTAAACGCCGTGTCACCAGCACCCAAGGGACGCCCGAAGAAGTTGCGGCCAAAGAGGGTTTCCGAACTGAACTCAAGGACGATGCCCGGCAGCTTCCCGAGGCTGCGTGCCTGCGGCGGGCGGCAGAACCGCCGGAACTCCGGCACCTCCCAAAGATCCGTCTTGCGGCTGTTCTCCAGCAGCTGCTTCCAGCCGGTGGCATTGGTGCGCGCCTGCTCATTGCGCAGGGAGAAGCCGCTAGATTCCGTCTGCGGGTTGTTCAGCCCCATGCGGCCTTTCAGCACATCGTAGTTGGCCCGCAGTTTCACCAGTTGCTCTGCCACCCCGCCCCTGGCTGGCGTGATGCCAAAGTACCATTCACCGATCATGCGGGACCGCACGATTTCCTGGAGCATCGGCTGTGAGGAACCGGGATCATCAGGTGCCAGATTCGTCTCATAGTCATAGGCTTTGGCCGCCAGGTAAGTGTACCTTTGAGCCAGGTCAAAAGCCGCCCGGTATTTCTGCAGGGAGTCATTGCGGAAAACCCGGAAGCCCATGTCCTGATAGCGGAGCTGCTGCACCGCCCCCGCCGCCTGGCGGTTGAAGTCTGCACGCTCATCCACCAGGGCCAGGCCTTTTTGCAGCACAGAACGGTAGCGGTCGGAAATTTGCCTCATCGCTTCCAGTTTGGCGAAGACATCCACCCGGAGTGCCGCCTCATTCCACATCATCATTTCGATCTCCTTCAACTTCTGCTGGATCTCCAGTTCGTAACCGAGCTTCTCAATCGCGATGTCAGACTGGGTGGCCAGGTCATCCCGCGCGATCCCGATCCCCTCAATGATCGTATCTGTGGCGATCTTGAGAGCCGTGAAACCGGTGGACGAGATGAAACCGCCCGTCTTGGCGGCACCACGTGCGGCCGAGGTGGCATCTGTTGCCACGCCTACGACTTTTGGAAAGAACTCGGCAAGTGCATCGCTAAAATCACTGGTGAGGCTGATTTGCGTCTCAAAGGAAGACGATACCACGTTCAGGCCGGCGATGACCAGATTGAGGGCCAAGGTCACGTCCCTCACGTAGTTCTTCACCTGGATGCTTGCCGAACTCAGACCGTGCTGGGCTCTCAGTGCCTGCGCAGCCGCCTGGATGTCCAGAATCAGATAATCATAATCACCCACAGCATAGCCGAGGGCCGCCTGGGCCTGCACCAGTTCTGAAATGACCGCCTGGAGCTCCCCCGGAGCCTGGCGGAATCCCCAGCCCTCAGGCGCCCTGAAGGTGTACCCGGCGGCGCTGATGGGCAGGTTCATCTCCAGTGACATGCCGTTAAAGTAACTCGTCACTCCCGTGATGTTCCCATACGCCGTTTCCCTGGAGGCATTGCTGAAGGCATCCGAGATCTTGTTGCCAAATCCGTCAGCTTTTGCCTCGATCACATCCGCCAGGAAGTAATGGCTGAACACATCTTTGAACTGCTCCTCAATGGTCAGGTTGGTGACGCCCAGTTGGAAGGACCGGGGATCAATTTCCACCATTTGCGGGAAGGAAGCCCAGACATCCTTAAACATCTCGTTCGGAGGAGGGACGGTTTCATCACTCAGGTCATTGACGTCCACATACATGTGGAGGGCCAGGTCCGGCCCGGTGTATCCGGTCGGATAGGCCTTTCCAGGCCCGATCTGCCCGGTATAAGGTGTGCCAAAGATCTCGATGAGCCGGTTTCGGTAATCCCGGTCCTGCTCATAAGTTTGCTTGGCAAAGTCATGCGCCTCCACCCCCTGCATCCGTAGCCGGTTGGAATGCTCATTGGCATGATTAAAGATGTGGAAGGCATTGGTGATGGCCTGTTCCGCACGTGCCGCAATCTGCTCAAAATGCGTCTGCCCACCCGGCCCAGCGATCACGGGATCAAAATCAAACGGCACCGCATCCGGAGAGATCCCTAGCGGATTAAGCCCGGCGCTGGAGTTGTCCTCCGTCGCCTGGATCCTGGCCAGTTGGGCGGATACGTTATGAATGGCGGTGACCGTGCTCCGGTCCACCTTTTGGATACCGGTCTTCACCGTGTCTTCAGCCGGGATCAGCGCATTCGCGGTGACCCAGTCCAGATACGCACCCTGCCCGGCTCTTTTCGCCCAGCCGTCCACACCCCAGGCGCGGTCGGCGTCCGTATCGCTATACCCCTGCCACTGGCCGTCCGGATCCTCCACATAGCGGGAGCGGTACGTCATGTCCACGATCTCCGCACCGGCCTTGGCGCGGGCAGAGGCGGCATCGGCAAACTTGCGTTCATCGTAATAATCCACCGCGACCACGACATCCAGCAGGTTATAAAACTCTGATCTGGACACCCAGTTGAAGTAAGGATGCTTCAGCAGGTTATACTGGCTCTTGATCGCGCTTAGATAATGCCCCCAGGCGTCTCCATGGCCTTGCGGGAAGAAGATCATCGCATCGCTTTCGTTGATGAACCCGTCCTTGTTGATGTCGGTCAGGTTGTAGTTCATCGCGTAGGCCACCTCGCCCTCGCTCTTGGTGAAGTTCCAGAACAGCCGGTTATAGACGGGTCGCCCATAGCTCTGTGGAATGCCGCGCAGCAGGGCCAGCTCCTCATCCAGCAGGCTAGGAAGCTGGTTCTGGAAGGAGAAGATGTTCGTCACCGCCTGGCCATACTCCGTGCTGTTGGAGCCAAAGCCGATGGTGGGGTCCAGAGAGTCCGCATAGGCTTCATTCCCCAGCAGCAGGTAAAGATCCGTCACCCGTGTGGCTGCCAGGAGGAGCGCGTTGTTAATGCCGCCCGTGACCACCGGCGTGCTCAGGTTGATGCTGAGGTCGGAGGCACGGTCCAATACCGTGCCGTAGAGCTCGATCAGCCCGACGTTCTCCACCACATTCTTGTCCGGATTCAGCGCCACCGGCCCTTCATAACGCTGCCCGGCCTGAAGGATCATGCTCACATAAGTGGAAGGGGCGCTGTTGTTGCGGAAGTCGTTAAACCGCGCCTCATAGGGGTTGATGCGGTCCAGCACACGCTTCACCCAGCCCATGGCCAGTTGCGGCTGGTAGGCACCCGGACGGGAGTTGGCTGCCCCGGCCCATTCAGAGCCGTACTCTTCCCATTGCGTGCCTGCCCAGTTGGTGGAGTTTGGACCTCCGGCAGGGTCTTCATTCTTGTGACGGTAGCGCAGGAAGAAAAGCTGGTCGGCCAGCAGCAGGATGGGATTCCCCTTCAGCTCGATCTGATACATGCCCAGACCGCGCGGCTCATTGTCACTGTCGTCCGCATACAGGTTCCAGGCGGCGGCCGGCGGCAGCGGGGCCTCCGTACCGTCTTCCTCCCGGTAGTACCACTGGTACACCAGGTCATCAGCATTCCCGCCAAAGTCGCCGCTGTGTCGCATGGTGAGCTGCTCAGAAAAGACATTGTCCGAGGTGATGGTCTTGATGGCTCCGCGGAAGCGGCTGTTCTTCACCACCTTCACCACCCGCAGCGTCACCGGGCCGCCAATGTCCTCGTCGTTGTTTTCGACCAGGGTCACATAACTCTCAGGCAGGAGCCGGTCCGGATCCATGAATGCCGGTCCGGGCACCAGGGCCAGGCCGGGGCCAAAGGTTTTGGCCGGCATGGCCGAATTGGGTTCCATCACAGGCTCTCCCTCTGCATCATAAACAATCTCCCCGGTGCTGCTGTCACGCTGATAGGCCTGCGTCAGTCCCGCATAATAAGGAGTTTGTCCGATGTCAGCCGCGCCCTGGGTCACCTCGTTCGGGTTGCGGCTGAAAGCATAGAGCTCATTCACCGCCGCCCGCCACGCGGCGTTCGTCTCCAGTTCCGGGATGGCCAGCATGGCCGCCCGTTCCGCAGGAGTGATGATGTTCGGCTCCAGCACATACACCGGCGGTGGGGCCGCTGTCAGCGTGCTGTCGCCCAGCGTCTTGTCATTCACATAACCGACCATCCCCAGCTCTTTGGACAGCGGATCATAAAACAGCCGCCGGGCCAGCGAGGCCGGCAAGGTGGTGAATTTCCACTTTGTACCTGCGGCTTCCGTAAGGCCGGAGGCTGGCTGGATGATTGCGGAGATCTCCAGCGCATCTTCATCTTCAATCGTTACTGCGCGGGTCTCAAGCGGCGAGATCAAACGCGCCGTATAGTCCCTGAAGACACTGGGCAGCCCGCCGCTTGCCGTGCTGCGCATGGTCGGGTTCATCGAGTCGAAAATGACCTCGCCCACCCCCCATCCGATGACGCCCGGAAGCCCCGGATACGTCGGATTGTCTGCGCGATATTCCCCGCCGGCGAAGGTGAGTGTCTCCCCAGCTTTCAAGATGGGCGGGTTCGTCGGCCATTGGGCAAAGTAACGCACCTCCTGCACTTCAAAGTGGGTCTTCGGCGTGATGCCGGCGATGGCCAGGGGGCTGCCGGTACCATCGGTCAGGGTCAGCGCCGGGAGGTCATTCCCCCGGATGATCATGTGATTGTCCGCATCCACCGTGGCGGTCACCTCACCGCCAGGAAAGGCCGCATTCACCGCCTGGACAAAATGCGCGGCCGTGGAACCGGCGAGGGTGATGGTCACCGTGTTGTTTCCAACAGGAAGCCCCGTGTCGATTTCAAAGCTGCTGCCTGGAGCAAAGGCCAGCGGCCGGGTGGTCGTGGAGGTCACTGTCCGGGTGATGTCATCGTCGGAAAAGCTCAGCGGCAGAATGCCCGCCTGCTCCATTACGAACCCGCCGTTGCCGTCCCTAAAGTCAGTGACGGTGATGGTATCGCTGCCAAACACCAGCAGCTCCAGCCGGCTCTGCGCCACATTATACACAGCGAAGACCTGCCCGTCCGGGAAGGCCGTCGCCACACTCTGCACAAAATCCTCCGGTCCTGGACCCGCCATCGTCACCGTCACCACCTCCGTAGCCGCACCCACCTGGATGTCAAAACGGTCCCCCACATTGAAGGTCGGGGCATTGCTGCTCCCGTCAAAGTCAGGCTCGCCTTCAAACGCGTAAGCAAGGCCCGCCGTCTGATCAATGCGGCCTTTGATTTGGATCAGCGGCTCATCGCTGGCGAAGCCGAACGGGATCGGCGTACCTGCAGGCACCGCGTCCTCCCCTTCGCCGTGCCAGAAGGTATCGTTCATCCGGTAATAGTAAAAGCTGCTGAAGGCACCCTTGCCCGCTGCATAGGGCACCCCGTTATAGTCCTCCCAGTAAATGCGCGACGGGCTGGTATTCACCCCGAAGGTATCCGGCGGCGGGTTCAGACCGATGACCCGGGCCAGCGGATACGGCGGCTGCACAGGCTCCGCCACCGTCATGGTATAATCGAACGTATAGTTATACGCACGCTGGTTGCGCGGGTCTATCCACGGGTTCAGCTCCCGCGATGCATCCTCTCCCTGGATGGTATAGACCTGCATTTTATCCTCATCCGCTTCCACATCCTTATACTGCACCAGGACATACGGGTGCGAGGTATAGGTCTCATCCGTCGCCAGCACGTTCAGCGCCCCGGTCTGCAGGGCATAGGCGGCAGGCGGTGGATTCGCCTCATCCTGGAGTTTCAAAGAGGGGGCGATGAGGGCATGCTCCTCATTCGGGTTATAACCGGGCAGCTCACGGTCCGGCTGGTTGTAGATGATGACATTGGCGTGCTTGTCCTGGGTGAAGACCAGCTGGTCATCCCCGTCCGCATCCTTGCCTTCGGATCCGAGGCGGCTGGCCATCACGATTCGCGGCGGATCCAGCGGCCACTGCGGCTCAAAGCGCTGGATGCTGTGCGTCCAGGAAATGCCCGTGGCCGCATCCGGCTTGTCAAACCAGATGACCACCAGCTCGTCTTCCGGGAAGGTGGTGAACTGCTGGTTCACCGGAATGATCGGCCCGGAGCCGACGGTCAGCGTGCGGTCATAAATGGCCGCGTTATACCGCGCGTTTTTATGCACCACAAACCCTGTGTCCAGGACATCATTCGTCGGTGGTGGCAGGAGGCGCGTCAGCCTTTTGCCGATCTCGGCGCTGACCGCAGGCGTCGTGCCAAGCACCTCGTCCCACTGCCGGGTTTCCACGACTTTCACCACCAGGGTTTCCTTCTCCAGATTGCCATTGGCGGAGCTGGGGTCCAGGCTGTCCCGCTGGGAGAAGAGGATGACCGCCTTCCCCGTCTGCCGGGAGATGAACTGGCCGCCTTCGGCCGTGGCATCACCGGAGCTGTAGGCGAGCTGCTGCCAGGCGATCTTGTCGGTGCTGTTCGGGTCCAGGTTGATGCCCGGAAGATCCGGATGGGTGATGTGCGAAATAAACGTCGCTGGATATTCGCTGGACACCTCCACAATCACCGGGTCCTCCTCGCTGCCGTATTCATAGAGGGTCTTGCCCGGCCGCAAGGGATACATTTTCTTGGCCAGAGCGTCCCAGATGAACATCTGGTCAGGCGAGCTTCCCGAGGGCCCTTCCACCACCCGGCCGCGGTCCGGAGGGAAATTCAGCGCCACATTCAGCGGGGTTCCCACGGTGGTGCCAGGCCCCGTGAGCGGAGGAGCCGTGGAATCAAAGGAGACTGCATTGCCGATCTGCGTGAGCACGCGGTGAATGGTGCCGCCGTAGTCCCATAGCACCCGGATGGGGAACTCCAGGCTGTCCACCGGCACATAAAAGAAGGCACCCGGGCTCCCGCGCGTGCCGCCGGAGGGGATGGCCACGTTGGGATCCGTGGCGAAGTTGAAGGCTCCCTTGTCCGTTGAAAACGGCGGTGTGGTGGCGTTTAGCCAGCCCTTCAGCTCGCGGGAGTTGGTGCCGCCGCCAAACCTGCCGCCAATATTGACCCGTGAGCCAATGTCAAACCAGTGCTCCCCGGCGCCATATCCCGGCTGGTCCGCCGGCACAGGCACTTCCGGGTCCTGCCGCACTTCAGGCAGGTTTTGCGCCGTCGTCACGGAGGTGCTCACCATCACATGAAACTGGGTGATCCAGCGGTAGGTCACCGTAGCGGGCCCGCTCATGATCCACTGAGGCACCTGCTGGCGCGCATTCTGATCGTAAAACGCATAGCTGCCGTAGTTGGAGAAAAAGGTGATCTGCGGGGTGGGATTGAAGAAATCCAGCATGAAGGAGCCCGTCTGGGTTGGTGCCTGGGAGATCAGAATCGTACTGGGTGCCTGCACGCTGCTGACCACTGTGCCGGCTGGGATGCCGGGTCCGCTCACCTGCATCTGCGGCACAATGCCTTCCACGCTGCTCAGGCGCACCGTCGTGGCCGTGCCATCCGGCGGAAAAGCGTACACCAGCGGCTCAGCCGTGTTGGCCACCGCCCCGCCCAATGCCGCCTGGCTCAGGGTCAGCGTCCGGGTCAGAATGTAGGAGAGGGTCGGCGTTGCCGTGCTCGTCGCTGCATTGGACAGAGTCAGCTTCAGCGTGGTGATGAAATTCAGGTCCTGCTGGCCGGTCACTGTTGCAGACGCCGAAAGCGTCAGGATCTTGGCCAGGGTGAAAGTCAATGACGCGTCTGTGCTGGGGGTGCCGGCTAACGCCGCATTGCTCATCGTGAGCTGGATGTAGGAAAAAGTAAGGCTTGCTCCCGTGCCGGCCGCAGTCGTGAGATTGGACAGAGTGATGATACTCCCCGTGATGGAGGTCACTGTCGTGTTGGCAGGAATGCCGGTCCCCGTCACCACATCTCCAATGCGGAGGGGGTTGGCATCCGGAACCAAAGTAATGGAGTTGATCCCAGAGGCATAAGTGGCCGTCCTTGTATTCTGGATGGTCTGTTTGTTTGTGACGGCCGTTCCGGCCAGGAAAAACGCGCTGCTGTTGAGCACGGCTCCGACCGTAATGGGGGTGCCTGCACTCACCGTGGTGCGGACATTGGCATTGCCTCCCAGGATCAATCCATTGAGACTGGTGTTGTCATCGGCGCTGCTGACCAGTGTGGTCCCCGACGGGATGCCCGGGCCCGTCACAGGGATGCCGGAGACCAGAACGTGAGTTGGGGGGATACGCACCTCATCGTTGCCGCTGCTGAGAGTCGAATTGATCGTCACGCCCGTTCCTTCCGTCGCCAGCAGGATCGTATTGGTGGGAATGAACGAGCCGCTCACCGGCGTGCCTTCCGGCAGGAAATCGCGATATGGCACGGTCGCTTCCGCACTCCCGTTGGTCAATGTTGTTGAAATGGTGGTCACATCGTCCGTGACCGCATTCACCAGCGTTCCCGCACCGATCTTGTTGGCGACGGGTGTGATCTGCATGCCCACCGCTACCTGGGAAACACCCTCGATGGTGGCGCTCGTGGTGCCTGCTTGCAGCACGGTGGGAACCGTCAGTTCCGGCATTTGCTGGGGGGCGGTTGTCCGCGCCGTCCGCCTCAGTGGCACCGTGGGTTTGGAAAGGGTGAGCTGGGTCGAGCTGGCCACCGTGGACACCAGGGTGCCTTCTGCGATGCCGGGACCGGACACCTGCCATCCGGGCTGCACCCCCGTCGGAACCGCCAGCGTCGCCGATGTCGTGTTCTGGACCAGGGTGGAACCCACCGTGACCTGGATCTTGGTGTTTTCAAAAGTCAGCTTCACATCCGTCCCCGGCGTGGCAGACTTGGACAGCTCAAAGCTGGTAGCATTGTCCCCCAGTAGCACGATGGACACAATCGTGGTGTCTGCGGCCACCCCAGGACCCTTCACCACCCAGCCTTTTTGCAATGGCACCGGCTGTGTGGGTGTGACCGTTGTGCCGTTCGCCCCGATGGTCCCGACGATGGTCCTCAGCACCCGCCCTGGCGGCAGCGGCGGCAGCGCACCGCCGGAGTCTCTTTTCAGGATGGAACCGGTCGCATCAAATCCGGTCACCCGGTAGCGTTTCCCATAAACCGAATAGTCCATTGCCGCATTGTCAATGAAAGCAGTCACGGGCTCATTGGCCGGATACCAGTGCTTGTTGACCGTGGGCTGCGGATCTCCCAGCGCCGCTGTCGAGCCTGGCAGCCCCAGGTCACTGGTGACGGAGGAGAACACCTGCAGCGCGTGCTCGCTCTGCCAGTTGAAGATCACTTTGGTATCCGTGCTGACGGCGAAGGTGTAGGTGTTTGTCGCCCCGGTGGTGGCTTCGCCTGAAACGGAAAAGCCCGTGCACTTGTGGCGGGACACCGCCTCCGGCGGGGCGACCTCGTTGCCATTCTGAAACTCGGGAAACACCTGGGCTCCCTGGGCATTCATATACACGTTCTGTGGCACCGTGATGGTCACGGCGGCACCGGCAGCATCACTCAGCAGACCGACCGTGCCTTCTCGCGTCACCGGGTCAAAGTTGGTCAGCGGGATGGCCGGGTTGTCACCCAGCCGGGTCAGAATCTGGCTGCCCAGGACAAACTCGGACCGGACCACCACGTTGATCTGGTTGATCAGCTCCCCGTCCGCGCCTGCCAGCGCGTAGTAGTTCACGTCTCCAGCCACAGCCCCTGTGGGCACCAGGGCAGGACGGCTGGGATTACCCAAACTGAGCTGGCCTGTGGTAAAAGTACCCACCACCTGCGCATGATTGGATTCCGGATTCCATCTCAGGATGGCTGGCCGCAGCGCAGCAGGCGCGGGCGAATTGGACTTTTTCACACTCGTCCACCCGAGGTTGCTGTTGAGCTGGCCAATGAAGATGCCCCGTCCGCCCAGAGTGATGTCTGTCGTCGTTCCGTCCGTGTCGGTGAAAAGTGTCGAGCTATCTTCGGTGACGCCGGTCACATACACCTTCCCGTCCGGGGCCACATCCAGGGAATACGCCGGGTGCGTCGAGCCCGTCGCGGTTGCTTTGGCACGTTTATCCAGCACCAGGCTGGAATTGAACTTCAGCACATGAATGTTGGACGATGTCCCGACGGTCTGCTCATTGCCATAGTCGCTGTATCCCTGCCAGTTGCCCGTGGCATACAAAAAACCGTCCGCCCCAAAACGCAGGTCTGTCATCTGGGAGACGTTGGACGCAAAGTTTCCAACCGCCCAGAAATCACGGAACGGAACCTGCCCGGTGGTGTGGGTATATCTTGACGGGGCCAGGGAAGAATTAAACTTCACCACGTAACCCGTCCGGTTTTCTGCATCTGCGCCGATGTTGTAAGTCTGCGAATAGAGAGGGATGCCGATGAAGAAAATGGTTCGGGAGTACTGGCCGATGGATGTCTGCACCGTGGGAGCCCCCGCCACCCCGGCGAGGCCGACAGCAGAATCCGTGACACCCCAGATGGATGAGCGGGTGTAGAAGTCAAAAAAGTTGACGATCTGGGTGGACCTGACGGAGGGCCACTGGGCGGAGACATAGACATTGCCGTCCGGATCCGCCGTGATGGCATGGACCTTGTTCTCCCCGCTGGATACCCGGGTGCCTGCCGCAAAAGACGTCGGCACACCCCATTCGCGCGTGGAACCCTGCTGCACCAGGGAGGTGTCGAACTTCATCAAAAAGGCTCTTTGGGCCAGCGGCGCGCCAACCGTCCCGGCCTTCTTATGTCCGCTGACGAAGATCCCTCCGGCCACCCCTCCGGTGCCGTTGGGTGCCACCGTAATGGCGACCGGCTCATGAACCGGGCTGGTGGGAAAGGGAAAGCTGAACAGCACAAGCGGGGAGAGCTCCCGCGTCTCCGTGTTGTAACTGACCTTGTTCACCGCCGTGTCAGTGATGACATAAAGATCCACCATCGTGTCATCAAACTCACCGGACGGCGAGGTGGCGATCCCGCGCGGATTGGCCAGCGCCTGATGCTCAATCGGAGCACGGACGATCTGGTCCGGACCGGCCACGATGAGCTGGCCGCTGGAAAGCAGCATGAAGGTGTGGCCATTGCGGGCCACCGTCACGCCCCGGACCGCTTCATCGGTGCCGAGCTGTTGCAAATACGGTCGCGGACCGCTTTGTGCCAGGATCGCACCCGAGGAGGCGAACAGGCACAGCCCGGTCAGAAGCTGCAGGAGCATCCGGGGTTTCCGGAGGAGGGGAGTCAGTTGGCAGAGCATGATTACGGAGCGTTCAAAGTGGGCACGGTGCTGATCCGGTTCAGGGTTACAATTCCCTCGGTCTTCAGCGTGATTTTATGCAGTCCGGCGATGGATTCCCGGTACACACCGGTGATGCGGTCCACCCCGTATCCAGGGGCCGCCTTCAACGGGTCCGCAGGCACGCCGTCAAATTCCAGGCTGAACACGCGGATGATGTCAAAGCCCTCTCCATGGTCCGGATGGAACTTGTGCCGGTAAGGGTTCGTCGGCGCGTTTTTGGCGATGTCAATCCGTCCGCCACAGGCCGCTCCAGGCCCAATGCCGCCAATCATCGTCATTTCGAATCCAGGGAAGTCAAAAGCCACGGTGGAATAGCGCAGCCCCACCCTCTTGCCGCTCCTGCGCACTACCCCTTCATACAGATGGATTTTGGACGGGTCCGTCACAAGCACCGGCCTAGCCGGAGGGAGCGGAACCCCCTGCGCCTGGGTCTGCATTACGATGAGATCCTTCAAAAGCCGCACTTGGCCGGAGGCGTCCACATGCAGCAAGATGCGGATGGTCGCTTCCTTGCCCGTTGGCGAGACCGCCTCCGCAGCACCGTTCACCGCCTTTTGCACTTCATTGACATGGCTCAGGACCACCTCGCCGATCCACAGACCGGCGGCCCGGGGATTCTGGGTCAGGTTCAGTCCTTCAGGCAGCGTGGTCACCTGTGGGAAAATCGGCCCGGCTTTCCACACACTTCCCGTTAGTCCGGAGAGCGTGGCGGTTTTGTTACCGGCATTGTCAGCCACCGTGCTGCCGCTGCCTTCCGTGAATGACCAGTGTCCCGCCAGACCGGCCGTCAGGCCGCCCAGCTCGCTGAAGGCCAGCAGCAGGATCTCCGTCGGCGTGCGCACGCTGTTCCAGATGCGCACTTCATCAATGCCGCCATGGAAAAAGTGCGACAGCACCGTGCCTCCCGTTTTTCCAATGCACAGCGCTCCGGTGCTCTGCGGGATGACGGTGGAATTGAAGGAGCCTGCGGGTTTTCCATTGATGTAAAACGTTGTCGTTCCCGCCGTGGCATCCACGACGGCGGCCACGTGGTTCCAGACTCCCTGCGTGACCTTGGCAGTGGATTTCAGTGCGTTCCCGCTCACCATGTAACGCAGGTACATGTCCGCATCCACGGCCAGTCCATAACCCGCTTCGCCCTTGCGGAAGATCATCATCATGTCCGGGGACTTCGGTGCCAGCGGCTTGATCCAGGCCTCCAGTGTCACATTGGTGAACCCGTTCAGGGCCGGGGCGTTGGCGATGGTCAGATACTGGTTTAAGCCGTTAAAATCCACCGTGTAGCTGGCCAGCCGCGGGGTTCCCAGCGCCACACCGTCCACCCGGTTCAGAGAGGACATGTCCGCCGAAGGCTGCCCTGCGGCTGAGCGGCCGGAGCTTTCCACTGCCGTCGTTCCAGCAGCTTCGTCAAAGCTCCACACACCGGTCAGGCCCGGTTCCGTTCCGTTCACCCCCAGCGGGCTGTTATTTAAAATCTCCTGCCCGGTCCGCACGATGCTCCACAGGCGCAGCTCATCCACGGCCCCGAAGTAGGCGTTCGGCGGCACCGTGGCCCCCGGCTGCAGGCCCACCGTCAGCGGCAGCACCGTCTGTCCCAGGGTTCCTTCAGCAGGCGTACTGGAGTCCAGCGTGCCATTGATATACAGGCTCTTCAGTTTCGCCACCGGGTCCCACACCACCGCCACATGCGTCCACACATTGGGCTCCACACGCGTTTTGCTGATCAGCTCCTGGACGTCCCCCTCTGGCACGTTGGACTGCACTCCCTCGGTGTAAAAGGTGACTTTTCCAGTGTCCCTGTAGCGCACTTCCCAGGCGGCCTCCCCCTTGGACAGGACCGCCACATAGCCGCTGCCCACTTCAGGCAGGGCCTGAGGTTTGATCCACATCTCCGCCGTCAGGCCGCTGGCGAAATCATAAGTTCCTGGCAGTTCCACGTGCTGAAGAGTGGCCACCGGCGGTGCTCCTAGAGCGGAAGGGAACTGGACCGTCCTGTTGTTAAAATACACCGCCAGACTTCCGCCGGAAGGCGCAGCCAGGGCCAGCCCGTTCACCCGCTGCGGCAGGATGCCGGTCCCGGAAGCCGGTTTGCCAGCCCGCAGTGTCGCATCCCGGTTTCCTGCCGAGTCATCTTCCGCCACAGAACCTGCGGCTTCATTAAAGCGCCAGTCTCCGGTCAACCCTGCCTCGCTGCCCCTCAGATTCTCCGCCCGGTACAGCTTGATCTGGTTGGCCGTGCGCGTGACAGACCAGAGCCGGACGCTGTCAATGATGCCATTGAGTGTGCGGTCAGGATACTGCGCATCACCCCCGATCATCACCGGGAAAGTATTCGTCGTCACTCCGTCCGAGAAGGCAGCGTCAGCCACCAGCTCACCGTTCATGTAAAGCTGCTTCCGCGAGCTGGTCCAGACGGCCGCCACGTGCGTCCATTGTCCCAGCGGAAAATCCACCGTGCTCACCAGATCGTGAAATCCCTCCCCTTCTCCCGGGAGTTTTGTACGAAACGCCAGCCGCGGCAGCGCATCGGCACGCACCAGGCCCCAGGCATCCCCCTTCGTCACCACCGCCTGGAAGCGTTTGGTCCATGAGGTCACATTCACCCAGGCCTCGATCGTGAGAGCCTGTTCAACATTGTAAGGGGAAGGCGTCGTTTCAGGAATCTCCACGCCTTGCGCACGCTGGCCGTTAAACTGGAGGGCATTAGTGGGCACATTCGCAGGCGGAACAGCCGGGGCCTGGGCAAGCAAGCCTGTTGGAAAAACGGCTGCTGCCAGCAGGATGAAGAGTACACCGGGCAGGCTTCTCCTGATGTGCGCAAGACAGCACGCAGCCGCCGGAGGATGATAAGCAGAAAGGCTCATGATAGATAAAAAAGGCAGACAGGCAGGGGCAGCAGCGAAAGCAGAGATTAATCCGCCTGATAGCGGACGGGCACACGGAGGACGACACCATTGCTCGCCGCCAGCTTGAGGATGGCGGATCCACCCGCCTCCTCCAGAAATTCCGCCCTCAGTTCCAGGCGCAGGGCAGTCGTTTTCCCCGGGGCCAGCGTGCCCAGCGGCAAGCTGCCGTTGAATAGCGCCGACTCCGCCGTGAACTCCTGAAAATCCACCACCTGATGGTAGAGCGGCAGGCCGGTGTTGGCCTCAATGCTTGCCTGCACGGTGAATGGTGTATTCACCTGGTTCCGCAGGTGGATGGTCGTCACGCCGCTCCGGGCATTAAAGTTGATGCTGCCCGTCCCGGCCAGTTCCAGCGACAGCGGCCCCGCATAGTCCGTGCTCCCTTCGCAATAGACCCAATAGGCCTCTCCGGGCCGGATCTGCGTCGTTGTCAGATTCGTCACCTTCTGCCAGCTCCCGTTATTCAGGCGGTAAACCCGCGTGCCGATCCGGTTTCCCGACCCCGCAAAATACTGCGCAAACGTCAGCCCAGCAGTCTCCACCGGAAAGCCGGTGAGGTTGAAGGAATTCATCTTCCAGTTCACCGGCCGCAGGATCGTCTCTCCCTGGATGGTCAGGGTGCCGGCCTGCACCGCATGCACCAGATAGGCCGCCCCGCCATGCACCGCATGCAGGCTGTTTAGGAAAGATTCCTCCCGGGAGGGCGCATACCACACAGACCATCCCGCCGTGTTCCACGGCTCCTCCAGGCTGTCTTCAATGAACCGCACCGGCGTCTTCGGGATGAAATAACGCGCCACCACATCCACCAGCCCGGATTGAAAATTCGCCGCCACCGCATCATTTGCAGGGTCTACATCCAGGTAAATGGCGTTCCATCCGGCCACCAGTTGGAATTCCTGAGTGCGCTCGGCGCCAAAAGCACCACCGTGTAAAATCATTAGTAAAACGGCTCCTCGGGCGGCCGCCTTTACCAGGTCTCCGGCCCAACCCGCAGCCTGTTGAAAGGTTTTTCGACAGGCGCAAGGAGAGAGGGAGAGGGACGCTGGAAAAGAAAGATTCATGGCGGAAAATGCATAAGAAGGTGGCAGCCTGTCTGAAAATTTGCTTCAGGCCTGGAGTGACCTTTGAACCAAACCAGTCGTGTCATTTTATATCAGGGACTGCCTTGCAACCTCCGCATATCCTGAAAAGGAGATGTTGGGAATGTGAACTCGGAGCACGAGATTTTTATGGTATGTATAGAAAAGCAGGGGCGTCTCTTAGACAAGCTTAAACTGGAAAATTTCGGTGCAGGATCTTAAAGTCACAATAGGAGTCTGCTTTATTCCATCACATCCGGCAGCCCCCACAATGGACATCTTTTCTGTGCCATCACTGTCGTAAGATTCGATTTCCACCTCAACGCGTGTACTGTCAAAGCCGTTTAAGGCATCAGCACCGTAGGCGGGAAAGGCCTGGGTTCCCCTTGGGCAGGGATTTCATCGGGAAAGATGACGGTGATGCTTTTGACCTGGCTGGCCGGGGTGAAGGTCTGCTGGAGCAGCCAGTTTTTGACAAATTCGGCGACGGATTTGCGGGAGGATTCGCGCACCAGATTCAGGTGGGAGCGGTTGCCTGCGCGTTTTTCCAGTGTGGGGGTGAGGTTCTTTTCCAGCGCTGCCAGATTTTCAGCCGCATTGAACCGGAACCACCCGGCTTCTGATTTTTTTTCCATGCCTTCGGTGCGGATGGCCGGGGGCAGGGAAGGCCTTAAGGCGGGAGCGTGGACGATGCACTGGCCTCCCTCATCCACACGCAGCTTCCATTCATCCGAAAGCTTGATGTGATACCTGTAAACGACCGGCACCCGGATTTCTGAGATGGTGGTGCCCAAATAGACCGTACGGTCAAAGAGCGTCTTCATGTCGTAGTTGGTCACCGTTTCATCCGTCTCCATGGTGGCCACCTCCAGGATGTCTCCTTTGGTCGAAACAATCTCCGTCACGGACTGGCGGAAGGTGACATTGATATCCTGGGTGACCAGCGTCTCCCCCATCCAGGCGAGTCCTTCCCGCGCCGTATCCATGAATTTCCAGGCGATGACACCCCCGGCGACGACTAGGAGCAGCAGCAGGATGCCCAAGAAGCGCAAGCAGCCGGAGGGCCGGTTTGCATGCGGGGGCGCGGTTGGAGGTGGGGTTTCCTCAGCCATGGGATACCATGCCCCAATGTGGGGCGGGGGCCAACAGGCATTTGCCTCCCGCCCCAGGGTGGGGAAACGTAGAATCCAGATGCCAGCCCAGCCCATCCAGTTCTACAACCGCCTGACCCAACGCCTGGAAACGGAGGCCGTGTATGGGGAGGGACCGCTGCGGTTCGTTTATGAAAATGCCCTGGGAAAGGTGGCCCTGCACGGGCTAGTGAAGCGAGCCTTGTTTTCCGACTGGTATGGCCGGCAGATGGATGCGCCCAAGAGTGCGGCGCGCATCCGCCCCTTCATCCAGCAGTATGGCGTGGACGTGGGAGAATTCGCAGAGCCGGTGGAGAGCTACGGCAGCTTCAATGACTTTTTCTACCGAAAGCTGAAGCCGGAGGCCCGGCCCGTGGTGGAGGAGGCGGCAGCGGTGGCCCTTCCGGCAGACGGACGGCATTTTGTGATCCCGGATGTGACGGTGGGACCGGATTTTTTTGTCAAAGGAGTGCGCTTCAATCTGCCTGCCTTGTTGCGGGACGAAGAGCTGGCCAAAAGGTATGAAGGCGGCAGCGTTCTCATCTCACGCCTCTGCCCGACGGACTATCACCGCTTTCACTTCCCCTGTGATGGCACGCCGGATACCCCCCGGCTGATCAATGGCCCGCTTTATTCGGTCAGCCCAATCGCCTTCATGAAACGCCCCAGCCTGTTCTGGGAGAACAAACGCTATGTGACGCGGCTGAGCACGCCGGACTTTGGACTGGTCACTCTCCTGGAGGTCGGAGCCACCTGTGTGGGCACCGTGGTGCATACCGCGCAGCCGGGCGTTCCGGTGCGGAAAGGGGATGAAAAGGGCTATTTCCGCTTTGGCGGCTCCTGCTTCATCACGCTCTTTGAGCGTGGCCGGATCCGCTTTTGCGAGGACCTGGTGGAGAACAGCGCCGTCGGCCGTGAGGTGTATGCCAGGGTAGGGGATGTGGCTGGTTGGCGGGTCTGACGACCGTATCGGAGGGGCTACTATCTGAGGTCCACCGGGGATTCTAGCTTGCCAAGGGGGCTTCGTTCGTGAAAAACAAAGGTATGGAGTCTCACGAAGTCATCCGCCAGGCCTTGGACAAAGGGCATGTGAAAGAAATCGCGGCCAAAATGGGCGTGTCATTGTCCCTGGTCTATAAGTGGGGACAGCGCGATGAAGAGGAAGGCAGCGGTGCCTCCAATCCCCTGGACCGCGTGCGCCAGCTTTACGAGCTGACAGGGGATGACCACCTCATCCAGTGGCTCTGCCACAAGGCCGAAGGCGTGCTGGTGAAGAACCCGCCCACCTGCAAGCTGGCCGGTCGCGAGGTGATGCTGGGCACCCAGGAGATCGTCCAGCAGTTTGCCGATCTGCTGGCCGCCATCAGCCATGCAGCTTCTGACAACAGCATCACCCAGGATGAGTCCAAAAAAATCCGCCATGAATGGGATGAACTGAAACGGCTGACCGAGCGCTTTGTGAAATGGTGTGAAGCGGGAGACTTTGCCCACCTGGCTGAGGATCTCAGCCGCAACCATCATTGATCCTTCCCTGCCGCTGCCGATACTGCTTTTTTAGACTGAATGTCCGACCTGAAAACCTATCTGACTGACCGCTGCGCCTATGTGGACGCAGTCCTTGACCTGCTGATCCCCTCCGCCGAGACCGCCCCGGCGACGATCCACAAGGCCATGCGTCACAGCGTCTTTGCCGGCGGCAAAAGACTGCGGCCCATCCTCTGCCTCGCAGCGGCGGAGGCCAGCGGCGGCAGCAAGGAAAGCGCCTCCTTTGCAGCAGCGGCGGTGGAGTGCCTGCACACTTATTCTCTGATCCATGATGACCTGCCCAGTATGGACAATGACGATTTCCGCCGGGGCGTGCCCACCTGCCACAAGGTCTATGGAGACGGCATCGCCATCCTGGCCGGGGATGCCCTGCAGGCGCTGGCCTTTGAGATCTTGGTGAAGACACCCGTCACTGTCCGCTATGGTGCCGGTGCCCTGGTCACAGAACTCGCCCGCACCGCCGGCAGCCTGCACCTTGTGGGTGGCCAGGTGGCGGATCTGGAGGGTGAAGGGCAAAAGCTCCCTCTGGAATCCCTGCGTTTCATTCATGAAAATAAGACTGCCGCCCTGCTGACCACCAGCCTGAAGCTGGGCGGCATGTGCGCGGACTGCCAGCCTGAGGAGCTGCAGGCCCTCCAGGACTTCGGCATGGCCACCGGACTGGCCTTCCAGATCATTGATGACATCCTGGACGTGACCCAGACCAGTGAAAAACTGGGCAAGAGCGCCGGCAAAGACCTCGCTTCCGAGAAGTCCACCTATCCGGCCCTCATCGGCCTGGACGCCTCCCGCGATGAGGCTCACCGCCTCACCCAGGTGGCGCACGATGCCCTGGCCGTATTTGGCAACCGGGGAGGCAGGCTGCGCGAGCTGGCAGACTACCTGCTCGCGCGGGACTATTGATCACGGGAAGCTCGTGCCCGCCAGGAAGGTGTTGTTGCCCTGGGTGAAGCTGTTGGTGCCCGCTCCCAGGTTCACGCTGATGTCTTTGTAGAAGATGTTGCCGGCATTGGGCACGACCGGGTTGCTGCCGAGCACCACGGAGTCATCCCCGGAACCGGTGATGATTTTCACAGTGCCAAACCACTGGCTTAAAACAGGTGAGCCAGGAGTGTGATCGAGTAAAATGCTGCTGCTACCTTCTCCAGCATTCAGGAGAAAATTCCCGCGCACCACCACATCGATAAAGGCACCAACAGAGGTCCCGGCGCCATGGATGGCATTGAGATGGCCATTGAACGAACTGTTATTGGCGATAAACTGATCCGTTTCCACTGACTTGCTCGTTGATTTTGTCGTCACGTTGCCCTGAACCAGGGTATCAGTCAGATAGAGCAAGGAAGATCCAGAACCCAAATTAGCCAGCATGGCTCCATTGATGGCCACCAGGTCAGATGCCCCGCCAGTATCTCCTAAAGCTATGAAGTCATCACCTGTTCCCCCCGTGTATTTGAGGGATCCGATGATTCCATCGGTGGGCCTCAGATACAGCGTATTGACTCCCGCGCCGCCGTTAAAATTGACGGCACGTTGAACAAAAAACTCCGTATTGGTGCTTTCAAATGTGTCTGTACCGATGCCTCCGGTATAATTGACAGCGCCTCCGATCCTCGCAGTCGCTCCGGTAAAGGTGGTGGCATTGTTACCACTTCCCAGTTTTAAATTCAAGCTGCCCAGCACATTAAACGATGGGGTGTTCACTGTCAGGATGTCGTTTCCATTCAGACTGGTGACTCCTAGACTGCCCCCCACAAACAGGGAGGCCGTCGGGGCCAGGTCCAGGATATTGGCACCATCCCCGAGGAGGAAGCTGGACACACCATTGGTGCGCAGGCTGGCCCCGTCGAATGCGATTCCGTCCACGCCGGCCCCGCCTTTATACACCAGGCTGCCTGCCGCCAGTGTGCTGCCGGCCAATGCCCCGAAAGTGTTGTCACCCGCACCCAGGTTGAGGTTGAACTGGCCGGCCAGTTGCAGCGCATAGTTGGGATCCATCCGCAGCTCGTCATTTCCTGTCAGGCCTTTGAACGTGAGCGTCGTGCCGCTCATGCTGCCGTTGTTTTCCATGATCAGGGAGTTGTTGCCTGCTTTCAAGTCCACCAGGACCGCCGCGCTGTTGAGCATCTGGCCGTTAAAATCCACCGTGTCATTGCCGGTGCCGCCGATCACTTTCAATCCGGACCCAAAGTTCAGGACGTCCGTGGAGGTGTTGCCAATCTCGATGGATGAATTCCCTGCCAGCACCGTGATGTTTACGGCACCCGCCGCTGAAAACTGGCTGCTGCCAATGGTCAGGGAGGGGGTGGTGCCTGCTCCGCCTGCGGCCTTGATCGTGAGGGCGCCGCCAGTCACTGAAAAGGACGTGGCGATAATGTCCAAATCATCATTGCCTGTCCCAAGATCCACGTTCAGACCTTTGGTCAGGACGAGAGTGCCGCCACCTTCAAAGTCCACATTGTCATCACCCGTGCCCGCCAGGATCTTCACGGCAGAAAGGATGGTGGAGGAGGCATTGAAATCAAATTCGTCATCACCGTCCCCCATGTTCACCTGAAAAGCGCCGCCAATGATGAAATTCTGCGTGCCGCCGGTACCGATGTCGATGTTGTCGTTGCCGGCCCCGGTGACAATTTTGATGCCCTTGGAAAGTATAAAGGCATTTTCCGCGCCGCTGCCGATGAGCCGGATGTCATCATTGCCATCTCCTAGATTGGCCTTGATGCCCAGCTGGGCAGGGATGCTGAAAGGAGCGGCCTGCACCACACCATTAAGGACGTAGCTGGTTCCGGCCAGGGGGTCTGTGATGTCCCATTCGCCATTCAGCGGATCATCAGTGATGCGGATGCCATTGTCAGCGCCATCACCGGTGATGGTCAGGACGCCGCCCGCCACAGTAAGGGTGATGATGCCCGCCGGAGCCAGCCGGGGCTCAAGATATTCAATAAGACCGGAACACATTGAGGATGACGTTTTCATAACTTTCAGATCACGGATTAGAGCTTTGAGGCACGGCTGAAACGAATGTGCAGGTTCATTGCGGAGCCTCTGTACAATTGGTTATACCCTGTTCAAAATTCAAGATTTCTGTTTATCCGGTTTTTTCCCGGACATCCTGCGTCTATCATTCCCCCCATGCCAAAATTGCCCCCCGCTGTGCTGCTGCTCATCCTTGTCTTTGCAGGGCTGGGTGCAGGCGTCTTTGTATCCAAACCTCCGGGAAAATCTGCCCTTACCGTTGAAACGGAGCTCGCTGCGGAAGCCGATGATCTGCCGGCCCAGATCACCTTGCTGGAAGGCCAGGTGGAATATCTTCAGGGCCAGGTGAATGCGCTGCAGGAGGAAAATTCCATGCTGCTGCAAAAGCTTGGCACCCTCGGCATGAAAGGCATCCCGCTGATGGATCCCGTGGCTGGACCTGAGGGTGACGATGTGGAGCCGGACTACGTTGGAATGGGCATTGAGCTGATGAAATTCCGCAAGCTCCAGGCGCTGCCCACCCCGACGGTGGGAGCCACTCAGACGGAGGTGGAGACCGCCATCCTCGCCTGGCTGCGCAAGCAGCAGCCGGAGGATGAAGGGCCCCGTTTTGCCCTGGCGCTGACAGCCCTCGGCTGGATAGACAAACCGGTGGACCCGCTGCCGCTGCGCGCCGCCCTCTGGGCCCGGCAGCTTGGCGGCTGGTATGACCAGGATAGCGGTACGCTGCTCATCACCGAGGAAAACCCCGTTCCTGGAAAACCTGCACCTGACCGGCCGCTGGCCATCGCCTTTGGCCAGTTGTTGCGGGAATTTGGCGGCACGCTTTTCCCGGAGGAGCGCAAAGAACCGCTGACCACGGATGAGCGGCTGGCCCGTGAATCCCTGCTGGCCGGGGATGCCGGGCTGACGCGCTTTTTATACAGTCTCCAAAACCCGCAAGCCTCACCCAAAAGTGACCTGCCCGCCGAGGACCCGGACCATCCATTGAACGAGATTCAGATACCCGTTTTCCTGAAAGAGCTGGCCATGTTTCCCTTCCGCCCCGGCTTTGAATTTGCCCAGACTCTCCACAGTGCCGGGGACTTTGCGCAGCTAGATGCCGCCTATTCACGCCCACCACGTGACTGTGCGGAGATCATTGAGGTGGAGAGGTATCTGGACAACAGCGCCCTTCCGCCCAGCCGGCCGCAATTCCCCAGTCTGACCGTCGCGGGTAACGAACCCTACTGGGATGATTCCCTGGGCCGCTTTGCCATCTTCAATGCACTGCGCACCTACAACAGCGATGAAGACGCCGGCCAGGCCGCGCGTGGCTGGCAGTCGGATCGTTTGTTAGCCTATGCAGCGCCGGATCATCCGCGTGACCACGCCGCCTGGCAGACCCAGTGGCTGACACCGGAACACGCCACCGCCTTTTTCAAAGCCATGCGCAACTGCCTCCTGCAACGGTACGATGTGAAGGCCGCGACAGACACGCCTGAGGAACTGGTCCTTGATGCCCAGGGACGTCACATCCGCCTGCTGCGCAACCGTAACGGCCAGGGCGTGCTGCTGCTGGATGCGGCCACGGCGGACTTCGTGAAAAACTTGCGCACCACCCTGGATGGAGACTCCAAGGCCGCCGAATGAGGCGAAGCCCCCCGTCATTTTTCCTAAGGGATCACAGGCAGGATGATGCGGGAGGAGCGGATGCCTCCGTGATGAACTGTTTGTTCGGCGTTTTCCAGCCGTGCATTGCTGTTGGGATCAGCAGCCGTGTTGTGGTTGCGGTCGTAATTGGGGAAGTCTGAACTGGTGATGTCCAGACGGATGCGGTGGCCCTTTTGAAACTGGTTGGCCGTGGGTCGGAGAGTGATCTTGTATTCGGTGACTTCACCTGGCGTGAGCAGTCTGGGGTCCGCCAGGCCATTCCGATAACGGGCACGAACCATGCCCATGGTGATGTCCCGGGTGCTGCCATCCGGGGCCACATCAATTAACCGCGCGAAGAAGTCCGTATCTGGAGCGGTGGAAGCCGCATGGAGAATGACCTGCGGATAACCGGTGACCTCCAGCGGGGCTGTGAGGGGCTGGCTTTGATAAACGAGAATGTCCTGTCGCTCCGCGAGAGGAGCCTGCTCCGCCGGGACGGTGAACATGGCAGGCGTCCAGAGGGTGGGGACAGGGTCGCGAGGATCGTAAGTATAACTGTTTGTGCCAACGGCCGAAGGCTCCTGACTGAGCTGGCCACCCCCGGCAGGGGTGTTGGCACTGCCTTTGCCGCCCAGGTAAAAAGTGTGCGGCACCGCACGGCTCAGCGGCCATTCGTTTTCATCCCGCCATTGATTGGCCCCCATGATGAAGATGCGCACGGGCGGCGCGGGGGAGGCATCTGCCGTTTTGCCTTTGAGCCAGCGGTCAAACCAGCGGATCTCCTCCGCTGCCAGGTTCAAGACTGCAGCGGGGCCGAAGTCCACCGTACCCTGCTTGCGCTTGCCACGCCCGCTATGACTCCAGGGGCCGATGATGAGGCGTGTCTGGCGTGCTGCAGCAGTGCTTCCATGCTGCATGAGGGCCTGGTCCAGCTCGATGGAGTCATTGCAATGGTCAAACCAACCGATGATGTCCAGATTGGGCACGGCGACTTGGGGACAGCCGTCGAGGAGGGCACAGGGGTCCAGATGCGGGTTTCGCAGCCAGTGTTTGACGGCGGCGGCTTCCCCCTCAAACACGCTGTCCGGCAGGTCCAGCCAGGGCAGAAATTGCATGAGCCGTTTTTCCTCGCCACTTTTCCACAGTTTCTGCGCCTCGGCCTTGGTGACGGGACCGGGGGCTCCGGAGCGCTTGCGCATGTCCGGTGACATGCCGGCATAAAACCAGGACAGACGCCGGCCTGGCCGAATGGTTCCAGGTCCCTCAAGCTGGGTGAGGCGGGGCGGAATGGAGCTCGCCGCCATGGCGACCAGGGAAGGTGGCCGGAGCGGGGCAAGCCGCCATTGCAGGAAAGCATTGTATGAAGCCCCAAAGGTACCGGTCTTGCCGTTGGAACCTGGCAGCCGGGCGGCCCACTCCACCGTGTCATAACCGTCCTCGGCATCATGAGTATCGAAGCGGTAAAAAGATTCATATTCCCCCTCCGACTCATATCGTCCGCGCGCATCTTGGCAGACGACGATGTATCCCGCCTTCACATACGCATCGAACTTTTTCCCCTGCTTGCCATAAGGCGTACGCATCACCAGCACCGGATAGGGTCCTCCCGTGGCTGGCCGGAAGACATCCGCTCGCAGGACCACCCCGTCCCGCATCGGTACGGCGACATTGCGGGTGACCTCAACAGCCAGGTCTCTGGCGGATACCAAGCCGCCAGCGAAGAGCGCGTACCATAAAAACGCAATTCTGGTTAGGTGGACATGAGGCTTCGTGTTCATCAAAGATGAAAACGCCCGCCCATTCATCAGATTGCGGACAAAAGCTGGCGGACGGTGAAAAGACAGCCAAGGTCTTGCACTCAACGTCGGATTCGGTATCCAGGACAGCCATCATGATTGCCAAGCAAGTGCTCTACACCGGCCGTGTCCAAGGTGTCGGTTTCCGTTATTCCACCAAGCAGATCGCCTCCGGCTACGATGTCACCGGATCGGTGAAAAACCTGCCCGACGGCCGGGTGCAGCTCCAGGCCATGTCCTATGATGCTGACGAGCTGGAGGCCTTTCTCGCCGCCATTGATGAAAGCAGTCTGGGTTCCCTGATCAAGGAACGCGAGGTCTCCGTCATTCCTGCGCTGGTGGGACAGAGAAGCTTCGTGATCGAACGGTAGGACAGAGGGCAGCGTGTTTCAGCGCGGCTCAGCCTGCCCATTCTCAAGGGAGGCGGGCCTGCTGGCAACCAGTGCCGCCTCAAAGGTCCGTGGCAGCACGACCTCAAACCGGCTGCCTTCCCCAAGGGCGGATTCCAGCCTGAGCTCCCCCTTCAGCAGCTCCACCAAGCGGCAGGATATGGCCAGTCCCAGCCCGACGCCACGCGCCTGGGAGGTGCTTTCGGCACGGTAGAACTCTGAAAAGATCTGCTTTTGATCCTCCTTCGAAATGCCTGACCCCGTGTCCGCCACCGAAAGGCTCCACCGGTCATGTTCCACAGGCTTGAATGATAGCCGGATCTCTCCCTTGGAGGTATATTTGATGGCATTGGAAAGCAGGTTGATCACCACCTGCTCAATCTTCCGCTCATCCCCAAACACGGTCTCAAGGCTCGCATCGCAGTGCGCATGCAGTGCGAGGCCTTTCTCCTCCGCCATGAGGCGGTAAACGGCCAGGACATGCTTCAGCAGGCTGGCCGGTTGAAACGTCACCGGCCTGACGATTTGCTGTCCATTGACCAGAGCAGAGAGATCCAGAAGATCATCCAGCAGCTCCTTCATGTGGCTCACGCTGCGCGAGAGAGTCGTCTGCATTTCACGGACTGGTTCCGCCGTCTCATCTTCAATCAGTTCCGCCGCCAGGCTCAGGCCGTTGAGCAGATTGCGCAGCTCATGCGACATGTTATGAAGGAGGCGGGCACGCGAATCACTGGCATGAATCAGATTCCGCTGCTGCTCATCCACAAACTGCTGGGTGGAACTCCAGCTCAGCTCATCCAGCATCTTGTGAAGACGCTCCGTCATCACCAGCCGGATCTCTGGCGAGAGGGGGCCGTGCTCCTTCTCGATGCGGAAGATGTGGCGGATCATGACCGTGCGGAAGATGGTCAGCTCCCTGACAACCTCTTCCAGCCTGTAACCTTGCTCCCATCGGTAGCTGCCGTGCTTGCGGGCATTTTCAGCGATGATTTCTGAATTCTCCCGGCTTTCCCAGCGGAGAAGTTCGGCCACGGATTCCAGAAGCTGCGGCAGATGGTCTTCCAGGCCTGATTTGGAGATGTATTCGGATGCCTGGATGCTGCGATCTGCATGCACTGCACGCAGCCAGTCATCCATGATCTCACGTTTGGCCTGCTGCAGGGTTTGCGAAAGTTTGAGTAGGAGGGCGCGGTCAGCGGGGGTCACGCTGTTATCATCGCACTTTGGCATGGGGGTGCCAGCAAGATCGTCTGTTCGGGCTTAATGCATCATTTCACTTTCATCGGATATGGCAGACTGAACTGGTGCTCGGAACGCTCCTCCACATATCGGCTCTTCTCCACCAGCTCGTTCAGCGTCGTGTCATAGGTGAGAACCTGGACGCGGTTTTCCCCTGGCAGAAAGCGATAAAGCCGCAGCGGCCCTGAGGAAGTGTAATCGGAAAGAAGAGCGTGTACCGTGTTCCCATGATCGCCTTGTGTGGAAAGCTTCATGGCCGTGCAGCGGCTCTGGTCGCCACAGAAGATGAAGCCCAGATTGGCGTGCTTGCGGTATAGCTTGTCCCACATCTGCTCCGCCGTATTGCCGCGGCTGCCATGGTTTTTCGTCCAGTTCATTCGGCCCTTCGGGTCTTTGATGTAGCCTTCAGTTGTCTTCGGTTTTTCCCGGATGCCCAGGTCCATGTGGGTGGTGATGAGGGCGCGGCGGGCGGCATGCTTCGTCAGCAGGCTGTCGGCCCAAGCCAGCACGTCATCCGGCGCGTTGCACTCCAGGCTCAGGTGGATGAAGTCCAGCCCGCCAGCACTGAAAAGCTGGTAGCTGTTGGCATTGTTGCCGGAGATTTCAGGCGTGGGTCTTTTGGGTTCAAACGCGCCACCATACCAGGGGAAATCGCGGAAGCGCTCCGCACCAAAGTGCTTTTGAAAAAGGGAGGAATCTCCGCTGCCCTTCATGTCATGATTACCCACCACAATGCTGTAAGGCACCTCGCCATGAAGCTGGTCCATGCACTGCCGGGCCACCGTCCATTGATCCTCGTTGTTCTTGTCCACAATGTCTCCGACATGGGAGACAAAGACCACCTTTTGGCTTTTCAGATTCTCCTTGATCCAGCGGACGTGATTTTGGAAAACGGGGTTGGTCATGGGGGCAGTGCTCTCGGGTGAGTGCTTGGCCCCTTTTCCCAAATACTGCTGCGTATCTGGAATGACGACGATGGTGAAACTGCCCTCTGGAGCCGCATCCAACCCGGCGGCCTGGGCCATCGGCACCCCCGCCAGTAGCAGCAGCGTCACATAAAATAGATGAAGGATAGCGGTGGGAGATAATCGGGTCATTGGCAGAATCACTAAACGGACCTGAGCCGATGATCTTTTGGTTTCCGCATCTCATTTCATCTGCAACCATACTCACTATGAACACCCGCATCGAAAAAGACAGCCTGGGTGAGATGCCCGTGCCTGCGGACGCCCTGTATGGAGCCTCCACCCAGCGTGCCGTGTTAAACTTTCCCGTCAGCGGCAGACCGGTGCCCTACCCCATCATCCATGCTTATGGTCTGATCAAATGGGCCTCAGCGCAGGTGCATCATGACCTCGGGCTTCTCTCCCAAGAACGCATCACCCTCATCCAACAGGCCGCGCTGGAAGTGGCCGAGGGCAAGCTGGACGCTCACTTCATCCTGGACGTCTATCAGACGGGCTCCGGCACCAGCACCAACATGAATGTTAACGAGGTCATCGCCAACCGTGCTTGCCAGCTCGCGGGTCGGCCCATCGGTGCCAGGGATCCGGTGCATCCGAATGACCATGTCAACATGGGCCAGTCCTCCAACGACACCTTCCCCACTGCCATCCACCTGGCCGTGGCGCAGGAGCTGCAAAACAGCCTGCTGCCTGTTTTGCAGAACCTCCAGTTAGGCCTGGCCCGGAAAGGCGAGGAATTTTGGGACGTTCTCAAAATCGGCCGCACGCATCTCATGGATGCCACACCCGTGCGGCTGGGCCAGGAGTTCAAAGGTTATGCCCGCCAGATGGAGCATGGCGTGGACCGCGTGCATAAGGCGATAAAAACCCTGGCCGAGCTTCCCCTGGGCGGCACCGCTGTGGGCACCGGGCTGAACTGCCACCCGGAATTTCCCGCGCGCGCCATCGCCCTGTTGGCGGAAAAAACCGGCCTGCCTTTCCGCGAGGCGGAGGACCACTTCGAAGCCCAGGCGGCCAAGGATGCCCTGGTGGAAGTAAGCGGCCAGTTGAAGGTCATCGCGACCAGTCTTTTCAAAATTGCCAACGACATCCGCTGGCTCGGCTCCGGGCCCCAGTGCGCCATTGGTGAGATCAGCCTGCCCGCCACACAGCCCGGTAGCAGCATCATGCCAGGCAAGGTGAACCCCGTCATGTGCGAAAGCCTGATGCAGGTCTGCGCCCGCGTCTTTGGCAATGACGCCACCGTCACCTGGTGCGCGGCCAATGGCAATTTTGAGCTCAATGTCATGATGCCCGCACTGACCACCGCGCTGCTGGAAAGCATCGGGCTGATGACCAATGCCACCCGTCTCTTCGATGAGCGCTGCATCCAGGGCATCGAGGCGCGAAAGGACCGCTGCAATGAACTTATCGAGCAAAGTCTGGCTTTGATCACCGGCTTGAATTCTAAAATTGGTTATGACAAGGCCAGTGTCATTGCCAAGGAAAGCGCGAAGACCGGCATTCCCGTCCGGCAGCTCTGTCTGCAGCGCCTTGATGAACTCGGCATCACTGAAGCGGAGCTGAATGAGGCTCTTGACCCGGCCCGCATGTGCGGCCCAGATGCAGCCATGGTGGGCGGTGCTGGCGGTTAATTTCCAGGTCAGCGCCGCTCCCAAACCGTGCGCCCGCCGAGGACAGTGCGAACGGCCTGGATCTCGCGGATCTCCTCCTCCGGGCAGGTCAGGTAGTCGCGGTCAATGACCACATAATCCGCCAGCTTGCCAGGCTCCAGGCTGCCCAGCTTGTCTTCATCAAAGCTTAGCCAAGCCCCCCATTGCGTCACCGCACGCAGCGCATCCAGGCGGCTGAGTTTTTGATGAGCACCATGGATCTCGCCCAGATCATTCTTCCGGCTGACCGCAATGTACAACATCAGGAAAGGATTGAAGCTGTTCATCGCCTGGTCAGGATCAAACCCGATCATGTGATCGCTGTTCGTGGCCACCGGAACCCCGCCTTCGGCCCAGGCAGCGAGACCCAGAAAACGGTCCACCCAGGACTGCCCGTAGATCTTGGCGATGAAATCGGAATCGCGGTAATAAAGATACCCCTGGGTATCCACGCCAGCGTTGAGCTTCTTGGCCAGGGCCACCATCGCCTTATCCGGAAAATAACAATGAATGAGATTAAAGCGGCGCTGCAGCATGTCCGGCTGCTCATTGGCCACAGCCTCCACCGCCCGCAGCACCTCCATGGCCCCGCCATCGCCGGTGACGTGCGCACTCATCGGCCAGCCGAGCCGGTTCACCGTGCCAAAGATCTCCCGCATCTGCTCCGGCGTGTAGTTGCGCTGGCCTCCATAAGCAGGGTCCGTGTTGCGATAAAACGCCGTACGTTTTTCACCATGCGGCTCGCTCAGCCAGGTGGTGCCCCAGTGGATGCCCCCATCCACGGTGATCTTCAGGCAGGTGGCCCGCACCATGTCATCGCCTTCGCCCGGTTTCAGCCCCAGCTTTTTCAGATAGCTCTCCACATCAGCCGCCTTCTGCGCTGAAAAACGGAACGTGCCACGCATGCGCGTGGTCAGCTCGCCTTTAGCCGCAAGCTCGCAAAACAAGTCATGCCCAGCGCGGTCCGTGGCGCGTTCGAAAATCGTGGTGATGCCCACCGAATTATAAACCTGATGCAGCTCCTTCAATTTAGCCCTTACAGCCTCCGGTGACGGAGCCGTCTTCATCGGCTGCAAAGCGCGAAGTGCCGCCTGACCGCCGCGCATGAGCACCGGCCGGCCGTTTTCAAAGACCACCTCGCCACCGCTGACCTGGCTGTCCGGTCCGGTCACGCCCAGCGCCTTCCATCCTGCCGAATTGAGCACCGTTTTCGTCACCGATACGAAAATGACCGGATGTTCCGTGGTGGCCGCATCCAGCTCCTCCGGCGTGGGAAAACGGCGCTCTTTGAACCGGGTGATCTCATTGCGCGGCACCTCGATCCAGGTTCCAGCGGGATGCTGCGCCGCCTGTTCACGTATCCATGTCTGCACTTCCGCGATGCTGGACAGCTCCTGGTAATCGCCTTCCAGCGCCGCCTTGGAGGCACCCATGCTGTGGCAGTGGGTCTCGATGAAACCCGGCAGCACCATCTTGCCCCCGAGGTCCACCACCTGGGTCTCCGCGCCCGCCAGCTTGCGCACCTCCTCATCCGTGCCCGTGGCGGTGATGCGGCCATCCGTCACCGCCATAGCCTGCACCACCCGGTCACCTTCCAGGGTCACAATGCGCCCGTTGACCAGAATCTCCTGCGGTGCGGCCAGCAGACTGTTCGCTGCCAGACCCATGCACCCTGCCAATGCCCAAATCGCGTGTTTCATGACCGGAGTGTACGCGGCCAGCCGGACAAATTCACCGCTTCATGAATGCTTTTCTTCCTCATCGCATCTTGAAGGACGGCCCAAAGACGGCACGTTGAAACCAATCATGAAGTTTGTTCTCGCCCTCTTGCTTTCATTCATCGTCGCCCTCAGCGCGGCGGCCCAGGCCCCGCAGGCGGAGATCGTCTCCGTGCAGAAGATCTGGGACAAGGCCCCGCATCAGGCCTTCACGGACCTCATCCGGTTCAAGAACCTGTTTTTCTGCTGCTTCCGCGAAGGTGACGGCCATGTTGGCGGAGATGGTGTCATCCGCATCCTCATCTCCTCCACCGGGGACAACTGGGTGGACTATGCCACCGTGGCGGAAAAGGGCACCGACCTCCGCGACCCCAAGCTGGAAATCACCCCCGATGGCAAACGCCTGTACCTGCTCTGCGGCGGCTCCGTGTATGAAGGCACCACGCTGAAAGGCCGCCGCCCGCGCTACTCCACCTCCATTGACGGCAAGATCTGGACCCCGCCGCAAAAGCTCCTGGCCGAGGGGGACTGGCTCTGGCGCACCGTCGTGAATCCTGCCGACAGCAAGTTTTACGGCGTCTCCTACAACTGCTACCCGACCACCGGCGGACCCAAGTTTGAGGACGAGTGGTCCTTGAAATCCTACACCAGTGCCGATGGCAGCGTCTGGCAGCTTTCCTCCATCATGCAGGTGCCAGGCCAGCCGAATGAAACCACGATGCGCTTCCTCAAAGACGGCAGCGCAGTGGCCCTTGTGCGCCGGGAAGGCGGAGATCGTAAAGGCGCCCTCGGCGTCGCGAAGGCCCCGTATCGTGAATGGACCTGGACGCAGTTGCCCGTGCCGCTGGGCGGACCCAATTTCATCGAGCTGCCAGATGGCACCATCATCGCCGGTTCACGCGGCTTTGGCTCGACTCCCGGCCCCCACATGGTGCTCTATACCATGACCCCCACCAGCCTCGCCCCCCTGCTGGAGCTGCCCAGCGGCGGCGACTGCAGCTACCCTGGGCTATGCTGGCACGAAGGTCATTTGTATGTCAGCTACTACTCCAGCCACGAAGGCAAGACGAGCATCTACGTGGCCAAGGTGAAACTGCCCGGAGTGAAAGCCCCCTGATGCCTGCTCCCCGCCTCATCGCCATCGTAGCCATGGCCAGTAACCGCGTCATCGGCCGCGCCGGCACCCTGCCCTGGCATTACCCGGAGGACCTGAAGTTTTTCAAACGCACCACCCTGGGCCATCCCATCCTCATGGGCCGCAGCACCTATGAATCCATCGGCCGCCCACTTCCCGGTCGCCAGAACATCGTCCTCAGCCGCACCATGGCCCCGCGCGAAGGCCTCACCATCATCCGCGACGTCTCCGAAATCGCCACCGCCTGCCCCGATGCCGAGACCCTCTTCGTCATCGGCGGAGCCCAGGTCTATGCCGAGCTCCTCCCCCGCTGCCACGGCCTCTACCTGACCCTGGTCAAAGAACCCCACGAAGGCGATACCTTCCTGCCACCCTTTGAGCACCTGTTTGAACTGAAGGAAGTGCTGGAAGAGACGCCTGCTCTGGAATTCCGGTACTACGAGCACCAGTAACCCCAAGGTCCAGTCACCGGCGGTAGGGGAGCTTAGACTTGCGGACCGGCTCTGGCTGGATAAGCATCGCAGAGTGCTGAAGACCCTATGAAAACTGCTTTTGCGACCTTGCTCGTCACAGTGGCCTTTGCAACTGCGGATGAGGCATTGAAAGACCTGCTAAAAGAGTTTCATGTAAAGGTCCCAAGAGCGTTGGAACGGCCATTCGTTGGCGATCTGCATCCATTTTTCCCGGTGCCAGTGGACGGCAAAGGTGAGCCGCAGCCGTTGGAATTGAATGTGTTGTATCCTCCAGTTCAGGGTGGGCCTCTGGCCGTTTATACACCGCATCTCGCGACGGAGTCTGGCGAGGGCTTCATGAATTTGTTTGCTCTTCGGCCCACACTACCACCTGAGAAGGAGATCGCCGAGGTGGAGACGTATGCGAACCTTGTGAAATTGCTGGGCGAACCGACGCAACCGGCGCTCAGCGGCCAGGTTGGGGACGGATGGGCCTTCGATGGGGTGCTATGGAGGCTGTTCAAACCGCTAACAGATCATTCGATCAAAGTGCTACAAATCATAGTGAACCGGAAGTACCAATATCAAAGGAACGCCAAAGTGGAGCAGATCTTCATAGAGTCGCTGACGATCCGTAGTGGCATCTTGACGGAGAAGGGGCGGCGGGTCCTGGTCTGTGATTCGGAATCGAGTCTTCGGCGGTATGAATGGATGCGAAACGCCATTCTCGAGTGTCCATCGATCGAAAACGCATCGGTGGAGGAGGCGTTTGTGCAACTGTACAGTGCGGCAAAGACGCAGAATCGGCCCTTCTTCGGAATGACCTTTCAAGGTGACATCGATACAGAAGGAAAAGGAAACATCACGTTGAGAACCGGGGAATGGAAAGTGCTGGAACTGCTGGAGAAGTTCGCCAGCCAAGGGAATTTCTTTGTTTACCTGCGAGAGGACGGCTCCGTGCAAGCCCGGCGCGACCTTGATACCCGCGCAGCTGAGTTGGAAGTGCCAGATCCATTTGGCAAGCCGTAGCGTGGAGAAACCACTGTCGTTCGCCGCGCTGGCAGGGCGGTAAGAACGCCCGAATAAAAACAAAAACACCCCAGCAGTTCATGCTGAGGTGTTTTGCATATGAAAAAACGACAAACCCTCGAAAGGGGGAAACGCGGATTACGCGTCAGCGTTGTAGGCCTGCTCCTTGACGGTCATGGCCTGCTTGCCTTTACGGCCGCGCAGGTAGTGAAGACGGGCACGGCGGACTTTGCCGGATTTGACGACTTCGATCTTGGCGACCTTTGGGCTGTGGACGGGGAACACACGCTCCACGCCTTCACCATAGGAAATTTTGCGGACGGTGAACGCTTCGTTCAGACCGGCTCCTTTGTGGGAGATGATGATGCCCGCGAAGATCTGGATACGCTCTTTGTCGCCTTCGATAACCCGGGTGTGGATTTTCACGGTGTCACCCACATGAAAGGAAGCGACTTCCTTCTTGAGTTGTTCAGAATCAATTTTGGCGATGATGTTGCTCATAATGTGCGGGGCGAATATTTCCTTCGCAGACAGTTCCCATGAGAGGCGAACGGGGCGAGGGGCAGGGATTGTGGATGCTTTCTTTTCTTTCGCAACCAGTTTTTCCATCTTGCTTGCCCAGAATGGCGTTCCCGTCCATAACCAGCCCAATGACCGCCGATTTTCTTCTCATTGATGTGGGCAATGGCCGCACCAAGCTGGGCCTGGCCTCCCGCGAGGCGATCCTGGACCGCCGGGAGCTGCCCACACGGGGGGTGACGCCCGCGCTGGTGCAGGAAGCCGTGGCCGGATGGACCTTTGAATCTGCCGTACTTTGCAGCGTGGTGCCAGCAGCCGTGCGGGCTTTTCAGGACGCTATTCCTCGCCTGACGGTGCTCAATCATGAAACGCCGATGGGCATCGGCATCCGGTATCCAAACCCGGCCAGCATCGGCGCGGACCGCCTGGCCAATGCCGTGGCCCTGGCCCACCTCCACGGCGCACCGGGCATCGTGATTGATTTTGGTACCGCCGTGACCTTTGACATCCTTTCTGCCGACCGGCACTACATCGGCGGCATCATCGCCCCCGGTCTGCGGCTGATGACGGATTACCTGCACGAACGCACCGCCCTGCTGCCCCAGGTGGAGCTGAAAGAACCGGAGACCGCCATCGGCCAGAGCACCATCGGGGCCATCCAGGCAGGTGCGGCCATTGGTTACCGGGGCATGATCAAAGGCATCCTGGAGGCCCTGCGCAAGGAACTGCCCCCCGGCCCTGTCCACATCGTGGCCACTGGTGGAGATGCCGGGTGGATCATCGCCGGCATGCAGGAAGACATCCCGGTGGACCCTGATTTGACGCTGCACGGTCTGCGACTGGTCGCCCAGGGCGCGTTCAAATAACCGTTGGCGCCACTTGAGCCAGCGGATCGTGAGTTTTGGCAAAAAGATGGATCACACCGTTATCCGCCGGTTACGCGCGGTAATAGGCCAGATCTGAGTGGCGCTGCCGCCCTCGATGATGACCGCCTCCCCATGCATGGAGACGGTGGGGCAGACGTGCCGGGGGATGCCATGCAGGGCCTGACCGATCTCGAACTCATGCGCCCGGTCCGTTTGCAGCACCAGGTGTTCTTCGCTCTGCATCACGACTTCTGCTTCCGGCAGTTCTTCAAAGCGCACACGCGGATGCGGATTTTCCGGGGCCACGGATTTATGACCCAGGTCCAGCGTCAGGCGGTCCGTCGCTGGTTTGCTAATGACCCGCGCCAGCAGCACCGCCGCAGGCAGGAAAGGCAGGTCCGGGTGCTTCTCTCCGTAACCAAAATCCCACAGCACCGTGGTGCCCGGGGAAAGTGTCCGGTCTGGCAGGGAGGCATGTACTCCAAAGGTCGGTGAGCCGCCCGCGACTAGCTCCTGGACGATGACGCCTTCTCCCTTGAGCCGCTGGCGGAATTCCAGTACAGGCGCATAGGCTGTCTCACACCTGGCCCGGCGCGTTTCCAGATCCGCATCATGGATGTGCCCGTCATAGGCATGCAGACCCCGGAACATCAGCCTCGGCGTATCCTTGATCACATGCACCAGGTAAGCAGCCGCTTCGCCAGGCAGGATCCCTGTGCGGCCCATGCCGCAATCCATTTCCAAAAAGACGCCCAGATTCACCCCATGCTGCTGCGCAGCGGAGGCCAGGGTACGGATGGTGGCTTCATCATCTGCAATGGCAGAAAACTGGGTCTGCGGAAAATTCAGGGCCAGTTGCGCCAGACGGTGGCCGCCAGGTCCCACACAGGGCATGGCCAGAAGCACGTCCGCAGCCCCCCCGGCGGCGCACATTTCCGCCTCCGCAATGGTGGAGGCCTTGAACTTCGTGATGCCCAACTCCACCTGCCGCACGATCAGATGCTGCAATTTGTGCGTTTTCACATGCGGCCGCAGGCGCTCCGGCCCCCCGGCGATCTTCAGCATGAGCTGAAGGTTGTGCTCAATGCGCTCGCGGTAAAGCAGCAGGGCAGGGGAGGCCAGCTCGGCCTCATTTTCAATGTGGAACCAGGCGTGTGGGGTCATGGATGGACCAAGGATTACCGGGCACCCGGCCAGGTTGCAAGACAACACGCGTGGACTTTGTCGCTAAAATGCCTTTTCCTTGGCGACACCCCGCATCACCGCTACAGTAAACGTCCCCCCGCTTATGGTCCGACTCATCACCCAGCAAGGACAACTCTTCGATTGGCAGGACGAGAAGGTGCGCCCCTTCCCGGACAATCTCGTGTACCTGGACCTCCTCAATCCCTCCCGTGCAGAGGAACTGGAGGCCGAAAGCTGGCTCGAGCACCAGCTCCCCACGCGGGAGGAAATGCAGGAGATTGAGGAATCCAGCCGCTTGTATTCCGAGCACGGCGCCCTCTACATGACCGCCTGGATCCCTGTGGGCCTGGACACCCCGGACCCGGATACCACGGCCATCACATTCGTCCTCGCGCCCGACTGCCTCACAACCGTACGCTATGCCGATCCCCTGGCCTTCCGCATCCTGGCCGACCAGGTCAAAAGACAATGCGCCTGCCCCATGAGCAGCGATGCCGTCTTCCTCACCCTCTGCGAACTCATCGTCGCCCGCATCGCCGATGCCCTCCAGATGGTGGAATCCGATCTCAAAAAAGTCGGCCGCGACGTTTTCAGCCTGACCCCCCACAAAGCCAGCGCTGCCGTGGAAAAAGACCTCGGCGACGTCGTCCGCACCCTTGGCCGCCGCAGCGCCCTGGTGGCGAATCTCCGTGAGAGCCTGGTCAGCGTGAACCGCATGCTGCAATACTTCCTCAACAACGCCGCCACCTGGATGCGCAGCGACCTGGCCGCACAGTTCCGCAGTGTCATGCGCGACGTGAAGTCCCTGGATGATTACACCAACCAGCAGCAGCAGGAGATGACCTTCCTCCTGGAGTCCACCCTGGGTCTCATCAACATCCAGCAGAACCAGATCATCAAGATCTTCACCATCGCCAGCGTGCTGTTCATGCCGCCCACGCTCATCGCCAGCGTTTACGGCATGAACTTTGAGCACATGCCGGAGCTGCGTCAGCCCTGGGCCTACCCGGCGGTGATCTGCCTGCTCATCATCTCCGCCCTCATTCCCATCTGGTTCTTCAAGCGCAAGAAGCTGCTCTGATCACTTCTTCTTGTGTTTGTTCACGTTCTTTTTTTTCTTCGCCACGCCGCCACCCGGCAGCCGGCCATTGGGCTTGCCGGGATCAAAATTCGGATTCTTGATGGGCATCAAAGCACCCACATCCTTTTGCCATGACGTCAGCTTGGCCGAAAGCGCCGCCACCTTGTCCGCATTCCCAGCGGCCAGATCCTTCTGCTCGCCGATGTCTTCCCGCAGATTGAAGAGCTCGCGTTTGTCATCTTCATACCATTGGATGAGCTTCCAGTCGCCTTCCCGGATGGCTGCCCCAGGCGCACCGCCCTGATTGCCATAGTGCGGGTAGTGCCAGTAAAGCGCACGCTCTGGCAGAGATTCCCCGCGCAGCAGGGGCAGCAGGCTCACGCCATCTACTTTGGCCGTGGTTTTCCCCTGTGCCACATCCATTGCCGTGACGAAATAATCTGGACTCGAGACTGGTGTTTCGATGACCGATCCCGCCTTCACCACCGCCGGCCAGCGGATGATGAGTGGCTCGCGGATGCCGCCTTCATACATCCAGCCCTTGCCACCGCGCAGAGGCAGGTTGGAGGTTGGCGAGCCTTCGCTGGTGGACAGGCCGCCATTGTCAGAGGTGAAAATGACCAGTGTATTCTGCGCCAGTCCCAGCTCCTCCAGCTTGGCCATCACCTTGCCCACGGCCAGGTCCATCGCCTCCACCATGCCACCGTAAACCGGGAGTTCCTGCACCAGCCGGACATCCCGCGTGTCTTCCTTGCCCCACTTGGCCTCCAGGCCCAGCCTTGTGCGTTTCTCCTCATACTTCTTTTCTAAATCCGGCCGGGACTGCAAAGGGGTGTGCACCGAGTAAAAGGAGAAAAACGCAAAGAACGGCTTGTCCTTGTTCGCCTCCATAAACTTGCCCGTCTCTGTCGCCAGCCGGTCAGGCAGGTGCTCTCCTTCTGGCCCGTCTGGCAGGCGCGGATTGTCATACGGCACAAAGTATTTTCCCCGGCCATAGGGGCCGCCCCGGTCCACCCCACCATGATTATGATCATAACCCTGGTTCTCCGGCCACCAGCCCTCCGGCCCCAGGTGCCATTTGCCGGCAAAGAAGGTCGCATAACCCGCCTCCTTCAGCATCTCTGCCATTGTAATTTCATCATGCGCCAGCCGGTCACTGTATGGCGCTGGCAGCATCTTCGTATTGCGGTTCCACAGCTCCGGCTTCATCGCTGCACCGATGTAGTCCGTCACGCCTGTGCGCTGCGGCCAGCGCCCAGTCTGCACCGCTGCCCGCGTGGGCGAGCACACCGGGCAGGCCGCATACGCATCCGTAAACAACGCCCCCTCTTTGGCCAGCCGGTCCACATTGGGCGTCTCATAAAACGTGCTGCCATAAACACCGATGTCCCGCTGGCCCAGGTCATCTACCAGAAAGAACACGATGTTAGGCCGGGATTCCGCCGCCGCAGCGATGCCCGTCACCGCCAAGGCCAGAGAAGCAAAAAGAGGTTTCCAAAACATGAACCTTCCAAACGCCGGCTCCAGCCGCTTCTAGCACAAACATCGGCCCCAAACGCCAGTCAGGTTTACCTGAGCCGCTGCTCTGAATTGCCGCTTTGCTTGAAGTAGGCATCCCTGGCCTTGCGCAGCTCTTCCAGCCGTGAGGCCACATCGCTCCTCTGTGTCGCCTGCTGCTGGGTCTGGGCTTTGACGAAGTGGTTGTTATTGCCAAGCGTCCGCCATGGACCGGGCGGCACCTCATGCACATCCACAAAGCGCCAGTCACACTTGCCATTGCTGGCCATGCCCAGGTAGTCCCGCACTGCCGGGCTGACATCAATCCCCGCGCCACGGTTGCTCGTGTTTTTCGGCCTCCCATTGCCAAACACATACTCATAGTCATCCGTCACAAACGGCCCGCAGTCCTCCCACTGGGCGTAGCACACGCGGTTGCCATACCGGATGGCAATCCACGTACCCCGCAGCACCGTCCTGCCAGCCTTGGTGAACCGCTCCTTGAACCAGGGAATCACCCGCGCCGCCTCCGGCTTGTGGGCCGTATAATCCTTGAGGTCGTTATATGGCAGGGCGATATAAAACGGGTTCAGCCCAGGTGTAAAACCCAGCGGGCAGTAGTTGTTGCCCCGCTTCAGCGGATCCGGATCATCATACCCGCCAAAATTCTTCTCCCACTCCGTGTCCCAGGAGCTTTTGTTGTTCGGCGTCGGGTTGTTCTCCGTCGGCTGTTCTCCCACCCAGAAGACTGTCGCCATGATGTCCGTTTTCCATGGGTACTTCGAATACCCGAGTCGCGGCAGCGTCGGCGAGTTGACCCTCGGCACCATCGTCGCCGGCGGGGAGGCAACCGCACTTCCAGTGGCACTGACCTTCGGCATGGACTGGGCCATGACAGTCACTGCCGCTGAAAAGTACAACAGCAGAAAGGAGAGGGCGCGTCGTGGGGGGGCGGCGATCATGCTTTCGTTAAATGACGGGGTCTGAAGGTAACCGATTTTACCCCTTTAAGGCAACGCAAAAGACAGTGTTCATCCGAAAAGTTGCCTTCTCTTTCGATTAAAACAGGCCGGAAAAGGCTTTTGCGCGCCCTCCCCACATCCCTCAGCCGTTTCAAAAGAGACCGCTTGCGCGATGGTAACAATGTCCAGACTGTTCAAGACCCCTACCCCCTGCACATGAAGCGCTTTTTTTCTTTTGGCAAACGGACCCCGCCTCCCCAGGCGGCTCCGTCGGCATCGGATGGCGTCGCGGGCTGGGCACCTCTCCAGACTTATCCCTCACCCGCCGAGCTTACCGCCATGATGCCGGCGGGGGAATATGTGTTTGATGCCCCCATTGGCCAGGGCGGCATGGGGGCCGTCTATCGTGGCCATCAGTTGAAACTGGACCGCGCCGTCGCCATCAAGATCCTTCATCGCCAGCATGGCACTGACTATTCTTATCCTGAAAGATTCCGCCGGGAGGCCCAGGTTCTCGCGCAATTGAACCACCCCAACATCGTCAGCGTTTACGATTTCGGCGTGGTCGGGGATTACCTCTACTATGTCATGGAGTTCATCGAGGGTACCGACCTGCACCAGCTCCTGGGCCGGCGGCAGATCACCCAGGACCGTGCTTTGGAAATCATGCCCGCCCTTTGTGATGCCCTGCACTACGCCCATGAAAAAGGCCTGGTCCACCGGGATATCAAGCCTGCCAACGTCCTCATTGCCGCTGACGGCCGCATCAAGCTGGCGGATTTTGGCCTCGCCAAGCGCCTGGACAAGCCCAGCACTCTCCTGACCCTCAGCAATATGGCCATGGGCACGCCGGACTATGCCGCGCCGGAGCAGTATGACACCCGCGCCGTGATTGACCATCGGGCGGACATCTACGCTCTCGGCGTCGTCTTCTACCAGATGCTCACCGGCACCGTTCCACGGGGCGCCTGGCAGCCGCCCTCCGCCATGACTGGCAGCGATCCCCGTCTGGATACGGTGATTGTCCGTGCCCTCCTCCCGGACCGCGACCAGCGCTACCCCACCGCCGCTGAATTTAAACATGCCCTGCTTTCCAGCATTACCGTCCCCCTGGGATCAAATCACACGCAGTCCCCCACCGCCCCTGAACCTTCCACCAAGCCCCTCCAAGGCCGTGTGCTTGTGCTGGAAGATGACTTGCTCCTGCGCCAGCTCATCGTACGCAACCTCAAAAATGAAGGTTTCGAAATCGTCGAGACAGGTGACGGCGTGGAGACCGTCCAACGATACAGCGAGTCGCTCCTGGCAGCCACTCCGTTCGATGTGGTCCTCATTGACCTCACCATCCCTATGGGCATGGGCGGTGCCCAGGCCATGGAGCAGCTCCGGCAGATAGACCCTCATGTGGATGCCATCGTCTCCAGCGGTAACCGTTATGATCCCACCATGCGGGATCCTGGGGAATACGGCTTCGCCGGGGTCCTGCCCAAGCCTTATGACAGTGCCGAGCTTATCCGGGTGGTCCGCCAGGTCCTGAACCGGCGGCGGCAGCGGCAGCACCACTGAGCGCCCGGCCTGAAAATGAAGCGCCGCCCGCCGGAGAGACCAGCGTGCGGCGCGACGTCAGTGGATGGACCACCTGTTGACAGCGTTAATGCTTGTGACCTTTTTGGGCAGAGTCACAGCAGGCCTTTTTGTCCTTGGAGCAGCAGTCCGCAGTGGCTTTTTTATCAGCAGCGGAGTCGCAGCAGGAAGAGCAATCGGCTTTCTTGGTGGCGCAGGAAGCGAGCATCAAGGAGGCAGAAACAAGGCCGACGGAGAGAAGACGGATCATAGAGAGTGTGTCGGTTGGAAACAGGTTGTCTATGAGACGACCTCCAAACCGGTTAAATTACTTGCTGTACTGGACAGGTGCTGGAGGCGGCGGAGGAGGGGACTTGGATGCGCAGGAGACGAGGCCGCCAGCGATGACCGAAGCCGCAAGTGCGAGGAGGGCGTATTTCATAGTATGATGTTTGTAGCGTGTTTGTTTGAATGCTGCAGCATCCACTGAGTGAGACTGAGCATGTCGAGGCTAACGACAATTCCAGTATTTGCAACGTGCCAAATTGCATTGTCCGCCACTCTTCATTCTCAGGACTGAGAAGGCAGGTCCCTGCGCTTTTCCAAACCGAGCCTTAGCGCCTGTCGGGCGGCAGTGTCATGACGGTAAAAACGGCCCGCCGGATTTCCTCACGCGGCAGGCTGTTATGGATCTCAGTCATGCTGTCCTCATCCATCTGCCCGGCCCTTGCCACAGGCATTTCGGCACGCCTCACTTCCTCAATAGGTTCCTGCTGCACAGAGTAGGCCATTTCTGCCCGGCGGATTTCCATCAACGGAGCCGTGGCGGGGATCTCCGCCCGCCGTACCTCTTCCATCACCAGTTCCTTTACCTTCCCCGGTTTATAGGAATGCACCGCTGCCATGACCGTGCTCGAGCGCGCTGGGGCCACCTTCATGGCCGTCTCGATGATCTGCTGCACCATGTGCGGCTTTGCACGCACCGCATCAATCGCCGCCGTGACGATGTCACCCGCGCACGGTTCATTGATCACCAGTGCATCTTCCAGCCGCATGACCATCAGGTCAGGCCGCTCTTCGATGGCTTTCTTCAAGTTCGCACACAGAATTTCACAGGGGGAAAACCATGGTTGAGCCCGCAGGGCCACCTCCTCCGCACAGTTCACATGCCCGCAGACGAGCATCATTAACCATGGAAGAAAACGGCGCATAGAGATTGTGAAACAGGAGTTCAGGCAAAACTGCCCAATAGAAAGAACGGCCAGGATAACGGATTTGACGCGCGCCATCCATGCCAAATATCGGGAATATCTCCCGTCACCGCCAGTTTGCACCGTTTTTTCATGCAGTCTGCAAAGCATAGCTACCGAACACTTGCCAGGCACGGAGGATGATGTTCCAATTCCGCCATGAGCCAGCTTTTCAGCCCGTCCCAGCCATCGGACCCAGGAGATTCCCTCCTGGTCCAGGCTTCCACGGCGCTGCCTCCGGCCATCGCAGAGGACATGGCACGGCTGAAAAGCCTGCTCCGGGACAGTTTGCAGCCCAACATGCAGGGAGGCAATGAAATGCGCATTCTCAACCTTGCCTGTGGCCGCTGTGATGAAGCGGAAACCCTGGTCAAGGTGGGGCAGGAACTCACCACCGGCGGCCAGGTGGAAATGATCGGTGCCGACATCCGCATCCGCGAAATCCGCCAGGCACGTGAGCAGCATGCCCATCTGCCTGCCAGGTTCCTCATTGAGGATGCGACCAAAATGGACCAGCACAAGGAGCTGGGGGATGATTTTAACCTCGTCTTCCTCCGCCATCAGAACTTCTGGCATGGCCAGGAACTATGGAAAAAGATCTTTGACCAGGGCATCGCCAAGCTCCGCCCGGACGGCATGCTCGTCATCACCAGCTATTTCGACGTGGAGCATAAGCTCGCTATCAAAGCCCTCGAAGCCCTGGGCATGGAAGTCGTCAGCAACAAGCGCAACAAAGCCTCCCGTGAACTTTCCGATGCTCCCGGCAAATCCGTGGACCGCTGGGTGGCCGTGCTCAGGCGCAAGCAAGCCTGACCGCACCCTCACCGCTTCTTTGTTTCCACAGCTATCTGCTGTCCGGCGAGGTAGCCGAATTTAAGAAACGACCGCTCCGCAAAACAAAAGCTGCCATCCGCAGACAGGTAGAGCAAATCGTCGTCCCCATCCTGGTTCCAGTCTATCGCTGAAACGCTCAGAAGATAGCTTTGCGGAGACGGCACCTGAATTTCTTCCGGTGGCAGAAACTCGCATTGGCCCGGCCGTCCCCGGTTCACAAAGACCCGGATCCCGCCTTTGATCACGGCCAGGTCGGGGACACCATCCCCATTCCAGTCCAGCGTGCCCAGGAACAGGCGGCTTCCTCGGTCCTCAATGAGCACCGGCTCGGCAAAAAGAGGCTCCGTCCGGCTGCCCAGGTTTTCATAATACCGGACCTTCCCATACGCATCGCCCACAATCAGATCTGGCAGTCCGTCCTGGTCGAAGTCTGCCGCCACCGGCTTTGGCCGGGCACCCTGGAGAACGGTAAAGTCCACCTTCTCTGCCTTTGCCCCTTCCGGCAGCCCCACCTTCAGCGCCGCGCCAGTGACAAGTCTGAGCTGCACGCCCGTTGGCTCGAGATCCGGCCTGTCATTCGTCCCGCGATTTACATGAAACCACAGATGCCCGCTGTGCGCGCCATAGATGCCATCCAGCATCCCGTCGCCATTGAAATCATGCAGGATGATGCCAGGATTTTCATCGCCATGGGGCACCGGATGCTTGATGACTTTCCCCGCTGTGAAAGACAGGCGTTTGGGAAAGAAGCGTGGCGACGGCTCACCACTGTTAAGCATCACATTAAATCCGTTCAGGACATCCGGGTGGCCGTCACCATTCACATCCTGGAAGCTGTTGACGTAAATGCCCTCCGCCTGCCAGGCCCCCTTCAATGGACGCTCTTTAAAATCAAACAGCGGCTGTGTGCTCGTCCCCAGGTTTCGGAAAGCCGTCACCTGCTGGCGGATGTCCACCACCACCAGATCCGTCAGACCATCACCATCCCAGTCCGCCAGGCTCGGCACCACCATGCCGCCAAAGGGCGGGGCTGCATTCGCAGGAAAGGGTGTCCGGACCAGCACCGCTGCCTCACGTGTGCCGTTGTTGGCATAATAAAGAATGGCCCGGCTGGAATCGCGCATGTCCCCACTGCCCTCATTCACCGGCTTTCCTCCCAGGACCAGATCCAGATCACCGTCACCATCCAGGTCCGCCGCCGCAGGCGCGGCCATCCAGCCAGTGTCAATGACCTGCCCTTCAGCATCCGTCAGCGGCCCGCGTGATTTCAGCACCGGAAGACTGCCTTCCTGGCCGACATTCTCATAATAAAAGGTTAGGCCGGTCACATATCCGCCAAGGAGAAGGTCCAGATCGCCGTCTCCATCCCAGTCCACCGCCTGCGGCACCGGGAAATAATCTTCCTTAAACGCCTCCTCCCCGTGCCCTTCGGCGATCGGTTTCGCCGGGGTCACAATCATGCGCCCCTCCTCTTCCAGAAATCCCGCAAACCGGAAGCTGGGCTCATCCTCGCTGCCCACATTCTCATACCAAACCACGCAGCCCTTTTCCGCTCCCACAAGGAGGTCGTTTTTTCCGTCTCCATTCCAGTCCGCCACCCACGGGCAGGAGCTGAAGCCCACATCAATCGGCACCCCTTCATGATCCAGCAGCAGCTTTTTGGACCGGAAACGCGGCTGCCCCGGCTCTCCGCTGTTGAGGTAGAGGCTCAGATGACCGGTGGCCGAGCCGAAAAAGAGATCCGGCAGCCCGTCATGGTTCCAGTCCACCACCCGGCCGTTGATGTTGCCCGTGGGTCCAAAACGGTTGCTTTCCCGCAGCATGCGTGGCGAGCCGTCTCCCACAAAACCGGCCGGTGGCGAATCCGGCTCTTTCCCTGTCGGCAGCAGGTCAAAATAAATCGCATACCATGACGGATCCTGGCCCTCTTGTGTATGCGGCCACACGATACGGCCCTTTCGTCCATCGCCGATGGCATTGAAGTGGCGCGCACCAAAGGGAACGGCCTTCGGTCGTTGAAACGGGTTCGCTTTTTGATGCGACAGATAGCGCTCATAGTTGGGGAAATCCTCCGGATACGTCGCATCATAAAACTGGAACGGCCGGTCATATTCCGAAGTCCGGTAAGCATGGTCGGCATACTTTTCCGCCCGCCCCGTTTCAGGCGAGTAACGCATCACCTGCACCGAATCAAAATCCAGCGCCCGGTCTTTGGGCATGTCCTTGCCGGCAGTGTTCACATCCAGATCATAGCTCGCCACCAGTTCGTCCGTGGCCCGCCCGCCCAGATTGACAGGGGCCACTTCCAGCAGCACCCGGTATTGGCCTCGTCCCTCCCAGGCCACCTCCGCAGCTTGCAGCTTGAGGCCGAAGCCGCTTGCTGCCATCCCGGTCAGCATCAGCAGTCGTAGCTTTAAATTCATGCATCTCCAGGCAGCCATCATGACGGGAGAATACGCCCGGTCCTTCTGTGGACTTGCCGGGTTTACTCAGCATCCCATCCGCGCACTTTCACATGCACTTGCGCACAGGTGCCCATGTAATGGTCCATTGAATAGTCTTTGGCCGCTTTGATCATGTGATCCTTGGCCTTCGCCTCCTCCCCCAGCGCCTCAAAATACAGCCCCAGATACAGATGCGCGTAGCAGCGGTGGTTGCGAAGGTCCTCTCCTTCTCCGCTTTCCGCAGCCTTTAGCACCGCCTCCGGGCTGCCTTTGCCGGCGAAAAGTTCATGCACTTCCTTCATCGGAATGCGCGAGTCTCCTTCGATCGGGATCAGTACCTTCCGCGCCGCTTCTACATTCTCCGCGCGGGCCACGCAGATAAAATGCCAGGCGGCATTTTCCACATCCGCCGTGTTCACCGTCTGGTGAACCTCAAACTGCTCACGCCCGCCTTTATAATCGTCCGTGTAATAGAGCGACAGCCCCCGTTGCCAGAGCTGCGGTTTGGATTCCGGCACGAGCTCAATGAGCTTGTCAAAAGCCGCCACCGATTCCTTCGGCCTGGCATCATAAAAAGCCGCCACACCTTCTCTGAACAGTTCGTTAGGCGTTTTCTCCTTCTCCTGCGCGCCGAGAAGGGTGGCCAGGATCAGGGAGGTTAGAATGAGAAAAGGTTTCATGGTTGTTCAGGATCAGGTGCGTAGAAGCGACCCATGTGCTCCAGGATTTTGGCGCGCAGCTCATCTCCGTCCACGATGCCATTATGACGGAAAATAACCTCGCCCCCAGGCGCCACCACCAGCGTGTGCGGGATGGGGCCGGGCCATTCCGGATCCAGCGCCTGGATCAGGGTGTCGCTGCTGGCATCGTTAAACACATACGCATTGCCCGCGCGCCCTTCTTTCTTGTGGCTGGCTTTCAGTTTGGCTGGCACGATGGCGTTATGCTTCTCCAAAAAGGCCTTCACATCCGGCAGCGTTTTCGGGTCGTCCATGCTGATGCTGATGAACTCAAAATCCCGCAGGCCAAATTTCCGTGAGGTGGCCACCAGTTCCGGGAATTCCTGCACACACGGCCCGCACCAAGTGGCCCAGACGTTAAACATCCGCACCTTGCCCGTGTCGTTCTTGCGCAGTTCCGCCAGACCTTTCGCATCAATCAGTTCCACATGCACCTCCCCCTTTTCCCACTTCTCCTGGTCCGTGGTCACCTGGGACCTTTTGCTGATCCATTTCGTGGAGCAGCCATGTGGCAGCGTCACCGGCACCTCCACTTCCTTTCCGGCAAGAAGGGCATCCAGCGCCTCCTGGGCATCTGCGCGCGTCACCGTCGCCGCATCCGCAAAGCGCGAATCATCAAAGCGGCCCTGGTAGCGAAGCTTGCGCTCCTTGTCGAAGAGGAACACATGCGGCGTGGCCAGGCAGCCGTAGGCCAGCGCCGTCTTCTGGGTCTCGCCATCATACAGGTAGGGGAAGTTAAAATCCTGCTCCCTGGCATGGCGTTTCATTTCCGGAAAGCTGTCGTTATACTTGGAATAGCCCAGCTCATCCGGACGCAGCGCCGCCGGGTCATTCGGGTTGATGGCCACCACCCGCAGCCCCTGGCCTTTGTATTCCTTCACCAGCTTTTTCAGCCGTGCCTCGATCGCCTGCGAGGAGGGACAATGGTTGCTGATGAAGGCCACCATCAGGTAATCCGCCTGCGCATAGTCCTTTAGCGTGTGCATTTCCTCGTCAATGCCCACCAGTTCAAAATCCGGCGCCGCATCACCCGTTTTCAGTTCCTGAAAACCTTCTGGCTGCCCGCCTGTCTTTTTCCCCTGGCCATTTGAAGCAAGGGGCATCAGCACCGTGGACAGCACCGCGAGGAAGGGGAGGCATCGTTTCATGCAATGAATGACAGGATGGAAATTATGCTACGCGCTCAGCCCCGCAGTTCCAGCAAAGATCAAACGCGCCGGGATTGGTTTCCTGGCAGCTTCCGCAACGCCATTCCGGGCCTTCCGCCGCCTCATTATGAAAGTGGGTCGTGACCAGTTCCATGGCCTTCTCCCACTGTGCGTCATCCAGGATGCACAGGGCCGGGTCTAGAAGATGCGTGTAGCTGTACCCCGCGATGCTGGGACCCAGCGTACGCGTATTTTCATTCTGGATGAAGCAGGCGATGCCCTCCGCCTCCAGCAAGTTTCTGGCAAAGCTCACGCGCGTGAGGTCGGAATCCACAAAGACCTGTTTCATAGCTTTATACCAAACCTTGTTGCCTTCGGACCACAACCCCTTTGCGCAAAAGCCGGCCCTTATGCCAAGTTCAGCTCGATTCTGTGTTTACCGTTCATCTGACGGTCCTCTTTCACCTCATGGGCCACTGCGTTTTTGGGAATCCTGTTTTGCCCTGCTTTAAACTTCACTTGATATAACCAATTCGGATACAGAAGTGAAAAAAGGGCTGGAGCGCCCAGCCGGGAGAAACGGTTGAAATGGGGCCGGGAGGATTTAGGCGGTGATCTTCACGTAAGGATGGCCTTCGTTCTGGTCAATGCGCTCAGGACGGCCTTTATGATGATAGATGAGCTGGGTATGGTCCACGCCAAGCAGATGAAGGATGGTGGAATGCAGGTCATGCACATGCAGCCTGTCCTGGACGGCGTAGAGGCCAAGCTCATCGGTGGCACCGATGGTCTGCCCGCCTTTGACACCGCCGCCGGCCATCCACATGGTGAAGCCGCCGGGGTTATGGTCGCGGCCACCGCCCTGCTCACTCATGGGTGTGCGGCCGAATTCGCCGCCCCAGATGACGAGGGTTTCATCCAGAAGGCCGCGCTGTTTCAGGTCGGAAAGGAGACCGGCGATGGGTTTGTCCACGGCGCGGCAGAGGCGGCCATGGTTTTCCTCCAGCCGGCTGTGGGAATCCCACTTGCTGCCCGCACCGCTGTAAAGCTGGACGAAACGCACGCCGTTTTCCACCAAACGGCGGGCCAGGAGGCAGTTGCGGCCATAGACGGCGGTCTCGGGCTGGTCCATGCCGTAGAGGGCCTTGATGGCGGTGCTTTCCTTGCTGAGGTCCACGGCTTCGGGGGCCTCGGCCTGCATTTTATAAGCAAGCTCATAGGACCGGATGCGGGCCTCAAGCTCGGTGTTGTCGGTACGGCTTTCGTTGTAGTCGCGATTGAAAGCGGCGAGGAGATCCAGCTTTTCCCGCTGCTGCTGGCGGCTGTAGCCTTTGGGGTTGTCCAGGTACTTGATGGGCACGCCATCGGAGCTGAACTCGACACCCTGATAGACGGCGGGCATGAAACCGCTGCCCCAGTTGCGCACGCCGTTCACCACGGTGCCCTCGCTGTCCTTGATGACGACGAAGGCGGGGAGGTTGCCGTTCTCGCTGCCCAGGCCGTAATTGACCCAGGCTCCGAGGGAGGGACGGCCGCCAAAGATGCTGCCGGTATTCATCTGGCAAACACCGCCGGCGTGGTTGATGCCATCGGAGACGCAGGAGTTGATGACGGCGAGGTCATCGGCATGGCGGGCGACGTTTTCAAACCAGTCGGAGATGAGGAGGCCGCTCTGGCCATGGCGCTTCCACTTGCGGATGGAACCCAGCAAGGGCGCGCCGCTTTCCCCCATGGCGAGGACAGGTTCTTTGAAGCTGGGCGGCAGTTTCTGGCCATCGAGCTTGGTCAGCAGGGGCTTGTGGTCAAAGGTGTCCAAGTGGCTGGGGCCCCCTTCCATGAAACAAAAGATGACGTTTTTCGCCTGGCCGAGGCGCTGGGGAAGCTGCTTGAGGACGGGATTGGCGGGGCTGGGCGCGCCCAGCAGCGGCTCACGCATCATGGCGGCGAGCGCCACGGAGCCGAATCCGCAACCGGCGCGGCGGAGGAAGGCACGGCGGGAGTTGGGAATGTCGTAGTTATGGCAAGGCATGGCAGGCGGCGGTGAAGAATGCGGTTAATGAAGATAAAAGAACTCGTTGGCGTTCAGCAGCACGTGGCAGAGGTCTGCCAGGGCGCGCTGGCGAGGGTCGGCGGCGATGTCCGGCCCCTCGGCGCTGGCCCAGGCAAGCTCAGGCGGCAGCGCCTGGCGCACGTCCCAAGTGACCAGAGACTTGCCGCCCCACTGGGCCGGGTCTGGAGAGACGTCTTCATCGGTAAGCAGTCCCCGGGCGAGGCGGGCGGCCTGGATGATGCCATCCCAATGATGTGAAACGGCGCGTCGATGGACGCCGCCGATGACGACATCCGAGGTGCCTGCACTGAGGCCGGTGCGGATGGTGTGCGGCACGACGGAGGTCATGACGGGAGCGTTTGGCTTGTCCGCCTGATGCACCAGGAAAGAGACGGTGTGGGCGCTGCAGGAAACTTTCACCACCAGGTGATAGGTGATGCCAAGCTCAATACGCAGGTCCGATGCGACGGGTTCATAAGCGATGTTGCGATTCTCATCCTCACCAACCAATTGCAAAATCAGGTTGCGAGGTTTGAAGCGGGATTTTTCTCCGGTGACACCGAGGCTCCAGCCGAAGGCTTCCACACTGTCTTTGCCGTTGTTCCAACGTGAAGCAATGGTGCGCACGGAGGCATTGGCGTCAATGCTGTCGAGCTTGACGATGGCCTCGACGGTGAACTCGTCGCCTTCTTTTTCAGAGAGGCTGGAGACGAGGCGCTCATGCGGGGTGTCCTGCTTAAACAGGCTGGCGCGGACGATCTCGTCACTGCTCATGGCGGCAGGCGGCTCTTCGGCTGGCTGCATCTGCGTGCGCTGGGCGATGAAGCTTTCGGCGAGCTTTCTTTCTTTGTCGGTGGGCTCACGCCCGAGGGTGTACTGCCAGATATCCTCAATCTTGGAGACACGGGCGGCGAGCTTCTGGGCGCGGGCGAGGGTCCAGTCGCCATTCATGAGGAGCAGCGCCTGGGTGGGAGTGGTGGTGCTCTGGCGCTCTGAGGTGCTGGCGAAACCTGCAGGCGCGTCCAGGCTGCGCAGCAGTTCATTTTGATTGTTGCGTTTTTTCAGCGTGTAGATGGAGCGGCGGGTGCCGTTGCCATCGGTGGACGGGCCGCCGGGGCTGAGATCCAGCTCACCGCTGGCGGCCAGCATGGCATCACGCACCTGCTCCGCATCCAGACGGCGCGGATTGAAACGCCACAAAAATTTGTTAGACGGATCAATCTTGGAGGCGACCTCCGGCACATCGCGGTGGGCTGTCTGTCGGTAGGTGGCGGAGAGAAGGATCTCACGATGCAGCTTCTTCAGACTCCAGCCGCCTGCCAGGAAGCGCTGAGTGAGGTAGTCCAGGAGTTCCGGGTGGGTGGGTGTCTCACCGAGTTTGCCGAAGTCATTCGGGGTCTCTACGATGCCTTTGCCGAACAAATAATGCCAAACGCGATTGGTGATGACACGGGTGGAGAGCCGGTTATCCGGACGGGTGATCCAGTCGGCGAGGACGCTGCGGCGGCCGGTGGAGTTTTCCAAGGGGGTGATCTTGGGCTCCTCCGGCTCGATGAGGGTGAGGAAGGCCGGCTGCACGTCAATTTCACCTTTGCGGGTGGTCAGCGGATTGCGCGGGGCTTTGGCCGTGGCATCGGTGGCGATGAAGGCTTTGAGGAGGGGCTCGGGCTTCAGATGGTCGAATTTTTTCAGCTCAGCGACCAGTTCCAAATAGCGGGCTTTGGCCTTCGGATCCTTGATGGATTTAAGCGGGTCAAATCGCTCGCGCTCATACTCCATCTGGCGTTCGCAAAAGTAGGAGGCCTGCCAGTCCTCCGGGAGGCGGTCTTCAGGTTTCTTGTCCACCATGGCGCGGATGTCCGCCTGGAAACGCTCGTAGGCTTTCTGCACGTTGCGCTCGATCATGGGACCGATGATGGAATCAATCTCGGCCTGGATGTGGGCCGTGGCCTGTTTGTAAGGGGCCTCCTTTTTGGCAAATTCCGCCTGCTGCTCATCCGTGGCGAGCAGCCTGTCATCCCGCCAGCGCAGCGGGGTGAAGAAGGCGCGCAGGGCATAATAATCCTTTTGCAGGATGGGATCGAACTTGTGGTCATGGCACTTGGCGCAGCCGAAGCTGAGGCCCAGGAAAAGCTCGCCGGCATTGTCCGTGATGTCTGTCAGGACCACTTCATACTGACCGCGCGCATCGCGCTGGTTGTATTCATAGATGGCGTTGCGCAGGTAGGAGGTGGCCACAAGCACGTTGGGATCTTTGGGAGCGATTTCATCCCCGGCGAGTTGCTCGCGGACAAACTGGTCATAGGGCTTGTCCTCGTTCAGGCTCTTGATGACGTAATCACGATAAGGCCAGGCGGCCGGACGCGGGGCGTCCTGGTTATAACCGTCACTCTCTGCATAGCGTGTGAGGTCCAGCCAGTGCTGAGCCCAGCGCTCACCGTAGCGGGGGCTGGCCAGCAGCTCATCCACCAGCTTTTCATAAGCCTTCGGGTCGGTGCTGGTCACGTAGGCTTCCATCTGCTCCGTAGTGGGGGGCAGGCCGTGGAGATTAAAGTAGAGGCGGCGCACCAGCTCCCGTTTATCGGCTTCGGGAGCCGGGGTCAGGCCCAGCTCGGCGTGCTTTTGGGCGACAAAACGGTCCACGTCATTGCGCACCCAGCCGCTTTTGACTTCCGGTGGAACGGGATTGGTCAGTGGCTGAAAGGCCCAATATTGACGGTCTTCCTTGGTGAAACCAAACTCATCCATGGCGACCCGGCTGGCTTCGGCTTCCGGCCAGGGGGCGCCGAGCTTTACCCACTGCTCCAGGGCGGCGATCTCCTTGGCGGGGAGCTTTTCCTTGGGCGGCATTTCAAAGTCCGGATCGTGATAACGGACGGCTTCGATGATGAGCGACTTATCCGGGTCTCCCTCCACCAGCGCAGGGCCGGAATCGCCGCCTTTTTTGATGAAGGCAATGTTATCCAGACGCAGGCTGCCCTTCTGCTTTTTGTCCGCATGGCACTCGTAGCAACGGTTCACCAGGACCGGCCGCACTTCCTTTTCGAAAAACTGCATGGCCGCACGAGCCGCATCATCCGCAGCTAGGGCGGAAGAAGCCGTTAAGCCGGCGATGAAAATCGTCACTTTCTTTATCATGGGGCAAAGGGGAAGAATCGTTATGGGCAGAGTCCGGCGACTGGCCTACTTCAACAGTCATAAAGCGCCGGGTTTTGGACAAATATTCACAAAAATCCTGGATGAGCCCCAAATAGCACCCATCACTCTCCGGTGCATGCGGCAGAGCACCCTCTTTATTCGCAACAACTTCATCCTCAAAGCTTTTGACTAACGCCTGTGCGCCGCAGGCAAACCCGGCAAGGTGGCCATGACAGCGATGGCCAGAAAGCTTCTGGTTTTGCTTAACGCCGCCCTCAAAAACGACAAAAAGTCCTTTTCTTAACCCCACAGTTGCCGGGTTGCGAAGCCGCGAAGTAAAGGCTGGATGAGAGGGCTGGCCCCCTCTTCGCACAGTCCATTTGCACCTTTACAGACCGTCGGCTTTCCCCGGTATGCGCGGATCATGCGCCGGCACCAGCAGCTTGCGCTCCACATCCCACATCACCGCCTGGCAGGCGCCGAAGCCGGAGGATTCATCCAGTTTATGGCCAAGGCTTTCCACCCGCTTGCGGGTCGCCACGCTGAAGGTCTTCTCGATCTTCAGTTCATCCGGACTCCACTGATGATGAAACCGGGGTTTGGCCAGAGCGGCATTTGGTCCCAGACCGTCGTCAATCATCCCGCTGATCATCAGCAGCGTCTGGGTGATAATCGTTGGCCCGCCTGCGGCTCCCACACTCAAAAGGGGCTGGCCGTCTTTAAATACCAGCGTCGGGCTCATGCTGGAAAGCGGACGCTTCCCAGGAGCCACGGCATTGGCCTCTGCCCCCACCAGCCGGAAGGCATTCGGCACCCCAGGCTGCACCGCAAAGTCATCCATCTCATTGTTCAGCAGCACGCCCGTTCCGGGGATAACCACCTTGCTGCCAAAGGCCGTGTTGATCGTCTGGTTCAGCGCCACCCAGTTCCCCTCCGCATCCGCCGTGGACAGGTGCGTGGTGTGTTTGCCAAAGACATCCCCCTCCCAGCGCGGTGGTGTGTTATGGGCAGGCACCTTCGTCACCTGGTCCAGGTCAATCTTTGCAGCCAGTTCCTTCGCGTACTCTTTGTCCACCAGCCCCTTCGGCACCGGCGCAAAGTCCGGGTCCCCCAGCCAGTGCGCCCGGTCGGCAAAGGCCAGTTTCATCGCCTCCGTCACCACATGCACCCGGCTGCTGTCCCGGAAATGCCGGATCGGAAAATGCTCCAGAATGTTCAGGATCTGCGCCACATGCACTCCGCCGCTGCTCGGCGGCGGCATGCACACCAGGTCATAGCCCCGGTAGCTAGAGCGCACCGGCTCCCGCTCCACCGCTTTGTAGTTTTCAAAATCAGCCACGGTGGCGATGCCGCCGTTTTCCTTCATCCAGGCTTCCGCCTTTGCGGCATACTCACCCCCATAAAACCACCCCGTCCCATGCTCGGCGATGGCCCGGTAGGTGTTTGCCAAATCCTTCTGCACCAGCAGGTCCCCCTTCTTCAGCGCGCTCCCGTCCGCCTTCAAAAAGATGGCCGCCGATGCCGGGAACTGCCGCAGCTTCTCCGCCGTGGCGGCCAGTTTCCGGGCATAGACTTCGTCAATTTCAAATCCCTTCTCCGCCAGATCCGCCGCCGGGCGCAGCAGATCCGCCAGGGTCAGCTTGCCATGCTTTTTCAAAGCCAGCTCATAGGCCCGCAATGCGCCTGGAATCCCTGAGGCCAGTGCGCCCGTCTTGCTCGCCTCATTATCCAGCTTTCCATCCATGACATACATGTCCCGGTGCGCCTTCGCCGGGGCCATCTCACGACCGTCTATTGCTGACATCGTGCCGTCCGCCGCCCGGATCACCAGGAAGCAGCCGCCGCCGATGCCGGAATTATGCCCGTCCACCACACCCAACGTCAGCCCGGCAGCCACCGCCGCATCCACCGCATTCCCCCCTTTGGCATAGGCCGCTTTCGCTGCCTCAGTCGCCAGCGGGTGCACGGTCGCCGCCGCAAATTTGGCAAAACCGGCCTCCTGTGCAACGGATGCCCCCACGACCCAACTGGCAAAAATAAAACAAAACAGCGATTTCATTCCTCTAAAGATGACCTTTTTCTGTTAAAACGTCCACTCTCATGAAATGACCCTCCGTTTTTGTTTCATTTTTCTGCTCCTTGTGTGCCTCAGTTCCTGCAGTTCGCTCAATCGCCTGGCCAAAGCGGGGCCGGCGAAACCGTCGCCTTTCCTCGCCCATGCGGACGAGCTTCAAAAGACCCAGGCGGACCATGACCCTTTTCTGCGTGTCTGGAAAAATCCCTCCGAGGAGACGTGGAGAAAGGCCGGGACGAAAAAGAAACTCTACATCGCCCCGGTCAGCACGGAGCACCTCCGGCGTATGAACAGGCCTCTTTCCATCGTAGAAGTCCGGGAAAAATCCCGCCAAAAAGCGGCGGTGGAACTGGGCGAATACGCCCGCGCCCAGTTCACAGAAGCCTTCCGCAAATCAAAAAAGCCGCTGTATGAAATTGTCGCCGCCCCGGAGAAGGAGGCGCTGCACCTGGAACTGGCCATTGTGGAGCTGAACCCCAATGCCATCAGCGCCGGCATCACCCGGCGGGCCATCAACCTCCTGGCCGTTCCTGGGGCGGAGGCCGTGGTAGGCCGGCCGCTGAAAGGCAACATCGCCATTGAAGGGCGGATCTGGGACCCGGAGCAAAAGGAGAGCCTGTATGAATTTGCCGATGCCGAGCATAACCGGTCTGCGCTGATCCTCTCTGTCCATGACTACAATCCCTACAGCGCTGCCCGCAAGATCATCCGGGAATGGGCGGCCCAGTTTGAGCAGGTGACACGTACCCCGCCTGGCGGGCGGGTGAAAGACAGCCCCGCCTTTACCCTGTGGCTATGGTGATCAGTCTTTGCGCTTCCAGTTCATCCAGGCCTGCCGGTAGGTGAAGGCGATGGCCATGATGCCGATCCCCAAAAGGAATGCCCGCGAGGGCTCAGGCACTGGCAGGATGTCTGGCTGAGAAGGCACCGCCCATAAAGGCTCCATTTCAGCACCGAGTTCCGACGCCCCTGCAGCAAGAACGGCAATCGCCGTCGTTGTCAGCCAGAAGAACAGGGTGCGCATAGGAAGAAATTAAGCGGTTTCCATGACAAAACCAAAAATATCTCGTGAATACAAGGTAAAACTTTTTCACCCAAGCTTTTCACCTATGCGTTTTCTTCTTATTCCCTGACAAAGCGGCGTTGTCCGCCGTTCTTCGTTCCTCATCGCCGCCACTGATACATCCAGCGTTCGGAGATCACCTTGTCGCCGTCCTTCATTTCACACATCATCTCCAGAAGGTGGGTCTTCGGCGGCACATCCAGTTTGAAGAAGGCCCGCCAGCCACCGGTTTCCCGGTTGTACATGACCCGCTGGTCCAGGATCCTGGCTTCTCCGCTGCTGATTACCACATCCAGCTCTGGCACCCAGTCATCCGGCTTGTCGAGCTGAAGTCCGCCCTTGGTGAAATCCACGACATACTCGTGGTCGTCCTTTTTCATGACAAAACCGCGCCGGGTGGAGATGACTTTGCACAGGAGTCCTGGAAGCTGCTCGTCCAGCCAGGCCAGCCGGTATTCGAAGTGCAGCGGATCAGCCGGGGTCTTGGGAAGGTTATCAGGCCTCCACATGGCCACGATGTTATCCCAGGTCTCTTCCCCCGTGGACAGTTCCACCAGCACCACGGATCCTTTGCCGAAGCCCTTAATAGGCTCCACCCACACGGCCGGACGGCGATGGTACATGGCCTCCAGGTCCTGGAAGTTGTTAAAGTCACGGTCACGCTCGCCCAGGCCAAATCCTTTGAGCCTGTCTGTTTCGAAGACGCTTAGCCGCAGATCCTTGCTGACATCCAGAGGGCGCCAGATGGAAGGGCCGCCGGTAATCTCAATCTGAAGCCCGTCACTGTCATGCACTTCAGGGCGGAAGTCATACGGTTTGGGGTGGCTGTTCTCACCAAACCAGAACATGCTGGAAAACGGGGCGATGCCCAGCATCTCCACCGGCTGCCGGAGAAACAGCGTGGCCTTCACTAGCATGTCCGTGGTCTTGCCGGGAGAGGTGTCAAACTGGTAGGCCCCGGTAATGCTGGGTCCGTTCAGAAGGGCCAGGACACGGAAATATTTTTCCCCCGGCTTGGGCTGCTCAAACCAGAAGTGGGTGAAGTCAGGAAATTCCTCCGGCTTGCCGCCGATGGTATTGACGGCGACGCCACGGGCGCTGATGCCATATCCCAGCTCGGTCGTGACGGCACGGAAGTAACTGGCACCCATAAACACCATGAACTCAAACCGCTTGTCCATGAGGGACTGTGGTGCCAGCACCCGGAAGCCGGAGTAGCCCTCCGGCTTTTTGAAGTTTTCCGGCAAGTCCAGATCGGCGTAATCAAACAGGCTCTGGTCAAAGGGGACGGGCTTGTTGACCCCGCCGTCCACTGTGAAGAACTCCACCGGCTTTTTAAACATCCAGCCGGGATGGAAAAACTGTACCCGGAAGGCTTCCTCATTTTCATGGTAAAGCGCCTTTTCCTCCAGAAACTGGATCTTGCGATGACCGTCGTACTTGAGGTTTTCAAAGAAGGGGTCGAGCTGCTGGCTGGGGGCCACATAAGGCTTCTGGGCAAGCTGCGCCGCCAGCTTTTGCAGCGACTCAAAGTCCGTCACCTCCGTCAGGGCCAGATCAGCGGCAGAGGAAACAATGCAGGCAACTGAGCAAAAGGCCAGAATCAAAGATCCTGAGGAACGGGGGGCAATCATAGAGTGCGCTGGTGAGCGGTGCTAGAATGCGCTCTGGCTGCGGGCAGTCAACAGGCGGATGGAGGCATCTTAGTCTTCGACCCCGAGGCTGGCCTTCAGGCGGGCGAGCTGGGTTTTGAGAAGCTGGATCTCAATTTCCATGCGTTCTTTCCACTCCTGGTCCGCCGCTGTCGGGGCCACTGCGGCCGGGGGCACAATGTATTCCTCCTGGGGGGCGATACCTGTGGGCTCCCCGGTCAGAAGCTGGGCATAGAGTGCCACACGGCGGCCAGGACCTGCAGGCAGGCAGGCCACCACCGGGCCTTCGGGATAGCTGATGAGGCCGTTCAGTTCAGCCTCCACCCTTTCCAAATCCGGGAAGGTCTGCAGGCGGTCGGTGCGCTGGCGCAGCTCGCCGACAGTCTGAGCGCCGCGCAGCAGGAGCACGGCCAGGAGGGAGATGGCGGGCTTTTCCAGGCGGGGCAGCTTGCCTTTGATATTATGGCGGAACTTCTGCACCCGGGCACCGGAGATGGTGACCTGGAAGACCCAGCCGCGCGTTTTCATGTTCTCCAGAGCGCGTTGCACGCTGCCCTCATCCAGGCTCATGACGGGATCCCGGTTGGTGGACTGGTTGCAGGCAGAGACCAGGGAATTCAGGGTCAGCGGGTAGTAGTCCGGCAGGGTGATCTCCTTCTCAATGAGGCAGCCGAGGATACGGGCTTCAACGGCGGAAAGCTGGGGCGCGGGCGCTGTGTCAGTGTCTTCCATGGGGGAGACAATATGGCGTATAAACCGGTGACCTGCAAGAAAGGGCGGATGACGGAAGGGTATAATTTCCCTTTGCATGGCAGCGGCGTATCCCGCATACATCCCACCCTCAATTATCTGACCATCAAACCCCGGTTCGATTCCCAAGGAGACAAACGCCATGCCCACCTACGAATACGAATGCCAGACCTGCGGACATCCCTTTGAAGTCCGCCAGTCCATGAAAGACCCGCATCTGACCGACTGCCCCCAGCCTGAATGCCCCGGGCCGGTGAAGCGCAAGATCGGCCTTGGCTCAGGCCTGATTTTCAAAGGCAGCGGCTTCTACATCACGGACTACCGCAGTGACAAATATAAGGCGGCGGCCAAGCAGGATGCGGCTTCTTCCTCAAGTTCCACAAGCACTCCGGCACCCTCCACGCCCGCGCCGAGCACCCCGGCACCGGCCAAGCCGGCAGGATCTTAGTCCAGGCCCTCGGGCCATTCGATCTCACTGCTGAGCATCGTGTCATCATCGAAAAGAAACCTGCCAATGAAGCTCTTCTTTTCGATGAGGAGTTCCGCCAGCCAGAAGCGGTCATCGGCCCACATCTCTTCAAACGGCAGGGCGCTGAGTGAGGTCCAAAGCGGGATGGCCTCGGGCGTCTCGATGGCCATCCCTTCCCACTCGGTGGCGCGGTAAACATCCACATGCAGAGCCAGGCCGTCCACAAACTGGAAGCACAGCTCGCCATGTTTGACGGGATTCAGGGCCGTGACGCCGAGTTCTTCCTGGGTCTCGCGTATGGCGCATTCCACGGAGGTTTCTCCAGGATCCATCTTGCCGCCGGGGCCGTTGATCTTGCCTGCGCCAAGGCCGCGCTTTTTTCGGATGAGCAGGACTTGCTCCTGGGCTTCATCCACGATGAACATGAGGGTGGCGCGGATGCCGGGCTGCCAGCCGGTCCAGTCAGGTACGGTATTCATCACTCTCCGAGTGATGGGGTTTGGGATGGTTTGGACGGGGGCAAGAGGTGTTATTGGAAAGGAGCGTCGTGAGGGGGCTTCGCATCACTCGGAGAGTGATGACTACTGTACACTGATGATCGTGCGGAGGGTGTGGGCGGAGCCGGAGGGGAGGGTGACCGTCGCAGCGCCGGCGTTAGCGGCTTCGATGCAGAGAAAGTGGTGGTAGGCTTCGTCAGGAAGGTCGGCGAGGCGCTTGGATTTTTCGATCCAGGGATTCCAGACGACGGTGGTGCCGCTTTCGCCTTTCTCGATGGTGAGGGTGCGGTTGAGGGCGGGATCGGTGACGGTGACGGTACCACTGCTGTGGTACTGACGGTCCACCTCGCGGTCAAAGGTGATGTCGCCGGACTGCTGGCGCTCGGTGCGCTCGCCGACGGTGTCCAGGTAGCCGCTGCCATCAAGGCCTTTGACGGTGACCTGGCTGATGTCGCCGACGGTGAGATAGGTGTGGAGGGCCTCGGCCAGGAGCATGTCACTGCCGCTTTTGTTGATGGTCATGAGGGAGACATCCAGGGTGGCTCCCAGGTGCACGGTGAGGTGGGCTTCGAACTCGTGCGGCCAAAGCTCGTGGGTGGCGGCATCGCTGCAGAGAACGAAGGACATTTTGACGCCTTCGTCGGATTCGCTGGCCTCCATGAGCGTCCAGGGACGGGTGCGGGCGAAGCCGTGCATGGGCATGGTTTCATCCGAGGGATGGGGGCCGAACCAGGGCCAGCAGACAGGGATGCCGCCACGAATGGGCTTGCCCGGCTCCAGCACGGCCTGGGGGCTGTGGTACAGAACCGGGGACTGGCCCGCCGGGATCCACTCCATGACGTGGGCACCATTGAGGGCGATGCGGGCGGTGCAGGCAGGATGCTGGATGATGAAAACGGGATAGCCGGGGATGGCTTCGCAAAGCTGGACGGAGGCAGGCAGTGACATGGCAGTAGGGGAGCTAAATGAAACGTTCGAGGATGGGCTTGAGGCTTTGGACGATTTTAGCAGGCCAGAGTTTGCGGTCGGTCATGAGGGCGCCATCGAGGGCGCGGTGCTCCGGCCAGTTGGGCTGAAGAGGTATGCGGGGGATGACTTTGGCAATGACGGCTTTGGCCATGGCGGCATTGGCGGAGACGTGGGCCATGACGGCATCGGCGGTGACATGGGCCTCATCCGTTTTCCAGCAGTCGTAGTCGGTGATCATGGCCAGGGTGGCCAGGGAGATTTCGGCCTCGCGGGCCAGCTTGGCCTCGGGCAGGTTGGTCATGCCGATGACGTCAAAGCCGAGCTGGCGGTTGGCATTGGATTCCGCCCGGGTGGAGAAGGCGGGGCCGTCCATGTTCACATAGGTACCGCCATTGTGGACGGTGGCTCCGGCTGCGGTGGCTTCCTCGGCCAGGAGGTTTCGTAGGTTGGCGCTGATGGGATCGGCAAAGGCGATGTGGGCAACGAGGCCCCGGCCAAAGAAGGTGTGGTGCTCACGACGGCTGGTCCGGTCGTAAAACTGGTCGGGCAGGACGATGTCACGCGGACGGTATTCCTCCTTGAGGCTGCCGACGGCGGTGACGGCGATGATCCAGCGGACATTCAGGGAGCGCAGGGCCCACAGGTTGGCGCGATGATTGAGCTCGGTGGGGAGGATGCGGTGGCCTTTGGCATGACGGGGCAGGAAGTAAACACGGCGGCCAGCATAGGTGCCGCTGACGATTTTGTCCGACGGCGTCCCATAAGGGGTGATGACTTCAAGTTCCTGACGGCCTTCGAATCCATCGAAGTCATACAGGCCGGAGCCGCCGATGATGCCGATTGCGGGTGTGGAGGTGTCTGTCATGGGCGGCATCATAGGGGCAGGACGGACAGGTTCAAGGAGAGGGCGGGGGAAAAGACGGGTGTGAGGCGGGATCTGATGATGATTTTCAGACAGGATTGCAGGATGGGCAGGATTTACAGGAGGGGGTATGGGCTGTACAGAGAGAAAAGTATGACGATGCCTGATCTCCCCATTGCCACGCCGTCCCTGCTTTTCCCGGCGATCTCACTGCTGATGCTGGCCTACACGAACCGGTTCCTGGCGCTGGCGACCATCATCCGGAATCTGCACGCGACGTGGCGGGAAAACCGGGACCCGCTGCTGGAGGCACAGATCAGCAATTTGCGGGGGCGGATTGTGCTGATCCGCAACATGCAGGCGGCCGGGGTGCTGAGCCTGATCGCCTGCACGATGAGTATGGTCTTCCTGTTCTTTAACTACCAGCCAGGCGGGCAGGTGTTCTTTGTCATCAGCCTGGTGTGCATGATCGTGTCGTTAAGCCTGACTTTTCGTGAGGTGATGATCTCGGGCCGGGCGCTGGATGTGCAGCTTGGGGATATGGAGAAAAAAGCGGGATAAAGCAGGTTTGGGCCGGAATTGGCGGTTTATTTGAATAGGAGGGCCAAAGGGGGCGTCAGAATGGATGTTATGAAACTTAACCTTTTTCCTTTTAGCCGTGGTTTTGGTGCGATGGCGCTGCTGGCGGTCTGCGTGGTGGCCCTGCCCTTGGCGGCCCAAGCCCAGCGGGGTGAGGACAGGCGCGGTGGTTCGTCTGCAAGCCGACCTTCGATGTCCAGGCCTTCGATGTCGCGGCCTTCTCCCTCAAGTTCAAGGCCATCCGTGTCACGGCCATCACCTTCGAGTTCGAGACCCTCTGTGTCACGGCCTTCGATGCCATCGCGCAGCCCGTCCACGATGACACGGCCTTCGATGCCATCGCGCAGCCCGTCCACGATGACACGGCCTTCGATGCCATCGCGTAGCCCGTCCACGATGACGCGGCCTTCGGTGCCATCACGGAGCCCGTCCACAATTACGCGTCCTTCGATGCCCTCGCGCAGCCCATCTACGATTACGCGTCCTTCGCTGCCTTCCAGAAGCCCATCTTCGATTACAAGGCCCTCGACGCCATCGCGGAGCCCGTCCACGATTACCAGGCCTTCGGTGCCCTCGCGTAGTCCGTCTTCGATTACCAGGCCTTCGGTGCCCTCGCGGAGCCCTGGCAGCCTGGACATCCGCCGGCCGGATTCACGGAGCGGGTCTTCGTACTCACGCTCCAGGCCTTCGTATTCCCTGCCTTCGTTTGTAAGGACCTCCAGCCGGAGCAACTGGCGTTATACAGATTCTTCACGGTTTGCGAACATTGACCGTCACTATGCCTACCGGTCCTATCCCCGGAACCATTATCGTCTGTGCCATGGAAACGGCTGGCGCGGTCTGGGCTGGTATTTTGGCCCGCCTAACATGTCCTATTATTATGAGACGCCTGGTGTGTACTACTACAGCTCGATGTCCTCCATCCCGTCCACGTATGTGAGCATGACGTATTCCCCCACCTATTCCCTGGATTACTCCGTGCAGGAAGCGCTGGCAGAGCTGGGCTATTATGCCGGTCCGCTGGACGGTGTGATCGGGCCCATGTCCCGTCTGGCAATCGCAAACTTCCAGGCTGACTACGGCCTGGAGCCAACTGGAATCATTGATGAATACCTGGTGGAGTATCTGGGCATTCAGTGATGACAGCCGGGAAAGCTCTTTGAATAGAATGTAAAAAAAACCCGGTGGCTTTTGGCTGCCGGGTTTTTTGTTAGGCGGGTCAGATTTTTTTCGCGAACGCATCGCGGATGAAATCCCCGCGGGTTGCGGCTTTGGACAGGCCCTCAGCCGGGATGCCCAGTTTTTTCAGGAGAGGAAGCCAGCGGCTGCGGGTTTCATCATCCATGGCCTTGTCGAGGTCCGCTGCATGACCGGGATTGGCTTCAAAATACTGCCCGTGCAGATTTTTCCCTCGCTGGCCGGGTTTGGCAGGCATGGGATGCAGGCCATGCAGGCCGCCGGCGGTGCCCCACCATTGGACGGCTTCAAAAAGAGCATGGCCCGGCAGTACATCAGCTACATAAATGGTGGCGGACTGGTCCTGGTGCAGTCTGGCCTGAAGATCAGCCACAGGTACTTCCTGGACGGGCAGACCGTCTTTCACAGCCATGGCGGCGGCATGACCGGCAGCCTGCCCCAGGGACATCCAGATGGGCTCCAGGCGCAGCGCACAAAACCCGATGTGGGAGGAGGAAACGGCCACCGGCACCAGCAGGTTGCGGCAGTGCCGGGCCTGCGGCACCAGGCTGCCATAGGGGATCTGGTAGGGCGGCACCGGATTGTACAGTTCCCCGCCATGCTTGCCGCCAATGAGCGGTCCTTCGTGGGAAGTGCCGTGGCAGTTGTTACCGTAATCCCCCATGGCGATGGCATCGGTAAACAGCCTGGCCCGGGCATCCCCGGGGGCGTGCTCGCTGTCCTGCTGGACATACACATGCTGGCCAATCATGCGCCGGGCTTCGCGGACATAAAGCTGCGGGGGCAGATGGTTGGTCTCGGTGAATTCATCTTTGCACCAGCCCCATTCGCGGGCGGGCTGCTGGATCCGTTCGGGCACCGCTTCATCATTGATGAGGAAATACAACAGCCCCACATTGTAGCGCAGATGCTCTTCATAGATCTCCTGGCGCGTCTCTGCATCCCCTTCCGGCCAGCCCAGGTTGTAGCCGGGCATGGACAGGCGGACGAGTCCCCGTGAGACATCGTTGATGTCATACTTGTTGTTCGGCAGTGCGGGTGTCTGCGCTTTGACAATGCAGCGGGAGGGATAGCCAAAAACGCGGTCAATCTTGCCCGGCACCAGGAAGTCCAGAACAGGCAGGAAGTCCTCCCGTTTATAGCCTTTGGGAGCCGTGATGGGCACACGGTTCAGGGGCGAGTCAGTGGCGCAAAAGCGGAAATTGTAGGCCTGGAGTTCGCTGTCTCCTTTTTCAGGAGCCAGGGACTCCCCATACTGCTCCTTTCCTTCGCGGCCCACATGGTATTTCACGCCCGCATTGGCCATGAGATCTCCTTCATAGCTGCCGTCAATGAAGGCTTTGGCATGGATGTTGAGCACCTCTTCCCCGGTCGTGAAGGAGGCGGTCTTGATGGCATTGTCTTCGATGTCCACGGTGCTCAGGATCCGGTTGTGGTGGACGGTGATCTTGGGCTGCTCGCGGAGCATTTCCTCCAGGACCAGCAGATTCACTTTAGGCTCGCCAAACGTGCCTTCAAAGCTGGCTTTAACCTGGTCCGAGTCAGCCCCGTAAGTCTTCACATAATGGGCTTTCACCCGCTGGCTGAAATCCAGAAAGGTGCCGGTCAGGGATTCCAGGGAATGGAAGTCGGTGTGGGACAGGCCGCTGGTGACCAGGCCGCCGATCCTGGCCGTCGGCTCTACCAGCACCACTTCGCTGCCTGATTTCGCGGCGGCCAGCGCGGCGGCAATGCCGCCCGGTGTGGCACCATAAATGCAGACATCGGTTTGCAGATCAGCCGCCTGGAGGCCGGCGGCAAGGAGCAGGGAAAAGGTCAGTATTCTCATGGCTGGGCGGCCATGGTAGGGTCATTTGACCCGCCACTCCAGCAGTCCTTGCGGATTCTTCTCATAGACCACCTCTTGCGCCTTGTCCGGCTGGCCCAGCCCCGCAGGAAGAAACCTGCCGTCGGGGGAAAACCAGGCCGTGCGTCCTCCTTGATGGCGGATCCAGCCCAGGTGCTTTCCCTCCCTGTCATAGCGGTGCACATCCCGCCAGGCTTTCGGTGTGGTCAGGCGGGGATCCACCCACGCCGGGGCAGTGGAGCGCTCCAGCATCTCCGGAAAAAGCACCTGGCTCATCAGCGTCAGATTCAGCCCGCTGATGCCATAGCGGTCCGCTGCGGTGATCTGATCTGGCGGCGCAGCCAGGGCGACCAGGCCGCCGGCCTCATAGGTAAAAATGTTCAGGTCCTTCAACCTCTGGACCTCCCTGTCCACATCGGCTGCTGCTGTGGCTTTGACTGAGGCGGAGGCGAGCCTGCGCAGCTCCTGCTGGAACGAAGGATACAGGTCCGTAAAGCCGGCGATGGAAACCAGGGCTCTTTCTATGACCATGCGCAGAGTCAGGGCCTGGTCGCTGGAAAGCGGGGTCTCCAGCGCCTTGGCCAGGTCATCGGAGAAATGATTTCGCAGAGGCGCTGCACTTTCTTTTTTAGCCGGGTCCGCCTCCAGCTTTTCAATGGTCTGCCACTGCTTGTTCAGCGGTATCCAGACTTTTTGAATGGCCTGCCTTTCAGCCTCCGTCAGCAGTTTTTCCATCAGACGGCTGCGCAGCCCGTCCCCGGCCAGGGAGGCGGCCAGCATGGCCTTCAGCCAGCGCGGATCCTGCGTGCTGGCTGGCAGACCCAGGTCAGGATTGTGCGTCTGGTAAAAAATTTCCGCTGTCCGGCCCTCTGCATCATGGAAATGCATTTCGTTAGGCAGCATGTAAAAGCTGATGATGGCCGGCGCGCCCGTGCTGATGCCGTTGCTGGCAAACACGCCAATGTCCACCCGGTGGCTGCGGATGCCGGCGCTGTTCCTAAATGATGGCTGCCAGCGCACCCGCAGACGGGCCTGCGGCCGGTCTTCCACGCTTTCCAGACGGACGGCACGGGGGTCTCCCTGGAGCAGCTGCCAGCGCAACTGGACCGGGCGGCCCATCAGGTCCGCACTCTTGCGGGCGCTGACGGTCATGGTGTATTCCGCAGCATTGCCACGCAGGATGCGCGCAATGGAAACCGGCGTGTCCGCCAGCTTGGCTGGCGGCAGCGGCTCCTGCTCAAAGAAATCCTTCCCGGCTGCCAGCCCGGTTTCCTCCAGCACCTCTATTTGCACCACCGGCGGGATCATGGGCGGGCGCATTTCATGAGCCAGCCTGACCATCTTTTCCTCATCCAGGTTCCCCGCATCAAACACCACAGGATGGGCGGCTCCTGTGAAATAGGACTCCTCTGTTTTCACCTGTTTGCCAGACTGGCGGAGCAGCGCCTGCACCGTCGGCATCAGCACTCTTTTATCAATGAGCAGCTGCTGCGTCTCCGGCGGGAAGGCGGCAATGGTGGTGAGCACGGCATTGAGGAAAGGCTGGTCGCTGCCGGAGGAGCCTTGCGAAATGATCGTGCAAGGGTTGTTGGATGGAAACAGGTCGCCATAGCCTCCTACTCCATTGGCTCCGATGTCGTGATCCTGGTGCTCCGGATAGATCATCAGGTTGTTGGCCAGATACTGCATCATCAGGAATTTCTGCCCCTTCGGATCCACCTGGTACATGCGCGGCAGGCTGCCGCCTTTGTCCGCTGGGGCAGACATGGAGCAGTTGCCCACCGTCGGCTTCATCCGCAGTGCCACGGACGGCCCTGTAGGCGGCCCGCTTGCGGCATCCGGCTGGAAGATCTGCAACTGGGGATACTGCGCGGCATTCAGCGGTGAATGCTGCCCGTCACGGTTTTCATACGTGATCTCCGCAAGCCCGGCGGCGGTGCCTTCCTTGTGCCATTCATTCAGCAACTTGCCCACGCCGTCACTCCGCAAAGTAATCTGCGCCTCTGCGCTCAAGGCGAGGATTGCAGCCAGGCCAGCCAGCGCTTTGGGAATGCCAGATAAAATCATCCTCACGGGCATCAGCATCCCGCGAGCCGATCCCCTGTCAATAGATTGCGGGGATGAGAAAAGTATTACACCAGGTCAGCGCGTGTGTACGCGGCAACGACAGGGTATCCTTTGCCCTCAATATTCTGCCTGCCGCCTTCCTGCCGGTCCACCAGGATGAGTGCAAAGGCCACTTTGCCGCCCTCTTCTTCGATGGCCTGGATGGCCTTCAAAGTGGAGTCCCCGGTCGTGATGACATCATCCACCACCACTACGGGCAGGGCCGGATTAAAATTGCCCTCGATGCGCTTGCCCCGGCCATGCCCCTTCGGCTCTTTGCGCACATTGAATGCCTGTACCACCTTGGCATCACCCGCCAGGCTGGAGGTCATGGCCACCGCCAGCGTGATGGGGTCGGCCCCCATGGTCAGGCCGCCCAGGGAGCCAATGTCCAGCCCCTTGGCTGCCTCTTCTTTTCTCAGCAGGTCATGCAGCACCCGTCCCACCAGTACGGCCCCGCGTGCATCCAGGGTCGTCACCCGGCAGTCCACGTAGAGATCACTTTCCTTGCCGGAGGCGAGGGTGAATTTGCCCGTCTTCACGGATTTGCTGCGGAGGATTTCGGCGAGTTCGGCGCGGTCGGATTCAAGTGACATGCAAGGGGGTTTAGCGGGGCCGGTTCAAGAAGCAAGGTCATGATGAAAAGCCGGATGAAAATTCCTCGACAGGGGGCAGCCTGGGCGGGAGGATGAAGGGTAATCATCCTTACGTCTTTTTTATGAAAACAGCCCTATGGAAGCCCTGGAAACATCTAGCTCGGTGCTGTGCGCTGGGGACCTTTCTCGTTCATGCAGGCGTTTCTGGCCAGCAGCTCTCCACGGCACGCCTTGTTTTTTCCGACGAGACACATCTTGTCCAGGCATCCGTGACTCTGCCGCCCGGCCATTATCTGGGTTCTGGCAGCGTTACAGTAGCTCCGGGGGAAGGGAATGTCTGTCATTTTGAAGTGAGCCCCTCCACGCTCATCGAGGGCACCCGCTTCGTGCTTCAAACCGGTGCCCGGCTGCGGGTCAGGGGAGCGCGGTTGCAGAACTGCCAGATCCAGGCGGAAGCGGGCTCCGAGGTGTTGATTGAATCCTCCGTTCTGGAAAACTGCGACCTCGGCGGCAGCGGCAGCCCGCAGCCTTCCTTCCGGATCAGCAACTGCATTCTTCAAGGCGGCGGATGGACGGCTGCGGGCAACGAGTTTGGCCTCGAAATGATGGATTGCCTGGTCAGAGAGCAGACTTCCCCGGACCGTCTGCTCAGAATGGCCGTGGATGCAGAAAACAGCCCGGTCAGCCTGGCACGCCGTCCGTCCATCCGCTACACCGAGTTCAACAGATGCCTCATCCACCCGACTCTTCTGGTGGCAGTTTCGCAGGTGACCATTGAAAACTGCACAGCTGTTTTTGAGCCTGACCTTCCTCTCTTCAATACACCGGCCGAAACCGGCCCGGAGGTCATGCTGCCGGTGCGCTGGGTCAACAACAACCTGCTGTCCCTGCCCAATGTCGGCGGCGGGGTGGCCATCCAGAGGGTGCGCGAGCCTGTGGCGGGCGGCTGCACGCTGACTGAGGAGATGCAAAGTGCCGCAGCCGGGCCTGCCGGAGCTCCCAGCCCGCCGCCGCGCTCCTTGGCGGCCGCTCTTCCTTCCTCCGGCCCTGCCCTGGCCGGGGATGTTTACCCACTCGCAGGCACTCCCCTGGCCTACCCGATGGCGGATGGCTCAGCCATGCTCAAGCTGCAGCAATCCCATGTGAACGGCCTGCTCGTCATCCACCTGCCGACGGGCAAGACGGCCGGCCAGATGTCCCGCTTGAGCATCATGTCCATGAAAGGGCCGATGGGTGTCCGTTTTAACCAGTCTGTGGGTTCGGATATGCTCTTCGCCCTGCGGGAGGTGCGCAAGTTCATGGAAAGGCGGCATGCCTACCCTCCGAGATTATGCCTGGAAATCAGCTTCGAAGAAAAGTATGCCGAAAAAGGCGGGCCTTCCGCCGCCGTGGCCTGCGGATTGCTCATGGAATCACTCTTCACCGGCAAGACCTGGGACCCCGCTTTTGCCGTGACCGGCGATATGAATGCCGACGGCTCCGTCCAGCCCATTGGCGGGGTGGCCGCCAAGATGCGCGGGGCCACCAGGAAAGACTGCACCCTCCTGGCCATCCCGGCGAAAAATGAAAACGCCGTGGCAGACATTCTGGTGCTGGACGGTCCGGCACCTCTGGCTGCCATCCATATTTTTGGCCTGGAGCAGTTTGATCAGGCCGTCAGTCTGGCCAGCCTGGAGCGCCCTGCCGCTTTGCAGCAGGCCCTGGATGAGTTTGAAGTGTTCCGGGAGGCCATCCTCAGGGATCCGCGCCAGACCGCCAATCTGCACAATCCCCATGCCATCAGCCGCCTGCAGTCTGTAGTGGAGAAGGCTCCTCATAGCCTCTCCGCCCGGTATTTGCTGGCTTATGCCCAGAGGCGTGCCCCCCAGCTCCTCTCCCTGGCGGGTTCAGTGGAGTTTGCCGACAGCCATGCCCTGGGCCTTTTAAGCTCCATGGACAACGCCATGAACGGCAGGCTGGACACCCTCAAGCCTGACGATCTGGGTGCCGATTTAAACCGCCTCCGCCGCCTCCGCTCCGTTTTGGATGCGCGGGTGCGGCCTTTTATTGATGCCTTGATTGATTACGGCGAGACCGTCCGCACCATGGTGCTCAATCCGGTCCGGACCTCAGCCAAATTTTATGGGATGCTCGACCAGGTGCAGTCCGCCGGCAGAAACGTTCTCGCCGTCAAAAAGAAGCTCGCGTCGGATCCCCAGGTGATCGAGGAACTCCGCAATTAAGCAGCAAGGTGCAGCCTTCTGGGGCAGCCGAGTTCTAAGCGCTTGGCAAGTGGCTGATTTCACGGACAGTGACGGCTGCCTATGCCGCTTCGGGACACCTTGCTCAACCTCGCCATCACTGCTGTGCTGGTGCTGATCGTCGTGCTAGGCGGCATCTTGCTAAAGGAAAGCCGCCCTGCGCCCCCTGCAGCCGTGCCTGTGAAGCTGGCGGGCGTGCCGGGAGAAACCCTGCCGGATGAAGGTGGCCGTCCCCGCCCGGTGGAAGAAAAGTTTCTCAGCTTCCCGCGTGCCACCCTGGTGGAAAGCCGCGCCAATGAGGCGGATACGCTGCGCATCCGCCTCGGCAATGAAGAGCACATCTTTGTCCTCTACTTTGTGGATGCGCTGGAGGCCAGCATGAACCACCCCCAGCGGGTGGCGGACCAGGCGCGTTACTTTGGCCGCACCAATGAGCGGGTCATCACCTCCACCGGGGTGGAGGCCGCCGCATTCGTCGCCGAGCTCCTGAAGACCCGGCCCTTTGAGGTGCTCACCCGCTGGGAGCGCGTGCCGAATACCCTGCGTTATTATGCCCTCATCCGTTTTGTCAGGGAGGACGGGCAGCGCGTTTATCTCATGGACCTGCTGTTGCGCAAAGGCTACGCCCGGCTGGACGGGGTGGAAACCTCCCTCCCAGGGGATAACAGGGATCTGCCCACTTACCTGGCGGAGCTGATGTCCCTGAGCCGCAAAGCCCGCGAGGAAAAGCAAGGCGTGTGGGCCAAGGTGGCTCCTTGAGGCCACAGTTGATCGCTTCAGGAGCGGTTAACGTTAGGGAGGTGTGTCCACGCCTTCAGTCATCTTGCCCTGCTTCAGCCGCGTGCGCAGTTTGGACCAGAAGTCCTCATCATCGGCAGACGGACCACTTTCCGGCAGATTGGGTCTTGTCGTCGGCAGGGTGGGCACACGGACAGTAATGTCCCCGCCGCTTCCAGCATCGGCGGCGGACCGCCCATACGGAGAAAACAGTCCCAGCGGAATCGGATACTTTTGAAAGCTGGTGGCCAGCACCCGGTGTTTGTTGATGAAATCCGTGGGGCTGTAGTAATTGCTGTTGTCCCGGGCAAACTGGCTGCGGTTCATGCCGATGCGCAGGTTTTTGCGCATTTCAAAGTGCAGATGCACCAGATACATGCCGTTGTTCCCGCCCATGGTACCCACAAGCTGACCCTTCTCCACCGTCTGGCCCACCTTCGCCATCCGCTGGTGAAGATGCGCATACAGGCTGTCCACCATGGCGATCTTCCCCGTCGCATCCCGATAGGCGTGGCGGATGAGGATGCAGTTGCCCCAGCCCACGCCGACATTTTCGGAAATCACCACCACACCCCTTGCGGTTGAATAAATGGGGTCTCCCAGGTCGCTGTCCCCTCCGCCTTTGCCATTCCAGTCCTCGCCCAGATGGCCGTTAGGCCAGTAGCCGCGGGATTTGTAGTAGCTGTCCGCGTTTGGTTTCCCCACGGGGAAATCAAACCCGTCAGCAAGCTGGCATCGGACATAGCCTGCCGCTTGCAGCTGCCCGCACAGAACCACCATGGCCAGTGCCGCCAGCCATCCGGCAAACCATGAACCACGGTTTGTGGAAATAGCGGCGAAGATTAAGCCGCCACTGTTCATGGGGCGATCAAACACGGTTGGTAGCTCGGGGATAACGAGCCAGGTTAGGGTTGAGGGGCGGCAGGAGTTGCCGGGGCCGGGGCAGCAGGGGCTGGCTCGGCAGGTGTTGGGGAAGGGGCAGGGGAAACAGGTGCTGGGGCAGGGGAAACAGGTGCTGGGGCAGGGGTCTCGGCGGACGGTTCCTTCATCGCTGGTGCGGGAGCCGGTGCGGGAGCGGCCGGTGCGGCATCCGCAGGTTTCTCTTCCTTGGCGGCTTCAAGCAGCGGTTTGGCCGGAGCGCTCGGCTCCACTGCCTTGGCTTCAGCGGGATCTTTCTTCGCTGCCTCTGCAGGCGTCACTTCCTTGGCAGCCTCGTCAGCAGGTTTTGCATCTGGCACCACGGCGGCAGGTTCAGAAGTCACGGCTGGGGCAGCTTCAGCAGGCGCAGCAGCCGGGGGCGGCGCATCAAACAGGCGCGTTCCGCTTTTCTGGGACTGCTTGCGGGAGACCAGCATGGCCAGGCTCAGCGTCAGGATGAAAAGGGCCACGGCCAGATACACCGTGAACTTCTGCAGCACATTCGTCGTCTGCGCTCCGGCGATTTGGGACATCATCCCGTCACCAAACGAGGCTCCAAGGCCCTCCTGCCGCGGGCGCTGCATGAGAACGATGAGAATGAGGAGGAGGCACACAAGAACCTCGACCACTGTCAGAATGCCAATCAAAATGTCCATAAGGGGCGGCGAATATGGGGGATGACGCTTATTTGGCAAGCGGCTTCTCTCACTCCCCGTTCGGCGGACGCTTCTGCGCCTTCTTTTTTTACGGACCGAAGTGACGAAAAAGTCATTTTTAGCTCTTCGCGTCCGAGTTATTCACAATCCGTTGGTTTTGAAGGAAATCTATCACAGTTGAGAATTTTCACGCATTTGCGTGCCAATTCCGCCATTTTAACGCAGAAAAAATTATATTCCTGTGGAACGCTTGCCGCTGCGTTGTGAAACATTTGGAACGCGTCTCGATGGCAAAAAATTCTCGCCCTACACAAGATGTAGTGCATACTCGACCCCGGCCCGCGCTATATCTAGTATAACGTCTCCCGCCCCTTTTTCGGTCGTATCCCTCTCCCTTCAACCCTTCCGCACTTCTCAACCCTATTCTGCTTAAACATGGATAAAATCTATAAAATCGGTTCCCGCGAGTTCAAACTGGACCAGGACAAGGCCGAAGAGGCCTTCGCCGCCAAAAAAGTCATCAATGGCCGCCAGACCATGACTTTTAACCTTCTGCCCCTTAAATATCAGTGGGCATACGATCTTTATCGCATCATGAAGGCCAACCATTGGGAGCCTGAGGACATCCAGATGCAGAAAGACGTGGAGCAGTGGCGTTCCCATGATGTCTCCCAGAATGAGCGCTGGATCATCATGATGGGCATCGGTTACTTCAGCGCAGCGGAAGGCATCGTCGGTGACAATGTCCAGCACGTCGTCCGCGAGCTCGTCACCGCCCCGGAGCTGAAGCTCGTCCTGGGCCGTCATGCCCACGAGGAAAACATCCACGCGGATTCCCTCCTCTATATGATCTCCAGCCTGGGCATCAATCCCCATGAGTGCGAGGCCATGTTCGAGCAGATCCCCACGATCGTGAAGAAAAACGAGTTCGTGACGAAGCATTCCAACAATCTCCGCCGCGACCTGGACCTCACCAAGCTGGAGAACAAGCAGCTCCTGGCCAAAAACATCTTCGTCTTCGGCCAGTGCATGGAGGGCACCCAGTTCTACGGCCTCTTCGGCATGATCCTCAGCCTCTACCGGCAGAACAAGTTCCCCGGCATCGGCCAGATGTTCCGCTATACCCTGCGGGATGAATCCAACCACATCGAAGTCTTCCGCAACCTGTTCATGGACCTCATTGAGGAAAACCCGGACATCTGGACCGCTGAGTTCCGCCAGGACCTCGTCGAGACCATGCGCGAGGCCGTCTCCCTGGAAAAAGAATTCATCCGCGACTGCCTCCCCGTGAACGCCGTCGGCCTCAGCGCCGCCGAGTTTGAGCTTTACACGGACTTCATCGCCGACCGCCGCCTCGCCGGCTGCGGCCTCCCGGCTCTGAACCCCGGCGTCACCAATCCTCTCCCCTGGCTGGCGGAGATGATGGACGTCCGCAAGGAGCAGAACTTCTTCGAAGGCAAGGTCACGGATTACCAGAAGTCCTCCGCCCTCGCCGCCTGCTCCGACGACGATCTGTAAGCCTCTCCCGTTTTCCACACCCGCTGAACGGAAAGCCTCCGCTGGAATCCTCCAGTGCAGGGTTTCCATCCGCTCCATTGCCTCGCTTCCGTTAATTAATTCCACTCCCGCTCCCGCCATGATCAAGAACCTGCTCCACGAAGACAAGGAACTCAAAAGGGTTGCCCACACCCCCAAAGACCAAAAGCCGCGCTTCGAATGGAGTGCGTGGACCGCCGGTATCGCCGATTCCACCGCCGCCTCCGCCATCAAGGTCCACGTCGGCGGCGACGAGCGCGATTTCGACATGGGTGAGATCGCCGATACCGTTGGCTCCGCCTTGGCGGATCTCTTCATGGCCCGCCAAAAGGAGAGCGACATCTACAACGAGAAGAACCAGCAGCTCGTCCAGACCATCTCCCGCGCCGTGGCCGATGAGCTTCAGCAGCGCACCTCCCAGATCTCCGGCAGCGGCGATGCCACCGGCATCCTCAGCGGCAAGGACATCTACCATTGCATCGAGCGCGCCCTCGTCCGCCACAATGCCCACGACGTCGCCCGCAGTCTTGCCGAGCGCCGCAAACGTACGGAATACGATAGCCTTGCCGATAACAACCTGCCGCAGCCCCTCATCGTGAGCACCAAAGTCATCCGCCGCAGCGGCCAGCTCGTCCCTTGGAACCATAACAAGATCGAGATCGCCGTGCGCAAAGCCTTCCTCTCCATGGAGATGGATTCATCCCCTGCCGTCCAGGTGGCCGAATCCGTCAGCCGCTTTGTGGCCGAGGAAAACAAGCAGTTCATGCACATCGAGGACGTGCAGAACATCGTCGAGGAAGAGCTCATGAAACAGGGCTTCTTCAAAGTCGCCCGCGCCTACATCCAGTACCGTGCCCTCCGCTCCAAAATGCGCGAGCTGGATGATGAAGTCGCCGAGACCCTCAGCCAGGCCGACCACGACCAGCAGGCCCTCATCGTCGTCCGCTCCAGCCCTACCGAGACCTTCTTCTGGGACGGTCAGGACCTCAAAAAGCGCATCGATTTCGCCATGCTCGGTCTGGACCTCTGCCTCACCCGCAACGAGATCGAGATGGAGCTCCGCCGCTCGCTGAATTCCGACATCACGCTGGAGCACCTGAAGCAGACCGTCATCCTCAATGCCAAGACCCTGATGCAAAAGGACGCGGACTTTGCCAAGTTCGCCGCCCGCATCCGCCTCAGCTACATTTATGAGGAAGTCCTCGGCTGGGACATCGTCAAAGACGGCATTGAGGCCCTTCGCGACTTCCATCGCCGCGCCTTCCGCCGCAACCTCGCCCGTGGCGTGGAGATTGATCGCATCAGCCCCCGCCTGCTTGAGTACGACCTCGACAAACTCGCCGAGGCCCTGGAGCCCACCGCCGATCTCGACTTCGACTTCCTCGGCATCCAGACCCTCTACGACCGTTATTTGATCGTGGACAAGAAGATCAAGCCCAGCAAGCGGCTGGAGGCACCTCAGCTCTTCTGGATGCGCGTCGCCATGGGCCTCTGCATTCAGGAAAAGGAAAACCCCGAGGATAAAATCATCGCCCTGTACAAGTTGTACAAAGGCCGCCGTTTCTGCTCCAGCACGCCTACCCTCTTTAATAGCGGCACCCTGCACAGCCAGCTCAGCTCCTGCTACCTCTACAAAGTGGATGACAGCATCGAGTCCATCATGATCCGAGGCATCGCGGAAAACGCCTTCCTGTCCAAATGGGCCGGCGGCCTCGGCGGCTCCTGGACCAGCGTGCGCGGCACCGGCGGTTACATCAAAGGCACCAATGGTGAAAGCCAGGGCGTCATTCCCTTCCTCAAGCTCCACAATGACCAGCTCATCGCCGTCAACCAGGGCGGCAAACGTCGCGGCTCCGGCTGCGCCTACCTGGAAGTGTGGCATAACGACATTGAGGACTTCCTCCAGCTCCGCGTGAACACCGGCGACGAACGCCGCCGCACCCACGACCTCAACACCGCCAACTGGATTCCCGATCTCTTCATGAAGCGCATGGAGTCCCGCGGCACCTGGACCCTCTTCCGCGCCAACGAAGTCTCAGACCTCCACGAGCTCTACGGCTCCGCCTTCGAAAAACGCTACACCGAATACGAAGCCCTCGCCAAGGCCGGCAAAATCTTCGGCCGCGAGGTCGAGGCGCTGGACCTCTGGAAAAAGATGCTCAAGTCCATCTTCGAGACCGGCCACCCCTGGATCACCTTCAAGGATCCTTGCAACGTCCGCAGCCCGCAGGACCACGTCGGCGTCATCCACAGCAGCAACCTCTGCACCGAGATCACGCTGAACACCAGCGCCGATGAAACCGCCGTCTGCAACCTCGGCTCCGTCCTCATTGACAACCACCTGGACGATGCCGGCAACATTGACCACACCAAGCTGCGCGAGACCATCCGCACCGCCGTGCGCATGCTGGATAACGTCATTGACATCAACTTCTACCCCACCGAGGCCGCCCGCCTGTCCAACACCCGCCACCGCCCCATCGGCCTCGGCGTCATGGGCCTGCAGTACGCCCTCTACCGGAAAGGCATCGCCTTCGCCTCCAAAGAAGCCGTCGAGTTCAATGACGAATTCATGGAAGCCGTCGCCTATTACGCCTATGAGGCCAGCAGTGATGTCGCCGCCGAAAAAGGCACCTACTCCACCTACAAAGGCAGCAAGTGGGACCGCGGCCTCCTCCCCCAGGACACCGTGGACCTCCTCGCCCAGGAGCGCGGTTTGGAAATTGATGTGCCCCGTGGCGGCAAGATGGACTGGAGCGCCCTGCGCGCCAAGATCGCCAAGCACGGCATGCGTAACAGCAACGTCCTCGCCATCGCCCCCACGGCCACGATTTCCAACATCATGGGCTCCAGCCCCTGCATCGAGCCCCTCATGAGCAACATGCTCGTGAAGTCCAACCTCTCCGGCGACTTCATGCTCCTGAACCCCTACCTCATCCGCGACCTCAAAAAACGCGGCCTCTGGACCCCCGACATCCAGAACAAGCTGAAGTACATGGACGGCGAGATCGAAGGCATTGAAGAGATCCCCGTGGACCTCAAGCGCCGCTACGCCACCGCCTTCAGCATTGACTGGAGCTGGCTCATTGATTCCGCTGCCCGCCGCCAGAAGTGGATCGACCAGTCCCAATCTGTGAACCTCTTCTGTGGCGAAAGCGACATGCGCACCCTCTCCCACATGTATCGCGGTGCCTGGCGCAAAGGCCTCAAAACCACCTACTACCTCCGCACCCGCTCCGCCTCCAACATCGAAAAAGCCGATGTCGAAGTGAAAAAGGAAATGCGCGGCATCGTCGGCCAGGATTCAACGGCTAAAGCCGCCTCCTACACCGAAGAGCAGATCCAGGCTTGTTCCCTCGAAGCCATGCGCAACGGCGGGACTTGTGAGGCTTGTCAGTAACCTTATTCTCTGCTTTGGGATGCACTCTGAGCCACCAGTATTTGATAAAAACACGTCTCTGTCTTTTTTGAACAGTGCCGAATGTTTTTATAACTGTGCTTTGCTGTTCAAGGCCACCGACGACCATCGAGAGCTACTAAAGTATATTCCAGATTACAAAGGGGTTTGTCGCCCTGCTGTCTACGCGAATGCCTGTCGGGCAATTGAATTATCGTTGAAGGGTTACTTGCGAGCCGCAGGCAAGACTATTGAAGATATCCGAAAGAAGCACGGAGGAAGATACGGCCATGATCTTGCTCGCCTGCACGAAGCTTGTATAACAGAAGGTTTGCCATCATTGACATCAGACAAAAACCTGGAGCAGTTTAATGTGCTGAGCGAACATTATAGCGGAAAAGATTTTGATTACCCTGATGTTCAACTCAATCAAGGTGCACCTTCTATTGGTATCGCCTTAGACTTCGCAAAACGAGCCATCGAAGCCGTCCGGACTTTCTGCCGTAAAAATGATGACAAACATTTCAACACAAAAACGGCTAGCGGTGGATTTAAAAGAAAAAGCAAGTGAAGGAAATGGGCTAACTTCCACGTTCAACCCAGGATTTAAATAATTTCTTTCGCAGAAGGAAACTACATTAGCGACTCTATGATATATGGGCAATGAGCGCCTTCTGTGGGTGCGGGTCAATGTATGAATACTCTATCTTATAGCGCCTACGAAAAAGATGCCAAAAGAGGAATTGCGGCAGCGCAATTCAATTTAGGGTTATGTTTCGCAACAGGCGATGGAGTAGTACAAAACGAAACAGAAGCAGTAAAGTGGTATCATCGTGCAGCAGACCAAAACCTCGCTGAAGCGCAATATTTTTTAGGAGAATGCTATCATGAAGGCATGGGGGTCTCATTGGATGTAGCGGAGGCATTTTGGTGGTATCGAAAGGCGGCCGAGCAGGGGCATCCTGCTGCTCAGAACAACCTAGCAACCTATTATCGCGACGGCTTAATTGGACCTAAAAATTCAATTCAAGCGATCAACTGGTATCGAAAAGCCGCTGAATCGGGCGAGGCGATTGCACAATTTAATTTGGGAAGTTGTTACGCAAATGGAGAGGGCGTTGAGCAGAATGACTTTGAGGCGTTTAAATGGTATCAAAAAGCAGCAGAACAGGGGGATCCTACTGCACAATTTAACGTTGGCATTTCTTATCAAAATGGAGAGGGCGTTGAAAAAAATATTCTGCACGCTATCGCCTGGTTTCGCAAAGCTGCGGAGAATGGAGACATTACTGCCCAACACAAACTTGGCTATTGCTACAACAAGGGGGAGGGTGTTCCTCGGGACCCTATAGAATCTCTTCGCTGGTATCGGGAGGCGGCTAAACAGAATGATCAAATTGCCCAATTTATTGTGGGCCTAAATTGTTATATCGGAACATTGGGTGAACCTGATTATATTGAAGCGGTTTTTTGGTATCGCAAAGCCGCTGAACAGGGTAATGCTTCTGCCCAATATTATCTTGGCGGGTGCTATGGGAAGGGTGAAGGAGTTGCCAAAGATCTAAATTTAGCAGCTAACTGGGTTAAGTTAGCTGCGGATCAGGGTCATCCCGAAGCGATTAGGTCGTATGAAAACTACTGTCAGGGAAAATGGAAATAAACTGGGAAAACGGGGTCAGGCGACATGAAGCCTGATAAATCAAGGGTTCCAGCGGTATTTCCTGGGTAAAAGGGCGTTTGTTATATTGGCGGTGTCATGAGCACTCCAATCCACACATCGCCACCCGCCATCAGCACCGATGTCGCCACCTTCATCGGCATTGACTACCACAAAAAATACAGCGTCTGGCACGCCGTTGATGCGGCTGGAACCGACCTCGGCAAAGGCCGCATCGAACATCATTCACCCCACGACTTCGCCACGCTGGTGAAGCGCTGGCCCAACCCTCGCGTCGTCTTTGAAGCCTCCATGAATTATCCTTCGTTCCTCAGGCTCTGCGGCATGGCTGCGCCTGCATAATGCCGCTCTCGCGGCAGGGCAGTGGCACTGGCTCTACGAGGTCCTGGAGCAGTCCATGTCATCGCAACAACTCATTCTGGCCAATCCATTTCAAGACCCGCATCACCTCCGAAGCCTAGCTTGAGGAAGTTCAACGGCGTATTGCTGATGATAGTGCGGGTCGAACCGCTCGCATGCACGCCCCGGAAGCCTGAACCACGTGCGCAGGGCTGTTCTTGGAAGCGCGTGTCCTGAAAAATAGACCAAATTACTCTTTTGGTTTGATTAATGTGTAACCTGATGGCGCGGCTGGCAATTCCATAGTTGTAACGGCAGGCGCTACAGCTATCGCTTCTTTGATGGCGTCTAAAAATGTTAAGCCCTGAGGGCCTGCCTTTAGGTATAATTCCCGATAATAATGGTTTAACCATGGAGAGTTTGTTTTATTGACTCGATACGTGACAATTCCGTTCGAGCACTTCCAAGTTCCTTCTTCGGTAAATTCTAAGTATGTTTGATTCTCTGGCCATAAAACTCTCATTTTAAGGGAGTAAGTAAAGTCAGCTGATAAGTGTGCCACATTCTCCAATTGATGTGTTTTATAGGTCACTGAGTATTTGGTCGTGCCCACCAAATCTGTCGAGGAAGGGTGCGGGCCTTTAGGTATCTTGATGTACCTTAGCTCCCGCTTATCATCGCCTTGATCTAATATTAATAAGTTGTCCGTCAAACGCATCTTGAAAATCTTAGCCTCATTCACAAATGAGCGTTGCTCAATCATCAATCGTTCTTCCGAATACAGTTTGAATGAGCCTGCCACTCCGGTGTCCTTGTTGTGCAGAATACAATTGCCGTCGGGTAAGAATTCAATGGCATCGTATGCGTCGTCATGAAACGGCTTCACTGATAAAACAAACTTACCCTCTAATTCTGCTGCATCTAGAGTATGCAAGTTTAATAACAAAGACAAAATGAAAATGGCACGCATGTAGTTAAATAATAATCAGATTTTTTTGTTCATGGTGAGATCTAAATATTTTATAGACTCACCATTTTTCGTTACAAGAAATAAATTGTCAGCCAGGAAAACGGAGTCAGGCGACATGAAGCCTGATAAATCAAGGGTTCCAGCGGTATTTCCTGGGTAAAAGGGCGTTTGTTATAGTGGCGGTGTCATGAGCACTCCAATCCGCACATCGTCACCCGCCATCAGCACCGAGAAAAAGAAAAAAGATGCCAAGAAAAAAGTAGAAAAAAGATGCCAGGCAAAATGTAAAAAGATCCGGCTAAATTACTGACAACCAACGGCTTCCAGAGACGCCTCACACAACTTTCTTGTGCGCGAATCCTCGTCAGTCCTCCCAGCCCCAAAGGGGCGAGACAACCAAGCCCAGGGCATCGCCCTGGGGTACCCAGGCAACCCAACCCACACTCAAAGAGCCCTGTCAGGGCGAGACACCCCGGCCCGCGTGAACCCCAGACTTGCCACCTCCTTCCAGAGTCGTTACAATTCCCAGCATGTCCGCCGCCGCCCTCCGCCAAGCTTTTTTCCAGTTGCCTGAGTCCGAGCAGGCCACCCTCCTGGATGACCTGATTGTCAGCTCCTGCGATGCCACCTGGGAGGCACGTCTGGCGCCGGAGATGGGAGGCCGCATTGATGCAGTCGAGCGCGGCGAAATGAACCTCCACGAGGCCAAAGACGTACTGGGGATCATGCGTGGCCGTCTGCATCCAGAATAAGACTAGCCGTTGCAAAATCACCCTCCTGGAGCATCTTATTTGGACAAGCCCAGCCACCTACAACCGCTGCCTTTTATCATGCCCTCCGCACTCACCATGGATTCCCTGCTGACCGAAGCCATGACCTGGCCTCTGGAAGACCGCCTGGAAGCGGCGGAGCGTCTAGTGGCCAGTGTGCCTGGTGACGCCGCGATTGAAGAGGCGCAGCTTGTGGAGGTTCACCGGCGCATCGCCAGGGATCGCTCCGGCGAAACGGTCCGCGTGTCCGGTCCAGAAGCTCTGAAGCAAGTGCGCAGGGCCGTCCTCGGCGGCTCATGAATTGGGACTTCAATGAGGCCGCCCTGCTGGAGTACCAGGAAGCGGCAGAATGGTATCGAGACCGCAGCCTTCAGGCCGCTGAGCGCTTCATCACCGAAGTGGAGTCAGCCATCCAGGCCATTTGCAACGACCCCAAACGCTATCAGCCTGTGGGAGACGGAGTCCGGGTATTCCGGCTGAAACGTTTCCCCTTCCGCATCTACTACCTGCCGGGACAGGATATCCTCACCATCTATGCGGTCATGCACGAGCGCCGCAGGCCGGACTACTGGCTCGGCAGGCTGAAATGAAAGCGGGATTGCATCCTCGCTCACTGGCCCTGGAACAGCAGTCATCTCCAAGGCCATAGTGGGTCCTTCTGCTCCTCATACCACGCCACGGCTTCATTCACTTCAGCTTGCACCCGGACGTGGAAACTCAGCCTCATAGGAGTCGCTTGGGACGTTGAATGCCGGCCATAAACTCCTCATAGGACAACTCCAGACTGGGATCCGCCTCCATCTCAGCAGAACGGCGTTCAGCCTCGGCCAGCCACGCCTCATCGGTTGAGCGCTGCCAGTCTTCAGGCACACTGGCATACAGCCGGTCAGCCAGGGCAATCCGCTCAGCCACAGGCAGCGAGAATAGCGTCTCAGGGAAGGCCATCGTGCTCATCCAGAAACAAACTCCCGGTACACCCAAAATCCAGCATTCTTTTTCATCGTGAGACGGCGGTCCTGGCTTTGAAACCTGGATAAGTCAGCCTTGCAAACTCAGCCTGCCGGGGCTTCTTGAAAAGATAATCTGCCAGGAATTATGCAGACTCTTGTATCTACAATGTGCTGATAATCAATGGCATTCGTAGCAGACTAGCCCTGTTGGTCAACGGTGCCCCAAGCCTCTTCCAAATTCCAAATCTCAGGGAGGGGAGCCTCGCAAAGAGGACACGTGAAGTCCTCGTCCTTAATCAGGCAGATGTTCCGGCAGGGGATGCAGAAGCGGAATTCAAAAGGGTCTTCATAGGCCGCTGGATGAGGGATGTCTGTGTGCTTGAGCGCGCAAGCGACAGCTTCCCATGAGGCGGGCTCAGGACAGTAGCCTGTGGACTGGTTCGTCACGCGGAGGATGCATACTTGCTTCTTGCTGATCTCAAAGAACATCTCCCCGGCCGCAAGCACCGCCGCCGCCCTCGCGCAGGCAACATGCTCAGAGCGCCGGTCCGCAATCCAGAGATGCCCGTCCGAATCAACGATGAAAGTCGCTGCATAGCTGCCATCCATTTCTTTTTCCGGCGCAGTCACCGTCTGCCAATTTTGAACATCTGCGGCTTGAGTCACCCGAAACCGCACTGGCATGTCATCCGCTTTCGGGATGAATTGCAAGGGGCCTACATAATGGTAATGGCGTGGCATGTTCTGGCGGTTTCAATACCCTTCCAGGTGGGGATAGTCAGCTTCATTTTGATACGTGATTGCCCCCTGGGTAGGGACGAGCTGCGCCTCGTCCGACTTGTTTTCTTGGAGGCACCGCACCAGTCGAGGTCCCCTTGACCCCGCAACGCAGCGCGGCCCTACCATGAGTCCCTCCCCACTTCAATCTTGCCAAAACCTTCCCTTTCGTGGCATATCGAATGCTGTCTCTGCACGGGTGTGCAGAATTCAGAATAACCAAATGTGATGCAACGGAGGCCCGCCGCGGCGGGAGACCACAATGGCAGACGCGACTCCCACCACGCCCGCGCCCGACTTGAGCCACCTCACCTGGAAATCCGAGTGGGAGTACCAGGTGGCCACGGACAGCCGGTGCTTGTACATCCGGGAGAGCAGCGGATCCATGCTCACCGCCTCGGTTGTCACGCTCGGGATTGTGGGGACGGCGGGTTATCTGAGCTGGTCCATCTTCTTTCCCGAAACACCCAACACGCTCGGAGAAAAGGCGTTCGGCGTGCTGATGCTGTTCGTGGCGGGCTTTTTTGCCTGGATCCCCTGGCTGACCATGAAGCGCGGACGCTGGATGGTCGTGTTTGATCGCGGCGACCCCGCCAACGGCATCCCAGGCGAGATCCGCTATCAAGGAAAGCGCCTGCCTGCTGAACAGGTGCGCGGTTTTTCCACCCGGAGTTGTGGCGGTACACCGCCCCGGAGCATGGTCGTCGCCGAACTGCATGATGGCACGCATGTGAGCATAGGCCCCATCGGCATTTCCACCTGGCCCGCCCATTACGCCCACCAAGCCGCCACCTGGATGGGCCTTCCCTTCCGGTACTCGAGAGACTGACATTGAGGTGAAAACGGTCCCCGTTTTACATCTGCTACCTGCCGGGGATGGATGTCCTCACCCTTGACGAAGGTACGCACGAGCGCCGCAGGCTGGACTGCTGGCTCGGCAGGCTGAAATGAAAGCGGGATTTCATCCTCACCCCCCCTCACCGTCTCCGCCGGATGTCACCCAGCAGCCAGAGGCCGCCGCTGATGAAACCCACGGGCAAAATCAGCCACAAAAAGTCCCATCGGAGACCGGGATCCAGGGTGGAATACCAGGGCTTGTCTGGCAGGATCCAGATGCCCATCTCCAACCCGGCAGGATACCTGGCCAGCATGGCGCGGGTGGTTTCTTTGGAGCCCACATCCAGCCGGCGGGCATCGAAGTACCAGCGGTCCGAGTGCCAGCGGCGGCCGCCGTGCTCATAGGAATACACCAGATGCGCCTTCTGATACCTGCGGTTGTAGTGCCGCCCGCTGCCGCGCTCCTCCACGATGCCCGTGCCCTCCACCCGCGCAGGCACCCGGATGAGCTGTGACCGCACCACCTGCGCATACACCTTGTCCACCAGGTTGAACTGCCACAATTGATAGACCCCCAGGCCAATCAGGAACAGGGCCATGCCCCCCAGCACACGCCTGCCCACACGGCCTTGCATGCCGTCCCTGTCATACGGGCGGATACGACGGGGAATATAAGTGAGAATGAGGAAGACCATGGCTGCCAGCGCCAGGGCGGCCCCGCCACCGATCAATGAAAACGGAAACCACAGACGCGCCGCACGAAACGATGCCTCCGCAGGCTTGTCAGGGTTGACATAACAATAAGCAGGGCCACGTCGTGCCGCATGCCCCTCCGCCTCGAAGTCCCGGAGATCCACCAGCCAGTCCGTGGCCTCATCATAGTTGGATGAGCGATATGTCTTGCCTCCATAGGCATATTCAAAACTCATGACCGGCTGCACCTTGAGCCCAAAAGAGCTCTGGCTGACATTCACGCCCCAGGACAGGATCCGGCAGGGTGTCTTCACCCAGGAGGCCACTTTTTCATGATCCTCCATCTGATGAAAATAACCCGCCCAGGCCAGAAGGATGCCCACCGCCAGGGCTGGCAGGCCAAGAACCGTTCGTATCAGTTTGATTCTCCAAGGGGGAAGCGGCGTGTTCATGGCGACAGCAGATGGGATCACTTCTTGAACAACGGAATCCTATCGCAGAGGCCGCGATCTGTCGAGCTTCTAAGAAGCCCCCCGACCTAAGGTTTGCTGGCCCCAGGGATCTGGCACACCCTCGGTACAGAGTCCAGAAAGGCGTGGTTTTGCGCCGACAGGCGTGCTGTTTTGGTTCTGGGTCCGGGTGTATTTTCCTGCACAGGCCCTGGAAACCTCGTCGGGGTGTATCTTTTCCATTTGACGAACGGCTCTCAGCCCATAGACTCGCCACCCCTTTTCAAAACCATTTCTCTGAACACGTATGCCCGAAGTCCAAATCCGCAAAGGTGAGCCTGTTGACCGCGCTCTCAAGCGTCTTAAAACCAAGCTCGAGATGGAAGGCATCCTCGAAGAAATGCGCCGCCTGCGCGCTCATGAGAATCCCAAAGAGCGCACCAAGCGCAAGGCCCGTGCAGCCGCCAAACGTGGCAAAATCCGCTTCCGCTTCACGCTGCCTAAGGCCGCCGAAGGCGCGCCCCCCCCGACGATCTAAGTTTTCCAGGCTCGTTGTCCGGATTTCCAACCCTCTCAAAGGCTGTCTGTTACACAGGCAGCCTTTTTGCGTGGGGACATCAGGCTTGAGCTGAACTGGGCAGGATAGGGGCTGGAAATGTCTGATTGCTTCCTGCCTGATATTCGGGATCTGCGGGGTGGGTGAGGTCCAAAGGGGTGGCTTGTTGCGAACCCTGTCCGTCATGAACACGTTCGCCATCAGCCGTCACCGGGCCATATGAGGCCCGGACTTGTTCCCGATGACCGTGATGCATCGCGGAACTCGGGGGCAAACTGGCCTCCGGTGGTTTGACGTGTGTCTTCCCAAAGAAACCCTGCATCCTACAACATCATGGACAAATACACTGAAACCGAATCCGAACCTGTGCTCAGGAGCGGTCGCAACCGTGGCGGATGCCTGGTGCTGGCCATCGCGCTGGTCATCATGCTGGGACTCCTCATGTGGTTTATTTTATGGGGCCGTGCGGCTCCTGAAACCGTGCCCTCAAACGTGCCTGCGACTGAAAAAGTGACGGGTTGAGCCTAATCTTGCTCAGGCCAGTGAGCGGATGGGAGGCAGCTTCTGTTTAAGCGTCAGCACGGGGGCGAAAAGGTCCCCATGCTTTTTCAGGCGCTTGAAGACCTCCTTGGGCTCAAACGAGAGAGGCTTCTTTCTTTTGAGTGCCGAAGCGACCTCCTCCCACGTCACCGGTGTGGAGACGGTGGGCGTTTCCTTGGCGCGGAGGGAATAGACATTGACGGTGGTTTTGTGGTCGTCGTTCTGGCTCCAGTCCACAAACACTTTGCCATCGCGGAGTTTCTTCAGCATTTTGGAAACCACCAGATCGGGGCATTGGGCTTCAAGAGCCTGGGCGACGGCCTGGGCAAAGGCCTTGGTGCGGTCATAGGTGACCGGCGTGTTCAGCGGCACATAAACCTGCATGCCCTTGGAGCCGGAGGTTTTGGGGAAGCTCTGCAGGCCGAGGGCATCGAAGAGGTCTTTGAGCATCAGGCCGACTTTGCAGCAGGTGAGGATATCGGCGGGCGGGCCGGGATCGAGGTCGAAGGCGAGGACGGTGGGGCGCTTGGGAGCTTTGGCGCGATGCAGGAAACTATGGAACTCCAGGTTGGCGAGCTGGGCCAGCCAGACGAGGGTGGGGAGGGCATCTGCGACGCAGTAATCGATGCTGCCATCGGTCTTGGGCACGCGGGTGGTCTTGACCCAGTCCGGGGCGTGGTCGGGGCATTGCTTTTCATAAAAGAAGAAACCGTCCACGCCGTCAGGATACCGTTTCAGGCTGAGGGCCCGGTCCTTTAAATGGGGCAGCATGTGCCCGGCGATCTGGATATAATAATGAATGACATCGCCTTTGGTGAAGCCGGTTTTAGGATACATGACCTTGTCCAGGCTGCTGACCGGAACCTCAACGCCATCCACTTCGAGCAGGGTTTTTTTCTTCATGGGTCAGCAGGTGTTTCGCGCACGACGTGGCGGGCTTTTTTGTCTTCGCGGAGGCCCAGGAAGACCGGCTGGCGCAGGCGGAGGTCGCGGGTCCATTCGGCGAACTTGACCTGGCAGACGAGCGTGGGCTTGAGCCAGGTGCAGTTTTTCATTTCGGCACGGGTGATGCCCTGGCCCCAGCGGCCGCTGCTGTCCGCAGGCAAGTTGGCAAAGGGGCACTGGGTCTGCACCAGGGGCTGAAAGCGGTCGTGGAGTTCGCGCAAAAGCTTGGCATTAAAACCGGTGCCCACCTTGCCCACGGACTGGAGTTTGCCATCCGCATAGACGCCGACGATGAGGGCGCCGAAGTGCTTGCGGCTGCCGCCTGGGGCGGTATAACCGCCGATCACCACTTCTTGTTCGGCGACGAGCTTGAGCTTGATCCAGTGGCCGCTGCGGCGGCCGGATTCATAGGCGGAGTCCGCTCGCTTGCCGATGAGGCCTTCGAGGCGGAGTTTGGCCACCTGTTTGAGCAGGGTTTCGCCATCGCCTTCCAGGGAGGCGGAATAACGGATGACATCGGAAGGTGGCAGCAGCTCTTGCAGACGCTCCTTCCTTTCCAAAAGGGGGAGTTTCATTTGGTCACGGCCCTTCAGCGTGAGCAGATCAAAGGCGTAGAAGCACAGAGGGGGCTGCTCCTGGCCGAGCTCATAGGCCTGAAGCATCTGAAAGGAGGAGCGGCCTTTGTCATCCAGGGCGACGATTTCGCCATCGAGGATGCAGGAAGGGAGATCGAGTTTTTGCAGAGCTTCGGTGACCTCCGGGAACTTGGCGGTCATGTCCTTTTCCGTGCGGGAGATGAGGCGTACGCCGCTGCCATGGATGATGGCCAGGGATCGGAAGCCGTCGAACTTGATCTCATAGATCCAGCCGTCATCCGTGGGCGGAGAGGAAACGAGTTTGGCCTTCATGGGTTCGACGAAGACGGGGGTTTTGCCGGCGGTTTTTTTGGCCTTTTTGGCTCTGGGTGTTTTCGCAGTCTTCGCCGTTTTTTTGGCAGCAGGCAGGGTGGCGGAGGCGGGGCGGTTGCTGTTCCAAGGCGGTGCCGTGGCGAGCTGCTTCATGTTCCGGCCGGAAAGGGCGGAGGTATCGTCCAGCTTTTTGGTGACGGGTTTCATGTCATCGCCACCGCGTATCAGGAGCCACTGTTTTTCATCGCGCAGGCGGACGAGGTACCATTCCCCTTGCAGCTTGCTGCCGCTGAGATGGACATGGATTTTTCCGCCGGCCAGCTCCTTCAGTGGGGCTTTGGACGGGGTTTCATAGGTGCCTGCATCCCAGACCATGACGGTGCCGCCGCCATACTGGCCTTTGGGAATGGGGCCTTCAAAATCAATGTATGAAACGGGGTGGTCTTCCACCTCCACGGCGAGACGTTTTTCGCCTTTGGCAAAGGGGATGCCTTTGGGCACGGCCCAGGATTTTAGCGTGCCGCCCAGCTCCAGGCGGAAGTCATAGTGCAGGCGGGAGGCAGCGTGCTTCTGGATGACAAAGCGGCGGGTGCCGGGACTGCGTACGGTCTTCTTGCGGCCATCGGGTTCAGCGGTGACCTTTAAGTTGCGCTTCTTGTGGTAGTCCTTCAGCGACATGGCCTGGGCTTATGCCGCTTTCTTCCGGCTTTTGGTCTTTTTGGCGGCACTGGTTTTTTTCGCGGAGGAGGCCTTTTTGGCCGGGGCGGTTTTTTTGGCGGCCTTGGTGGAAGATTTGGTTTTGGCGGAGGCGGAGGAGGTTTTGGCACCGGATTTTTTCAGGCTTTCCTGCAGCACGGCCACCAGGTCAATGACGTTGGAAGGGCGTTTGGTCCGCACGGCTTTCACCGGTTTGCTTTCGCCATGAGCCACCTTGTCCTCGATCATGTCTTCCAGTGCTTCGCGATATTCGTCTTTATAGGCCTCTGGATCCCAAGGGGTGGTCATGCTGTCAATGAGCTTGCCGGCCATGTTGATTTCAGCCTTGGCGGGGGCGGCACCTTCGGGGGCTTTGAGCTCGGACATGTCGCGCAGTTCGTCGGGGAAGTGCATCAGCTCCAGCATGAGGTTTTTGGCCTGGGGCTTGATGGCGGCGAGGTGCTGGCGGGTCTTGATGACCACGCGTGCGATGGCGATCTTGCCGCTCTTTTCCAGGGCATCGCGTAACAAAATGTAGGCTTTGCCGCCGCCCTTGGCGACTTCGAGATGATAAGGCTTGTAGAACAGCAGGGGATTGACCTCCTGCAGGGAGACGAAGTTGATGATGTCCACGGTCTGGGTGGCCTCGACATCCACGCGGGCGAAATCCTCATCCTTGAGCACGACGAACTTGCCCTTTTCGTATTCATAACCTTTGACGATCTTGTCCCAGGGAACTTCCTTGCCGTCCTTTTCAGCCACGCGTTTGTAATTTACCGGGCTGAGGTCCGAGCCGCGCAAGAGGCGAAAGCTGAGGTCTTCGCGGCGGATGGCGGGGTATAACGAGACGGGGATGGACACAAGCCCAAAGCTGATGGTTCCTTTCCAGATGGCTCTCATAAGAACGACGGGTGCATGAAGGATCGCAATGCGCGTCGGTTTTGCGTCTGGCACCTGGACAAAAAAGAGCGTGCACAGCCCGGAGACTGTGCACGCGAATCGACCATCAACAGCCGGACCGGCAGAGAAGAGGCTGCCGGCCTGGATCAGAATTAGAACTTGAAGCGCAGACCGGCCTGGACGCCCCAGGCGGTGTTGAAGTCCGAGTTATGACGGAAACCGCGGTTCACGCTGGCGTAAACGTCCAGGGAAGGCGTGATTTCATACAGCAGGCGGGCGAAGGCGGTGTAGCGGGACATGGCCAGCTCATTGCTGTCATAGGTGCCGCCGATGTGGGTCTCAAACGCGCCAAATTTCATGCGCAGATGCGGCATGGCATAGATGCCCCAGTCATCCGTGCCCACATCAAAGTTGCCCAGGTTGACGTTGTAGTAGCTGGCGCCGCCTTCGAGGACGAAGTGGATGTTTTCAGACAGGGGGATGTAACCGCCGATGCCTGCCTTGCCATGCCAGTAATCCAGATCCAGACCCAGGATGTCCAGGGATGTCCAGGAACCGCCAAGGGTGAGGTAGAGGTGGTCCACTGGAGAGACTTCCAGGTTCAGCGCCGCACCGTGGCCGTCCACATCCGAGCCGAGGAAATCAGCGGAGCGGTAGAGGTAGCCGAGGGAGACGTTGTCATAGGAGATCAAAACAGGGGAGATTGGGTCCACAGTGGGCTGTGTTGCCTTGCCTGAATAGACGGGGGTGGTGCCTGCATAAGCTGCAACGGCGAGCAGTGAGCAGGTGAGAGTGCAGAGTGTTTTCTTGATCATGGTCTTGGGTTGTATGTAGTTGTTCTGCGCCAGGCGGGGGCCGGGCATAGAATCGTGCTTTTTGAAAAACCCCGGGAATCGCGAATTTTGTTTGAACGAAATGCGCGAACACCTTGAGTTCGATGTGTCATCGGGAGTGTGCGGACGCTTGGATGTGCTAAATTAAATTTAATTTCACATTCCGTGTTCTCACCCACGGGGAGACGTTAATTACTTGAAAACCAAGCATATTGCATGGCCGACTGAGGTCCATAGTTCTAGTAAAAGAAGCTTAAGGCCGCAGTGCGGAATCCAGCTGATGTTAAACCTCAGCACCCGGCTTCAGCCAGTAGAGGACGCTCATGCGGACGGCGATGCCGTTTTCCACCTGCTGGTTGATGAGGCTCTTTTCGTAGTTCATGCCGAGGTCGGTGATCTCGACGCCGCGATTGACGGGGCCGGGGTGCATGAGCCAGAGGCCGCGGTCGCGCAGGATTTTGACGCGATCATCGGTTAGGCCGTAATTTTTGTGATACTCGGCGGCGCTGGGGAAGAAGGGCTCGTCCATGCGCTCGCTCTGCACACGGAGGAGGTAGATGACGTCCGGTTTCCAATCGAGCGCATCGGTCCAGTTGCCAAAGAGTTTTACCTCCGGCGGGGTCTCGCGCGGCATCATGGAACCTGGGGCGAGGTAGGCGACGTCCATGCCGAGGCGGCGGAAGATGAGGCTGGTGCTGCGGGCCACGCGGCTGTGCTGGAGATCCCCGACGATGAGGGCGCGGGCGCCACGAAGGTCCTTGATCTGCTCTTTAAGTGTGAAGGCATCCAGCAGGGCCTGGGTGGGGTGAGCATGCCAGCCATCGCCGGCATTGATGACGCTGGCGCGTGTGTTTTTGGCGATGAGGTTGGGGATGCCGGCCTGCTTGTGTCGCACCACGATGTAGTCCACGCGCATGGATTCCAGCGTTTCCACGGTGTCCAGGATGGACTCGCCTTTGACCACGCTGGAGGACTCGATGTCAAAGTGGGTGACGTCGGCGGAGAGGCGGTTGGCTGCGACTTCGAAGGAGGAGCGGGTGCGGGTGCTGGGCTCGTAAAAAAGGGTGAGCACGGTCTGGCCCTTCAGTGTGGGGACCTTTTTGACGCTCCGTTTGAAGAGGTCCTTGAAGGGCACGGCATTGGCCAGGACGAACTCGATTTCCTCAGTCGTGAGGGAGGCGATGTCGAGGAGGTCTTTGCGTGGGGTGATGCTCATGCGGTTTTCTGTGGCCAGGGTCTAACAAATACTTCGTCACGGCCGTCTCCGTCAGTGAACCGCACGCTGACGCGCTCATCAGGTGGAAGGTCCACGCGGATCCCGGCGTAATCCGGCTGGAGGGGAAGCTCGCGTCCGGCGCGGTCCACCAGCACGGCAAACTGGACGCAGCGCGGCCGGCCGAAGTCCAGCAGCTCCTCCAGGGCGGCGCGGGAGGTGCGGGCGGTGTAGATGACTTCATCGCAAAGGATGACGACGGCGTCCTCGATGTCAAAATTCAGTTCCGATCCTTCCAGCTTGGGCAGTACGGTCATCGTCTGGAGGTCATCGCGGTATTGGGTGATGTCAATCTTGCCAAAATCCACCTCGCGGCCCCGGGCACGGAGACGGTCAGCGAGAGCACGGGCAAAGGGCACCCCCCGGCGATAAACACCGACGAGGGCAATGCGGGCCTCGTTTTTCCAACGGGCGTCAATGGCGGCGGCCATGTCATCCAGGCAGCGCTCCACCCCGGCGGCATCCAGGAGCTGGCGGAGTTTGTCGGGCGGTTGAGTCACGTGTTGAGATGAATGCAGACTGGGGGGAGCGTCAATGGAAATTGGGGAGGGCGAATGGCGAATGGCGAATGGCGAATGGCGAATGGCGAATGACGAATGACGAATTATGCCGGGTGCGGAAACGCACGGCACTTTAAGCGTGAAGCAAAATGGCGGCATTATGGCCGCCCATGCCTGAGGCAATTTTGAGGATGCTTTTCGGCTGAGGTGGGATTTGCAACGAGAGGCCGGCGGGGCAGGTGAGGGAGGGGAAATTGGCGGGGAGGGGGCCTTTTCGGAGAGCGCCGGAGAGGAGGGCGATGTCGAGGAGGCCGCTGGCACCGAGGGTGTGGCCGGTGAGGGGCTTCAGCAGAAGCAGCGGCGGGATCGGGTCATAAGTGGCGCGCAGAGCATTGACCTCGGCCAGCGCGTGATTGGGCGTGCCAGTGGCGTGGGGGCAGATGAGGTCGGGTTTTTCAAACTGGGCGAGCAGGGCGGCCAGGGGCGCGCCATCCTCCGGGATGACGAGGGAATCGTAGGCGTCGCTATTGGCGGCGTATTGGGCAACGGTGGGGCCGTTGCCGTCGGTTTCCAGGGTGAGGGCGACGCAGGCCTCCCCGGGATGAAAGCCGCTGGTGGCGGGGGAGAGGGGATCATTGAGGTTTGTTTTGGAGAGCAGGCGGGTATCGCGGAAATCGCGCAGCAGCTCGGGGTAAAGCGGCAGGTCCACAGCGACGACGAGGACACGCGGGGTGAGGCCGGCCTTCAGAGCCATCCAGGCGAAACCGAGGGCATCGAGACCGGCGGAGCAGCCGTTGGAGATCATCTGCCAGGGGCCGCGAATGCCGAGCTCGATGCTGATGGCGGCGGCGATCTCACTATGCAGGGTGTTGCTGGCGCTGAAGCGGCGGGAGGGGCGGCGCCAGGGGTGGCTGCCGAGCAGCTCGCCCGCATTGCCCCGGCTGCTGGCGGCGAAGAGCCAGCAGTCGCGCGTTTGCTCAGGTGTCCATCCGGCCTGGGCGATGGCACGGCGGGCGACGTGGACGGAGAGGTTGCTGGCGGCGGCATAACGGCGGCCTTTGAGCACGCTGCGGTCGGCGATGCGGCCGGCCAGCAGGCCATCCTCCAGCGTCAGGCCGCTGCGGCCCGCCTGCCAGGTGGCGAGGCTGGCTTCCAAGGTATCCCCCAGGGCGCAAGCGGTCTCGGCGGCGGTGATGACGATGCGGCTCACAGATCGAAGATCTTCCCTGGATTCAGCAGGCACTGGGGGTCGAGCGCACGCTTGATGCTACGCATCAGCTCGTAGCTGCCATCGCCAAGCTGGCGGCGGACGAAGGCTTTTTTGGCCAGGCCGACGCCGTGTTCACCGGTGACGGTGCCGCCCAGGCGGAGCGTTTCATTCACGATCTCCTCCAGGGCGATTTCAACGCGGTGCATTTCTTCGTGGTCACGCTCGTTGGTGAGAAAGGTGGGGTGCAGGTTGCCGTCGCCAAGGTGGCCGAAGGTGCCGACTTTCAGCTGATGACGGAGGCCGCATTCCCGGATGAAGGTGACCATGTGAGCCAGCTCGGTCCGGGGCACGGTGACGTCCTCCAGGATGGTGGTGGGCATGACGCGGGCCAGGGCGGAGAAGGCATTGCGGCGGGCGGAGGCGAGCTTCGCTCCTTCGGCTTCATCGGCTGCGGCGCGCACTTCGCGGGCACCATGCTGGCGGGCCAGTTGCATCATTTGTTCGGCTTCTTCATTGACGACAACAGGATGGCCGTCGGTCTCCATGAGCACCAGGGCTTCCACGTCGGTAGGCAGGCCGATTTTGGCATAATCTTCCACGCACTGCACCGTGGTGCGGTCCAGGAACTCCAGCGTACAAGGGATAATCTTGGCCGCAATGATGGCGCTGATGGTCTCCGCAGCAGACTCCATGCGGTCATAGAGCGCCAGCATGGTCTTGCGCGCCTGGGGGCGTGGGAGGAGCTTGATCAAAACTTCCGTAATGATGCCCAGCGTGCCTTCACTGCCGATGAAGAGGTCCTTCATGGAATACCCGGCCACGTCTTTGACGCATTTGTTGCCCAGCCAGGTCAGGGTGCCGTCTGGCAGCACCACCTGCAGGCCCATGACGTAATCACGGGTCACGCCATACTTCAGCCCGCGCAGGCCGCCGCTGTTCTCGGCGACATTGCCGCCGATGGTGCTGATTTTCATGCTGCCAGGGTCCGGCGGGTAAAATAGGCCGACCTTGGCGGCGGTATCGTCAATCTCTTTGGTGATGACACCGCACTGGGCACGCATTGTCAGGTTTTTTTCATCCACCTCCAGGATTTTGTCCATCTGAGCCAGGCAGATGACCAGGCAGTCGGGTGAGGGGACGCTGCCGCCGCTGAGACCGGTGCCGGAGCCACGGGTGACGACGGCGATGCCGGCATCCCTGGCCAGGCGGACACAGGCGGCCACTTCCTCCGAGGTGAGCGGGAAGACGACGGCTCCTGGGCGTACTTTCAGTGCAGCGGTTCCATCAAAGCTGTACGGCAGGATATCTTCAGCCTCGGTCAGGACGCGGTCAGGGGAAAGCAGGGTGCGGAGGGTATCCGTATGGGCTGGAGTCACAGGGTTCACACCCTCAATCTGGCGAATCCTCTCCACATGGCAACCTGTCAGCCACAGGTATCCAACATGGATTTTGAGAGCCGGCTTCGGACTGTCTGACACGGGTCCGTCGAGCCACAGCCGCACTTGGCCTCGCCAGGGTGGGAATGAGATTTCAATCATCCTTCCAGCCGCGTCCTTTGCGCGGCCTTCGAATATTGATAACCAATGCCACAATGACGGCAAAGGCAACGAAACTGAGTACAAGTATTCCCATGATGTTTGACTGTCCTACAATGTAGCCATTATCATGCAAAAAGTCTAATTTTGTGGGTTACTGTTTTGTTGAAAAGCAAATTTCTTATCCAAAACCAGATTACAATTTACTCTCGAATAAGTGATGATCGGCACAGTTTTGCATAAAGCCCGTTTTGGATTAGCAGTTCTTCATGCGTTCCTCGCTCCCGAATCTGGCCCTGATCGAGGACGTAAATGCGATCTGCATGACGGACAGTGCTAAGGCGGTGTGCGATGACGAAACTCGTTCTTTGTTCCATCAGGCGGTCCAGAGCGGTCTGAATTTGTTGTTCTGTGCCAGTATCAACGCTGGCTGTTGCTTCATCTAGCAATAAAATAGGAGGATTTCTGAGGAGGGCGCGTGCTATTGAAATGCGCTGCTTTTCGCCGACGCTGAGCTTGACTCCACGTTCGCCTACACGCGTATCCAGTCTGTTCTCTAGGCGGCTAACGAAGCTCTCTGCATTGGCACTTTTCAGGACCTGCCAAAGTTCCTCGTCAGTGGCATTGCGGCGGCCAATGACCAAATTCTCCCGGACAGTGCCATTAAAGAGAAAGCTCTCCTGGGTGACGTAGCCGATGCTGCTGCGGAGCCAGCTTTTGTTCAATTCATGAACGGGTACGCCATCAATGGTGATGACGCCTTCATCGTATTCATAAAAACGGGTCAGCAGGTTGATGAGGGTGGACTTGCCCGCGCCGGTGGGGCCGACGAGGGCGATGGTCTGGCCCGGCTTGGCCTCCAGGCGGATGCCGTGGACAGTGGGGATCTTGCCGCCATAGCTGAAGCCGACGTTGTCATAAACGACGTGGCCTTTGATCTCCGGCAGCGTGATGCCTTCGGTGGTATCGCTCTCCGGCTCGGCATCCAGGATTTCAAAGACACGCTCTCCGGCCGCCCGGCCACCCTGGATGATCTGGTTGAGCTGGTGGAGCTGCTCAATGGGGTCGTAGAAGAATTTGAGCAGCAGAAGAAAGGCGGCCAGGTCACCTTTTTCAATGCGGCCTTCCATCAGCCCGCGTGCCCCCATCCAGAGGACCAGGACCATGCCGACGCTGGTCAGGAAGTGCATGCCAGGGCGGTAGATGGCCCAGATGCGCATGACATGCAGGGAGGCGGCTTTGAGGGTGCCGCTGGCGGTGTTGAAACGGGAGTGCTCCTCCTTTTCCATGGCATAGGCTTTGATCTGGCGCATGCCGGCGACGTTGTCGTGGAGAAGGCTGTTCATGCCGCTGCTGGCCCGGCGGACGGCACGGTGTCGGTCCTTGGAGCTGCGGGTGTACGCCATGGCCCCGGCCGCGAGGAATGGAATAGGCACCAGCGCCCACAGGGTAAGCGTGACATCCGCCTGGAACATGAAGGCCCCGACGACGGCGATCTGGATGACGGCGACGAGGCCCTGCTCGATGCCGTCAATGAGCACCCGCTCCACATTGGGAATGTCCTCTCCCACCGTGGTCATGATGTCGCCGGTCGGGCGGTTGTCGAACCAGCGCAGGGGCAGGGTTTGTAGGCGCTGGTAAAGGTCGCTGCGGAGGTCATAGATGACCTTTTGCTCAAAGGTGTTGTTGAGCATGATGCGCAGGCTGTTGAACAGATGCTGGGCAAAGTAAGCGCCGAGGGCCAGGAGGATGAGCGGGGTGAGGCGCTCCCACTGCGCATTAGGCACCACCACATCCAGCACTTCACGCGTGACGCCGGGGAAGACCACCACCATGAGCGTGCCGGTGATGGCGCAGAAAAGCTGGGCGGCGGCCAGCAGCGGATACCGGCGGAGGTAGGAGAAGACGCGGAGGGTGGTTTTCAAAGGCGGGAATCAGGGGGAGAGAAGGATACGCATGAGGAAGGCGAAGGGAAGGGGTGAATATGGGGAGATGGTCCAAGTGGCATTCATCTTCATCCAGACCTTCTTCATGACCTTCATGTTTCTGTTCCCGATCTGTCACCAACCTTATGAAGGTCTTGAACAGGACAAGGATGCAGAGTCAGATCAATCCCCAAGATAAGCTTCCCGCACCTGCGGATTCAGGCGCAGCGCTTTCGCCGTGTCCTCCAGCAGCACCTTGCCCGTCTCCAGCACATAACCGTAGTGGGAGATGCCGAGGGCCAGGTTGGCGTTCTGCTCCACCAGGAGGATGGTGATGCCGCGCTCCTGGTTAATGGTGACAATCTGTTTGAAAATGGCGCGGACGAGGATGGGGGCGATGCCGAGAGAGGGCTCGTCCAGCATGAGGCAGCGTGGCCGGCTCATGAGGGCGCGGGCGATGGCGAGCATCTGCTGCTCACCGCCGGAAAGGGTGCCGGAGAGCTGGCTGATGCGCTCTTTTAAACGAGGGAACGAATGGAAGGCGTATTCGATGTCCTCGGCGATGCCTGCTTTGTCCTTGCGTAGGAAGGCGCCCATTTTGAGGTTTTCGAGAACGGTCAGGTTGGCGAAGACCATGCGGCCCTCCGGCACATGGCAGAGGTGGCGGCTGACGATCTCGTGCGGCGGTTTGTTGGTGATGTCCTGGCCGTCGTAGATAACCTGTCCGGCGCGGGCTTTGACCAGACCGGAGATGGTGCGCAGGGTGGTGCTTTTTCCCGCGCCATTGCCGCCGATGAGGGTGACGATGGATTTCTCCGGCACGTTTAGGGAGATACCGTGGATGGCCTTGATGGAGCCGTAGGCCACTTCGAGGTTGCGGATCTCAAGCATTGTCGGTGACCTCCTCGTCTTCGGTTCCCAGGTAGGCGGCAATCACTTTGGGGTCTTTTTGAATTTCCGCCGGGGTGCCTTCGGCAATCTTTTTGCCGTATTCCAGCACGGCGATCTTCTGGCAGATGCCCATGACGACTTTCATGTCATGCTCGACGAGCAAGATGGCGATTTGAAACTTGTCCTTGATGAACTGGATGAGCTTCATCAGCTCCTCCTTTTCCGTCGGATTCATGCCGGCGGCGGGCTCATCCAGCAGCAGCAGCTTGGGCCGGGTGGCCAGGGCACGGACGATCTCCAGCCGGCGCTGGTTTCCATACGGGAGGGACTTGGCCTCTTCATCGCGTAGGCGCGCCAGATTAAAGATGTCCAGCAGCTCCAGCACTTCCTTTTCGACTTCCTTCTCACTCTCATTGAAGCCCTTGCCACGCCACAGGGCATTGAGGATGCCATGGCTGCGATGGAGCTGGGTGGCGGCGCGGACGTTGTCGAAAACGCTCAGGGATGGGAACAGGCGGATGTTCTGAAAGGTGCGGGCGATGCCCAGCTTGGTGAGCTGATGGGGCTTCTTTCCGCAGATGCAGACGCCATTGAAGGTGATGTCGCCGGAGGTGGGTTTGTAAACGCCGCTGATGAGGTTAAAAGCGGTGGTCTTGCCTGCGCCGTTGGGGCCGATGAGGCCGACGAGCTCGTTGGGGCCAATCTTGAGATTCAGCTCGGAGACGGCCGTCAGCCCGCCGAAGCGGATGGTGGCGTGATCCATGTTTAAAAGGACCTCGCTCATGCGGCGGCTCCTTTCCGTTTTCCAAAAGTGAAGAGCCCCTGTGGACGGGCGATCATCAGGCCGATGATGAGCAGGGAATAGATGATCATCCGGTACTCGGCAAAGCTGCGGAGAAACTCGGGCAGAATCGTCAGCAGGATGGCGGCGAGGATGACGCCTGCCGTGCGGCCCATGCCGCCGAGGATGACCATGACGACGATGTCAATGGACTTGAAAAAGTCGAACCCCGTTGGGGACAGGAAGGTCTTGTGATGGGCATAGAGGCCCCCGGCGATGCCGGCAAAGAAGGCTCCGATGACAAAGGCGGTGACCTTGTAGCGCACAGGATTGATTCCCATGGAACTCGCGGCGACTTCATCATCACTGACGGCGATGAACCCACGCCCGTAGGTGGAATTGACCAGGGAGGCGACAACGTAAATGGTGATGGCGGCAAGGGCGAAGGTCCAGCCCAGAGTGGTATCTTTGGGGATGCCTTTGAGCCCGCTGGCAGCGCCCACGGACTCCATGTTCTGGACGATGACGCGAATGATTTCTCCAAAACCCAGGGTGACGATGGCCAGGTAATCCCCGCGCAGGCGCAGGGATGGCACGCCGACGATGAGCCCGGCGATGGCGGCCAGCAGCCCGCCCAGGATGAGGGCGGCCAGGAAGAGTAGCGGCTGGAGCGGCTCCGGCACCATGCTGGTGCAGACCAGGGTGAACTTGGCGGCTGAGTAGCCGCCGACGGCCATGAAACCGGCGTGCCCAAGGCTGAACTGGCCGGTGTGGCCATTGATGAGGTTCAGGCTGACAGCCAGGATGATGTTGATGCCGATATCAATGGCGATGCCAAGGTCATACTTGTTAAACGAGCCGCTGAACTGGGAGACGACCACTGCGAGGATGATGCCAGCGATGAGCCAGCGTTTGGCGCCGTTCATGGGGATCATACTTTTTCAACCGTGGCTTTGCCGAGCAGGCCGGCGGGTTTGAACAGGAGGATGAGGATGAGGATGGCGAACGCGATGCCGTCCCGGTAATTGGACAGGCCCTGGGTGCCACCGGCATAGGTCTCCAAAAGGCCGAGCAGGAGACCGCCGAGGGCTGCGCCGGGGAGATTTCCAATGCCGCCGAGCACCGCTGCCACGAAGGCGCGGAGGCCGGGCTGCACGCCCATAAGGGGATCAATGCCAGGGGCCTTCATGGCATAAAGGATGCCTGCCACGGCGGCGAGCGCGGAACCCAGGCCGAAGGTGAAAGCGATGATGCGGTTGATGTTGATGCCCATCAGGGCGGCGGCCTGCTGATTAAAAGAGACGGCGCGCATGGCGGTGCCGGTCTTCGTGTGCTGGACGATGAACCAGAGGCCGAAGAGCAGCAGGATGGTGGTGCCGACGATGACGAGATCATTGCTGCCGATGACGAGGCCGCCAATGTGGAGGTCGTTTTCAGCCAGCAGGCGGGGGAAGGGTTTGGTATCCGCACCGAGGACCTGGGGATGCTGGCAGGTGAACTCGATGAAAAGCGAGACACCGATGGCCGTGATGAGGACGGTCAGTTTGGGCCGGTTGCGCAGCGGGCGGTAGGCCAGGAACTCGATGAGCATGCCGATGCAGGCACAGATCATGGCGGAGAGCAGCACGATGATCAGCGCCCCGGTCACGGAGGGCAGGGGAACCACCTTTTCCACCGCCGGGGCCAGGAAGTAGGCGGAGAAGGCACCGAGCATCAGCACATCGCTATGGGCGAAGTTGATGAAGCGGAGCACGCCATACACCATGGTGTATCCCAGCGCGATGAGCGCATAGATGGAACCGAGGGCGAGGCCGTTGATGAGTTGCTGAAGAAACCAGTCCAGAGCGGGGAGCGAGTTGAGGGTTAAGCGACGGTCAGAAAGACGGAATTAATGACGCGTTTCACTCAGTTAATTCAATCCAAATGGTGGGGTCCAGGACTCTCAAAAACTCAATGTTGTCCCAATGCTCAGGGATTGACGGTTTCCACAAACTTGAACTTGCCGTCTTTGACCTGCAAAATGACGGCGGATTTCACGGCATCCCGGTTTTCATCGATGGTGACCTTGCCGGTGACGGCTTCGAATTCCTTCGTCGCGGCCAGGGCATCGCGGAGCTTCGCTGGCTCGGTGGTTTCGGCGCGCTTAATCGCATCCACCAGGAAATAGACGGAGTCATAACCGAGGGCGGCCATGCAGTCTGGCACCTTGCCATTGAATTCCTTTTTATAGGCTTCGACAAAGGCGGTCACCTTGGGGGAAGCGGCATCGGCGGCGTAGTGGGTGGAGAAGTAATGGCCTTCGACGGCGTCACCACCCAGCTCGACGAGTTTTTCGCTTTCCCAGCCGTCGCCACCGATGAGGGGGACATTCAGGCCGAGCTGTTTGGCCTGGATGCAGATGAGGGCGACATCGGTGTAGTAACCGGGGATGAAGACGGCATCCGGGGCGGAGGACTTGATGGCGGTGAGCTGACCTTTGAAGTCTTTGTCGCCGCCGTTAAAGTCGAGTTCCGAGACGATCTGGCCGCCGGTTTTGACGAAGCCTTCTTTGAAGAATTTGGCCAGGCCTTTGCTGTAATCGCTTTTCACATCCGTGAAGACGGCGACTTTTTTGGCCTTCAGCGTATTGGCCGCGAAGTTGGCCATGACGGTGCCCTGAAAGGGGTCAATGAAACAGACGCGGAAGATGTAGTCGCCCGTTTCCGTGACCTTCGGATTTGTGGAGGCCGGGGTGATCATCGGAATACCGTTTTCCTGGCAGATGGGCGCGGCTTCGAGGGAGCGGCTGGAGGCGACCTCGCCCAGGATGGCGACGACACCGTCCTTGGAGATGAGCTTGTTCACCACGTTGGCAGGCTCGCCCGCTTTGGACTGGTCGTCCTCGGTCCTCAGCTCAAGCTGTTTGCCCAGCACACCGCCTGCGGTGTTGATTTCCTTGATGGCGAGCAGGGTGCCTTCGTGGGAAGAGGTGCCGAAGGTGGCTTCCTTGCCGGTCAGGGAGGCGAATTCACCGATCAGGATGGTGTCCCCGCCGCTTTTGTTACATCCGGTGACGCCTGCAAGAAGCATCCCGAGCGATCCTAGAATAAAAAACTGGCGTGTTAGCATCTGCATTTTGCCTTTCTAGCAGCCTGCATACCATGGGCAAGAGGAAAAAAAGACAGGAAGATCAGGATTCGCGAATGGGAATGAAGGGGGAGAGGAATGAATGGCTGCGTTTTTGCTCCAAACCCTTCTCTTTTTCTGACCCGGAGGTTTCTGTCAGTATTGCAAAAAAGCAGGCTCCAAGGCGAAGTTTTGGACTTGGCTTGACTCTTAATGAGACGAAATATCAAAAGATGCCTTCTGAGATTTGGTATTTACCATGTATTTGAATTGACGGTACATCCGCTGGTACGCTATTCTGAACATAATCTTGAAAATATCGTCTTAATCTCAGCCGGAACTTCAAAACCATGAACATCTCCCTCTCCAATTTACGTCGGCATTCCTCCCGCTGCGGCTTTTCTCTTGTGGAAGTGGTGCTTGCAACGGGCATCATGGCGCTGGGGGTGGTGACCATCCTGGGTCTGCTGCCGCATGGTCTGGAGCTGACACGCAAGACGGCCAATGAACAGGCTGAAACCCGGATTGTGGACCAGATTGTAGGGGAGTTGCAGACAATGAACTGGGCCAGCATGACGGTGGGGCAGCCGCAGATCCGATATTTTGACGACCAGGGCCTGGAACTGATGCAGCCCAATGGCGACAGTTTCAAGATGCTGTTGAACTATGTTGTGCAGGTCAACATTCCTGAACTGGACGTCAAGTTGCCCACCAACGATGGTGACGGCCGCAGGCAGACTAATCAAAACCTAAGGAGGGTGATGATTAAAATGATCTCGGCACCGCTGCCTGAATTCGACTTCGATGATCCGAACACGACGGTCCCCATCAAGAGCTTTACCCAACTGATCGCCAATGCCGGGCTTGTGACCGACCAGCCTTGACGTTTTTCCAGCCATTCCCCCCATCTCCTGCGCCTGAAAACGGGAAGCAGGTCAGACCTTCCATCTTTAGCTTTTTCCAATTATGAATACCAACCCCCCCAACCCCGGAGTGAGCGCTGTGCATGCGGCGGTCAGACTGGCGACGTGCGTCAGCGTTGTCCTGCTAGGACAGCCTTTCGCCGCGATGGGCCAGGTGCCCACCAGCATTGACGCCTCATCCAGGTCCAATGCGGATGTTTCCTGGGAGACGGGCATGGTGAACTACAGCCAGACGACGATTGCGCAGGCGACCGCGACTGCCGCCCGTACGGGAACGGTGGTGACGTCTCTGACGCTGACGAACGCCGGGGCGAATTATACCCCTGGCTCACAGCCGACCGTGCGGTTCACCGGCGGAGGAGCCGGCAGCGGCGCTACAGCGACAGCGACGGTGGGGGCGGACGGGAAGATTGCGACCCTGACTCTGACCAATGGCGGTTCAGGCTACACATCGAATCCGACGGTTGAAATCGCAGCGGCGCCAGGGGGCATCGGCTCATCCATCCGTTTTAACAATGACATCACCGGCAACCGCACGCTGACTCTGGATGGCAACCGCACCGTCGGCCGGATGATCTTGGGGGATTTGAACACTTCCAACCGCTACACCATCGCCCAGGGTTCAGGCGGCAGTCTGATTTTTAACAATGCCGGCAACGGCGGCGGTGCCTTCCTGAGCAAGTTCACGGGGAACCTGGACACGATCAGTGCGCCGATCACCCTGAATGACCGGCTTAACGTCCGGATCACGACCAACCGGATTGTCATGAGCAACACGATCACCGGGAACGGCAACAAGCTGACCAGCTATGGTAACGGCATCCTGGAACTGACAGGGGACAATACGAATTCCAACTTCCACCTGCACTTGTGGAACAAGGGAGTTAACAATGCGAATCCGCAGGTGCTGTTGAATGCAGAAACTGGTAATGCGGCCGGCGGCAACATCACCATCGGCAATGCCTCCCGCGGCACTTCCGGCCATGCCGTCCTGCAGCTAAATGCGGGCCGGGATAACCTGGACCAGATCAGCGACACGGCGACGGTGATGTTTGACAGCTTTGCCGGCAGCGGAAGAAACAACTATTTCAAGCTGATGGGCGGGGACGAAACTGTAGGCCGGATTGTGGATCTGGGAAGCCTGGCGGTCATCGAAAACCGTGAAGGTGAGTCCGTCGGTACCGGGGCCCGGCTGACCATTGCCGGGGCAGGGAATTCTTATGTGTCCGGCTTCATCCGTGACAATACCGGCGGGGCGACCGCCCAGGCGGATGCGGATGGCATTAACCCTGGTAACAATGCGCTGGGCCTGACCATGAACGGTGCAGGCACACTCTTCCTGAGCGGCGGCAACATCAGTTTTACCGGCGGGATGACGATCGGATCGAACAGCACGGTGAACATGCGGCAGACGACCAACTTCCGCAGTGACATCATTAATAACGGCACGCTGATCATGGACACAGGAACCCTGGGCGTGAACAGCATATGGAATTTCCGGAAGACGTTTGCGGCAGCAACTGAAGCGAATCCGAAAAACTTGAACATTTCCGGTGGCGGGAGCCTGATCAAAACAGGGCAGGCAAACCTGAACCTGACGAACACCAATCTTGGCGGATCCTTGTCCGTTCAGAATGGTACGCTCAACCTTTATGGAACTGACGCCACCACCTATTTTGGTGCTGGTGTCACCGTGGGCGGCGATGCTGGCTTGGCCAGAAATCTTAATTTTTACGGCCTTGCCACCATCGGCGGGGGCGGGCTCAATGCCGTCGGAAGGTTCAATTTCACCAACAGCGCCATCAGGGTGCAGAGCGCGGTGTATTCCGCAGGAGACCAGGAGCCGTCCTTTGCACAGGACGGGGTGCTGACGATGAACGGTGACATGCATCTCACCTACATGGATCTGCGCCTGGGCGGGACCATCACCATCACCAAAACCTCAGGGGCGGCGGTGAGCAACAATACCCGTGTGACCGTAACGGAGAGCAGCAATATCCTGGCAGGCATGCGCGTGGAGTCCACCGCCATTCCCCAGTCCCTTCAACCGGTGATAGTCATGGCGGTTGATCCAGAAACGCGGGTGGTGACACTGGATAAAAATGTGAATATTCCGGCAGGTACCGCCCTTAGATTTCTTTATGACAGCCATTCCAGCGGGGTGCTGGCCAGTGGCGGGGCGGGGGGAGTGCAGAACATAACGCTCGTCAGCCGGCCGGGGGCGATCGGTGCGGCGACCACCAGCGGTGCTCTTTACCTGGATAACAACGAGTTCTCCAACAATACGGACCGGGTGCCGGATACCACGTCCATCACTCTGAATGGCGGGCAGATTGAGCTGATCAATGATGCATCAAGGTTTGTCTTCGCAGAGCGGCTGGGGGCGGTGACCTTGAACCAGGGGAACTCCCGGCTGACGGTGTATCGTTCAGCGGATTCGGCTCAAGGCCAGCCGGCCAGCTCCACGCTGACGCTGGCCTCCCTGACGCGTTCCTACGGCACGACGGTGGATTTTGCCGCCCGGCAGTTGCTTAATGACGTGAACACCGTGGTGACGAGCGAGTCCCTGGGCTTGAATGCCCGCAGCCGCATTTTGGTGGATGGCGGGCTGGCCATGAAAAACGGCATCGTTGGCGGCTGGGCCTATGCCGACTATGAGTTTGTCAAATACAACACCCTCAACGGTGTGACCCCGCTTTTAGCCAGTGATTATGAGACCGCCACACCTGCGGGACTCTCCTCAACGGCTCCTTCCACGAACTGGACCTACACCCGCAATGTAAAGGCGGGGGCGGTCAGCACCGCCACCACATCGGTGACCGGCAAGGTCGCCGTGAACTCTTTTAACATCCGGGCTGGTACGGATGTTCCGGGCAACCGCACGGTGACACTGTCGGCCAACGCCGTTCTTTCCATTGAATCCGGCGGGCTTCTGTCCAGCAACGGCAACAACACCATCAACGGGAACGGCACATCCGGTTATGTGACGGTGGGGACCCCCAAAAATACACCGGCAGAACTGTTTGTGACGGTCGGTACACCGAAGACGAACAACAATGCGAGTGTGCTGACGATGAACTCGGCCATCCGGGACTTTATCCATACCCAGACGGCGGCAGGTGTGACGATGCCGAGCGGCTCCAACACCATGACGGTGCCTGCCAACCTGTATGTCATGCTGATGGTCGGGATGGAGGTTAGGCACACCAATCTTCCGTCGGGAACCGTGATTACGGCCATCAACCGGTCGGCGTCCGGCGGCACGACCATCACGCTGTCCAATGCCCCCACGGTGGCGGTGAGCTCCGGAGCGGGTGCCAACAGGGTGGAGTTTCTAGGCGGCAGCGTGGGACTGACCAAGTCGGGTCCGGGAACGCTCCTGCTTTCCACCACGCATATCAATGATTACACAGGGCCGACCATCATCAACAACGGCATTCTCAGCCTGCGCACGGATAACAACCTGGGCGCGGCTCCGGACGCCTTTGTGTCCAACCATCTGCAACTGAACGGCGGCACGCTGCAATTCCGCCGCGAGGCGGTTCCCGGTGTGCTGGGGGACCTGAATCTCCGTGAATCTGACTTCAAATTCAGTTTCACGGATGGCAACCGAGGAATCTCTGTGGGCGAGTCAGGCGGCCGGCTGGAGGTGGGGCATGTTAACCCCAACCCCTATTATACCTTGAATGCGGCGGGAACGGCGACAACGGCCAACGTTGTGCTGGATGTGAACATCACCAACGCCATTGACGCCCAGGGGCTGCTGGAACTGGCGGTACGCGGCAGCCCGAACCTGCCAAACGGGGAATTTAACAAGCTGGTTCTGGGAACGGTGAGCTCCACCAACAGCTACCGGGGCGGGATCAAGACTGAAGGAACATTCGAAGGGATGATTACCATCAATGGCAACAACTTCATCAACGGGCTGCTGATGGAAGGCGCCCGGATGACGATCGCGCACGACAATGACTTTAGCGGCCCGATCCGGCTGCAAGCCGGCCAGCTGACATTGAACGGTAGCAATACCTACAACGGACAGCCCAACTTCACTGAGACCATTCTGGTGGGTTCGGCAGCATCCACCGGCATTCTGACGCTCGGCACAAACTCGGCTCTGGGCACGCAGGGTTTCAAAATCAACCTGGGGAACACTTCACAATTGCGGCTGATGGGTACGAACCAGACCTTGCTGAGCATTGCAGGTGAGGGCAACTCCATCATCAGCAACTTCTACAGCCGCCCTGCCGGGACTCCGGCAACCATGGACCGTCCTTCGGTCCTGACGGTGGATCTGGCAGTGAATGAAATTTACAACGGTGTGTTGAACAACGGGGGAACCAGCCGGCTGGAGCTGGTGAAAACCGGTGAGGGGAGACTGTCACTGACCAATGCGGGCAGCGGTTTCAGCGGCAAGGTGAGCATCCTGCAGGGCATGGTGAATGTGAACTCGATCGCCCGTACCGGCACTTCCTCATCGCTGGGCCGCGGGGTGACGGGGGCAGCCAGTGAGATCTTGATTGATGGTGGAGGGCTGTCCTTCACCCCTACGGGGCTGCAGACGACGGACCGTTCATTCACCATGGGCGCCGGGACGGAGGCCGCCATCCTGGTGGCCCTGGGGACAACCCAGGCTTCACGGGTGATCATCGGTGAAGATATCACGACGAACCGCGGTGCGGTGAATGAGACCCGCAGGGTGAGCAGTCCGGTCGGCTTTTCTGGGGACGGTGCGCGCACGCTGACCCTGAGCGGCGTCAACCTCGGCGACAATGAGTTCCGCCTGCAGCTTTCTGACAAATCAGTGTCTGAGCCGACTTCCCTGATGAAAATGGGTCCAGGGGTCTGGGCTCTGGGCGCGGCCTCCGACTACAGCGGGCAGACAACGCTCCAGGAGGGTGTCCTGGCCATTCTGAGCAATAACACCCTGGGCACAACGGCCATCCCCACTACGGTGAACACCACCACGAGCACGCTGACGGGAAACCTTCCGAACGGAGTGGCCGTCTCCTTTCCGAGATTTGTGGGGACCCGTCTGCCAGGCGGCATTATTGAAGACCGGGAATATTTTGTGGTGGAATCAGACTCTGAATCCCTGACTTTCAGGGTGGCCGAAACCCGCGGTGGTGACCCGATCAGCCTGTTTGACCTGCCCTCCGGCCCGCCGGTGAATGTGAGGATGGTTCCGAATATCCAGACGGAAGCCTCCACGGTGGCCAATGCGGCTACAGACACTTTCACAGGCAACCTGGCCAATGGTACCGCGGTGGTGTTTGGCTATCAGGTGCCGCTGAGGAACAAAAATTCAAACACGGTCATTACCACTGTCCTGCCTGGGGGGATTTCCGCCACTGAGATCTATTATGTCGTCGAGGCCACTGGCACCGAGTTCAAGGTATCCACCAGCCTGGAGGATCCCACCCCCGTAAATCTGACAACCAACTCAATCGGGCCGATTTATTATCAGACTGCGCCGGTGGGCAATACCTCACACGGGATCAATCTGGTGGGGGGACGCCTGGACCTGCGGGATGTGGACTACATGACCCCGGAAACAATTACCTTCCAGGGCGGCGCACTGTCGCTTCCAGAGGCCACAAATGCACGCTGGGCGGGCAACTGGAACGTCCAGGCCAACAGTGTGCTGACCATAGCTGCGGGCTCTGAGCTGGTGATGGACGGCAACCTTCTCGGCACCCGGGCGCTCACACAGCTCGGCGAGGGGACCATCAGACTGCGCGGTGAATCCATCATGCCGACCCAGCCAAATACGACCGGTAATGAGGGGGATAACAACCGCCGCAACTACACCCTGCAGGCGGGCACATTGATTCTGGACTACACGCTAAACAACAATTCGAAACTGGTGGACAGCTCAGCCCTGGTCCTGGGTGGCGGACGCCGCGGGGGTGATCTCATCCTCCAGGGCGGCAGCCATGAAGAGGTGGTGAGCAGCACGACCGTGGCCACGGGGGCCAGCAGGATATTCCGTTTGAATGACGGCGGAACCAGCAACATCCGGCTTAACAGCGTCTCGCGGCAGATCGGCGCCAGCCTCTATTTTGACCTGGCCCGCATCGCCACCGTCAACAACCTGAACACCCCAGGCGGTATTTTGGGCGGCTGGGCCATCATCCGTGAGGCGGTGACTCCGGCCACCTATGTCATTCCAGGGACAGTGAGCCGCAATTTTGTTGTGGATGTGGAATCCGACGTCTTGGCCGTCCCGACGCCAGTTCCATTCAATCCCGTCCAGGCAGTGCATTATCTGGTGGATGGCACGCCAGTGCGGCTGACCACGACCGGCACCCTGCCTGCGCCTTTGGTGACGGGCCAGACCTATTACGTGGTGGCTGCGGGAAATACGACCTTCAAGCTTTCTGCCACGCTGAATGGTGCGCCTTTGGATCTTCTAGATGCCGGCAGCCCAGGGCCGGACAACCAGCATACGGTGTCCACCTACCAGCCTAAGCGCACTTCGCCAGCCTCGATTCTGTTCACAGCCAATCAGAACACCTTCCCTGGGGCCATGGGCAATGGCAGGTTCATCATTCAGATCACAAGACTGAATACTTCGGGGAATATCTCCAGTGTGCGAACTACGGACCCGATAACAGAGGTGCTTACCTATAACATTCAAACCACCAATACGGTGAACAGCGCCAGTGCGATTGTGGCTCATGTGAATTTAGATATTAATGTGGCCAATTTGTTCAGCGCCCGGATTTCATCCCCTGATAACACACCAGATACAGGCAATGTGGCTCCGGGGGCTCTGAATGGAGGCAGCAATGACAATGGCAACCAGGGGCTGACCTGGGCAATGAACGGGAGCAACACACCAGACGGCTGGGTGCAGACGTTTTCGGATTATTCTTCCAATACCTGGACTCGTGACCGGAACACCGATGTGAGACCGGTGCTGCTTGACGGCACGTTTGCGCCCATTGATCCAACGGGCAATGAAGCCTATTCTCTGCGCTTTGCCAGCAATGCGCCGGGGGTGGTGAACCTGAGCCGTGACGAGGCCTACACCCTGCAGAGCGGTGCGATCCTGGTGTCGCCGACGGTGGGACAAAATGATTCCAGCATCCTGGGACAGGGGACTCTGACGACAGAGAATTCCGGGAACATTGGAGGCTTCCTTGTCCACCAGTACAACGAGTTGGGGGATCTGGTCATCGGGGTGAACCTCGCGAACCGTGCTGAAATCATCCGCTCCGGCCGGTTGACGAGCGGCGATGCGCGGATTTTGAGTGCGATGGATTTTGCCTCCAGCTCACCCGCCCTTCCCGAGGGCGATCCTCAAGAACTCATTGGAGCGACGGTCACCGTAGTCTCCGGGACCAATCATCTTCCGGCCGGCACCGTCGTGGAATCTATTCTTCCAGAAGGAGACGGTGTCCGGCTGAGCAATGCAACGACTGGCGGTGACGTGCGTACGCAACTGCGGTTTACCAAAGGTGCAGATGTTTACCTGATCTTCGCTACCCAGCAGAGTGCAACCACGCAGAACCGGATCAACGGGATTGTCAATGCAGACGGGGTGATGACCACGGCAGACATTTATCTGGGCATGCCAGTGGTGGGGCCTGGGATTCCTGCCGGGGCGGTGGTGGATTTCATCCCGGACACGGGCACGGACATCCGCATCAATACCAACCACTTCAACAACGGGATTTACAGCACCTTCAAGCTGATCCCGACTTTGGGTCTGGACAAGCTCGGCGGCGGTACGCTGGTGCTGAGCGGGGAGAACACCTACACGGGCATCACCTTCCTGGCGGACGGTGTGATCCGTGCGCTGAAGCTGACGGATGGCGGGGTGGCGGGGAGCCTGGGGGCGTCCTCGGTGGCCAATGCCAACCTCAATTTTAACGGCGGCACGCTGCAATACACGGGTGAGAACACCTCGACGAACCGCGGCATGACGATCAGTGACTTTGCCCGCATCAACATCGGCCATGAGAAGACGACGGCGGTGTTCAGCGGGGGCATTTCCCTTTCGGGAACCATCGGGGCGGCTGACCGTCTTGAAAAGACCGGATCAGGCACCCTGGAGATGCGCGGATCTGCCAGTCTGAATGAACTTGCGGTCCTGGAAGGCAAGCTGCGGGTGCAGGTGGTGGACCTGAATGCGCTGCCCCAGACCACCTCGGCCTCCGGCCTAGCGGTGAACGGGCTGGCAAGCGTCCGCATGGGAGGCGGGACCCTGGAAATGCGCGGGCTGCCGGAAGCAGACGCAACCCAGAACTTTGGCGGCACCATGTTTCTGGACGAGGGCAGCTCCACGATACGGGCTGTCAGTGTCGAAGGTTTCAATTCCAACAATCTCAGCCTCGGGGCACTGCCCCGCGCCACCAGCCTGATCCTGATGGGCGGTGAAGAAACGGCGACGGTCCAGCGTGCATCCGGCGGGACGGTGCTTTTTGTGGAGTCCCCCGAGGCGAATGCCGGTACTGCGGGCATCTTCCTGAACACGGCGACGACGCAGCGGGCCAGGATTCTGCCCTGGGCTGTGTATGAGGATACGTCCAATGCGCTCCGTCCTGGTGTGAATGACTTTGCAGTGGTTTCCCTCACCACAGGTGGGATCCAGGCTTCAGACCTTCTGCAACTGCACCAGATCAATGACCTGGTGATGAATGCCAACAACTGGGGCGTGAATGAGCCCGGCAGGTTCCTGAACGCCTCTGAGGGCGGCATCTTTGCGGTGAGCCTGTTTTCAGGCGTGACCGCTACTGCGGGAAGCCCGCAGCTGGTGGTCAACCCGCAGGAGATCGTGTCTTTCAACGAACTGCGGCTGGGCATGCGGGTCTCCGGCCTGGGCATCCCTGCGGATACGGTGATTGCGGCTCTGGACACGAGCAACCTGATCATCACCTTGAACAATCCGGTCGAGGAGAGCTCCACGAACGGATCGTATTTCTTCCAGCAGGAGCGCACATTCTTTGGAACCATCGGCTCCAGCAATCCGGGGGACGCCAGTTATGGAGAGAACCGTGAGATCAACACCCTGCGTTATGCGAGTGCGGTGGACAGCACGATTGAAGTCTCTGAAGGCAGCACCCTGACATTTGTGAGCGGGGCGATCCTGGTGGGCAGCAGCACGCGGGGGGGAGCCAAGAGCATCCTGGGCGGCGGCAACATCACCAGCCAGTCTGCCGCAGGTCTGGGGACGGACTTTGTGGTGCATAATTACAATCCGGTGGCCCCCTTCACCATCGGGGCCAACATTGTGGACAATGTGCTGCAGTCCTTCTATTCGGCCAACGGAACGCCGCCCACGGCTGTCGGAACCGTGGTGGCCGGGCAGGCGCTGATCGTCATGCCAGAAGCAGCGTTTACCCTGACCGACCTCATCCATGAAGGCATGGAGGTGACGGGTTTTGGACTGCCTGAGGGCACGTTTGTGACCGGCAAGTTCCAAAACCAGATCATGCTTTCCAAGGCCGCTGAGAGCAGCGGGACCGGGCAGCTCTATACGTTCTACTCTACCACCAGCTTTGTGCAGACCGGTACGGGAACGACGATTCTCTCGGGCAGCAATTTGTATTCGGGTAAGACGTTTGTCCACGGGGGGGTCCTGCGTCTGGATTCTGCCATGGCCGTTCCTGGTGGCATCAAGGCGGATGCTGAGGAAGAGGACTCCAGCCACATGGTGGTGAAGGGCGGGGTGGTCGGACTGGGTTTTGAAGACTTCACCCGTTTCCTGGGCACGGGCGAGAGCCAGATCGAATTCAAGGGCAGCGGCGGTTTTGCGGCCTATGGGGCAGACCGGCTGGTGGATTTTGGAGCTGAGGGGGTGGCACGGCGGATCCGTTTTGGCAATGACGGCTTTGTGACGGACGGCTCCAGCCTTGTGCTGGGCGCGGTGGACGCGACCCACAAGGTGACGATGGTCAATTCCATTGACCTGGGCAGCTTCAGCCAGGCGATCCGGGTGGACAATGGTCCGGCCGACATTGAAGGGGAGCTTTCAGGTGTTCTTTACGGGGTGGGCAAGCTGATCAAATTTGGCATGGGCAGCCTGCGCCTGAGCGGGCAGAACCAGCATACCGGCGGCATTGACATTGCCGATGGCCGTCTGGTCGTGGCAGATGTGCCGGATGCCCTGGGCCTGGGCGACGGGCGGGTGACACTGGGCACCAGCTATACCAACACCTCGGCGACTTCCGCAATCGAACTGACGTTTGAAGGCGGATCCATCAACAAGGACATCGTCATCGGCAATGTCAATGCGCGCACTACGGACTGGGTGGTGCGCAAAGAGGTGGGCGGTCCGGGAGGCAATGACGGGACGCATTCTTCCATGATCCTGGTGAACGGGAATCCTGCGATCGCCTATTATGATCCGGTGGATCAAAACTTGAAGTTTGTCCGGGCCAACGATCCGCGCGGTGTCACCTGGCTGCCGCCGGTGACCCTGGCAGACCGTGGCAATGTGGGCCAGTATCCGTCACTGGCCATCATCAACAACAATCCTGCGGTGACTTACTATGATGCGACCAATGGCACGCTCTGCTATGTCCGTGCCAATGACATCAGCGGTGTGGTCTGGGGGGTGCCGGTGATTGCGGATGCGGATCCCGTGAGTGCCGTGGCCCTGCAGCCGGCGGATGGCAAGATCATCATCGGGGGTACCTTCGTCGAGTTTGACGGGGTGACCCGGACCCGCCTGGCGCGGCTTCTGCCCAACGGCACGGTGGACCCGTCCTTCAGCCCGTCTGTGGACGGGGAGGTGCGTGACATTGTGGTCTTGAGCGATAACACTATCGTCATCGGCGGCAACTTTGAGAGGGTCAACAACACTGTGAGAAACAACATCGCCCGTCTGACCAGCGACGGTACCCTGACTTCCTACAACCCAAATGCGAACGGTGTCGTCAATACCCTGGTGGTGGTGCCCGCCGGCATGGAGCATGCAGGGAAGATCCTGGTCGGCGGTGCCTTTACGAACATCGGTGGATCAGGACGCGGTCGGCTGGCCAGGCTGAACAATGACGGCACTGCGGATACGACCTTGACCAACCCAAGTGCGAACGGTGAGGTTTTTGCCATCGCCCTGGAATCTGACGGGGACATCCTTATGGGCGGGTCTTTCACATCGGTGCGCGGTTCTGAGCGCAACCGTCTCGCCCGGATCTCTGCGACGGGTGCCCTGGATACGTTCAATCCGAATGCCAACGGAACCGTCCGGGCGATCGTGGTGACGGAAGACAGCATCTATGTGGGCGGGGCTTTTGCCACCCTCACCGGTACGGGCAGCACCGCCACGGTGACCCGTAACCGGCTGGCACGTCTGGACCTGGCCGGTGTTGTGGACAAAGACTACGCCATTGAAGTGAATGCTGAGGTGCGCGGGATGAGGCGCCTGGAAGTGAATGGAAAGATCGCGCTGTATGGCGTGTTCACGCAGGTCGGCCAGACCCCCATCAACTCTCTGGCACGTTTGAACGCGGACGGTGAGCTGGATGTGACCTTCGTGCCAAATCCGGACTATGAAGTGAAGGATGTGGTGGAGCAGCCGGACGGCATGCTGGTCGTAGGCGGTCTGTTCAGCCGTTTGAGCGGCGCGACCCAGCATTTCGCAGGGCGTGTGGACCTGGGCGGAAGTGCGGATCTCTCTTTCGCCCGCAAGGTGAATGACCGCGGGCAGTATTCATCGCTGACGGCTGTGGCGGCTTTCCCTGCGGTGTCCTATCATGATTCGGTCAGAGGCAATGTGCGTTACAGCCGTGCCGCCAATATCAGCGGAACGGTGTGGGGAGACTCCATGGCAGTGCTGACCCCCGGTAACAATGGACGCAACAGCGTGATGCGCGTGGCCAACATCGGGGGTGACCTGGTGGTCAAGAACCCGGACAATGACACGATCACCGTGTCCAACCCCCGTGCGATCAACGGCACCCCGGCCATTGCGTACTTTGACCCCACCTCCGACAGCCTGAAATATGTGCTGTCCAGCAATGCTCTTGGCACGGACTGGAGCCGGCCGGTGGTGGTGGATGCTAATGGCAATGTGGGCAGCCATCTTTCGATGGAACTGGTCAACGGCTTCCCGGCCATTGCCTATTATAACAGCAGCGAGGGTGACCTTCAGTATATCCGGGCAACCAATACTGCAGGCATGACCAACAACCTGCGCACTCCGGACGGAAGTCCGCGTGTCATCGGGACGGCGGCCGTGCAATATGATCCTGCGTGGGGCGTTCCGCAGAAGGTGGATACCAATGGGACGGTGGGGCAGTATCCAAGCCTGACCTTGATCAAAGACAAGTCTCCCCTGGCGGTCATTACGCCGGCGATTGCCTATTATGACCTCGGCGGAGGCAACCTCAAGTATGTGCGGGCCACCAATGCCAACGGGGAGGGCACCGCAATTCCTTTAGTTCCGGGCTGGGGCACGCCGGTGACGGTGCAATCTGCCGGCAACGTGGGGCAATATGCCCAGCTGGTGATCACCGAAGGCGTGCCTGGCATGAGCTACTACGACCAGACGGAAGACACGCTGAAGTTTGTGCATTTTTCAGAGGCGGCGGGCTACTCCAAAATGGCTGCGGCGGGCGACACAGTCCTGGAAGGGAACATTGACCTGATGGGATCGCTGCTGTTTGCACCGGAGGCTGGCACGTTGCTGACCCTGAACGGGGCACTGACCGGCAGCGGAGGCTTCCGTCTTATTTCGGAAGGGTCCCTGCTCATCAACAGCTCTGACAACCAGTTTGGCTCCGCTTACAGCGGTGACGAGTCTCCGGTGACCATCCGGACCGGCAGTTTGCTGCTTGGCAGTGCGACGGCCCTGGGCGGGAACCGGGTGGACCTGGGTGACAGGAGCGGCAATCTGCGGCCTGCAAATCCAGATGCAATCACCGTGCCCATCGCCACCAACGGGACGCGCATGACGCTCGGTGGCGGCCGTTTTGACACGGACCATAACGGACTTGTGGACAATGCCAACGGCACTGGCGCCTTTGTGAATGTCTCCTCCACGGTTGACGGGGTGGCTCATACCCAGGCGGATGCGGGCAAGCTGATTTTGGTGAAGGATGAGGCTGCCAACCCTGGGCGGAACGGTGTTTATCGCATCGTGTATGCGGCCTCCCAGCCTGAGGGCACCATGAACCTGGTGCGTATTGACGAGCTGAATGAACTGGCTGAGTTTGTCTATGGTTTCCAGGTGAATGTGAGCGGGGGCAGTTCTGCAGGCAGGGCGTTCTTCCTGAGCAGTCTGGTGAAGACCGTCAACACCTCTCCGGTGCAATGGTCGGAAGTCCTGACCGTGGACCGTGCGACGACAGGTGTCAGCCTGGTCGCAACAGCAGGGGCTTATGACACTTCCCATAACGGCATTGTGGCCAATGCTGGCGGACCGGGCGCCTTTGTGGCCGTGGACACCGAGATTGACGGCCGCACCTACAGTGTGGAGGATGAGGGAACACTGATCCTGGTGAAGGATGAGCTGAGGCCAGAGTTTAACGGTGTTTACCGCATCCAATATGGGGCAGGGGTGCAGCCGGACGGCACGATGAACTTGGTGCGTGCTGCTGACATGGATGAACTGGCCGAATTCCGCTATGGAATGCAGGTGCGGGTGGCCAATGGCACCTACGCGGGTGAGGCTTTCTTCCTGGCCAGCAAGATTTCGGAGATGAACATTTCCCCGGTGCTGTGGCTCAGCGATGTGCCTGACGGTGATCTGGCCCTGCGCGCCAATGAGAGCGGGATGACCATCACCAGCGTCATTGACCTGAACAGCCGGCTCGGTGCAGGAAACATGGTCCTGGGTGCGGCGGAGTCTCTGCTCAGCGGAACGGTTAATTTTACCGGACCGATCACACTCCAGGACAACCAGGTGGGATTCAGTGAACGGCAGGCTCTGGCTCTGGATTCCAACCTCATGTCGGATTATGGGGTGAACATTACGGGGCTTATCTCCGAGGAGCGCGGCACGGGATCCTCCATCACTCCGGCTGACGTGCTGTCCCTGGTCAAAACCGGGGATGGCGTGGTGACGCTGCGTGGGGCCAATACCTTCCATGGCGGGGTGACGGTGAATGACGGGACGCTGCTGGTCATGAACCAGACGGGCTCCGGCACCGGCACAGGCGCGGTGACGGTGAATGCAGGCGCGGTGCTGGGCGGGATGGGAACCATTACCGGCCCTGTTCTGCTCAATGGCACGGGCAGTGCTCTGGAAACCCGGGCGACGCTGCGGGTTGGAGATCCGAATGTGACCACGGGCACTGAAATCATGACCCTCAGCGGCGGACTGACCGTGGGGCCAAACTCGGTGGTCGAGTTCACCCTTGGCGTGAACAACGTGACCAGGCTGGCTGCAAATTCAGTCTCCGTGACACCCACCGGGCGGCTTCTGGTGGCGTTTGGCGAAGGTTTCACCCCGCTGCTGCAGCAGGCGTTTGATATTTTCGACGGGACCATCAACTTTACTGCGGGCACAGACATCCTGCTCAGTGAATACCTGAAACTGCCGGGTGCCTATGTTTGGGATACTTCGTCTTTTGTTTCTTCAGGTGTGGTACGCGTGACGGGCAATACGGTTCCGGTGTTCATCGTCACGGAGCCTGTGGCTCCGGCGGCAGCACTGAATCCGGGCGAGGCCTACACCCTCCGTGTGGTGGTGGGTGGCAGTCCGCAGTTCCGCTACCAGTGGCAGAAGCGGGTGTCTGGCGGCAGCTTTGTGGATGTCGGCCCGCCGGCGATGGATACGGATCTGACGGAAAGCTCGCTGGTGTTCGCTGCGATCACCGAGGAGGACCAGGGGGAATACCGCGTGCTGGTGACCAACCGGGACGGGTTTGGCTCTACGGAAAGCGACATTGTGTTCATTGATGTCAATGATCCGCCGCTCATCACGACGGCACCAGCCAATCTGACCTTGAATCCAGGCTCAACAGCCACCTTCACAGTCGTGGCTGAAACACCTCCTGGCCTGACAATGACCTACCAATGGCGGCGCGGTACGACACTGCTGAATGACCTGCCGCGTTACAGCGGGGCAAACACGGACACGCTGACCATCACGGATATCGTGGAGGCGGACCAGTCCAGCTTCTACAATGTGGTCATCACGAATGCGGCCGGAGCCACCACCAGCGGCTTTGTCACGCTGGATGTGAACAATCCGATCACGATTACGTCCCAGCCGAAAGATACGGTGGTGAACGATGGTGAGTCCGCCACGGTGGCGGTTTCTGTCGCGGTGGCGACGACGATTCCTGTCACCTACCAGTGGCAGTGGAACCGGGGTGTGGAAGGCGGCGGTTTTGTGGACATCAACGATCCTGGCATTGTCTCCAACACCCGGACGCTGGTCATTCCCGACCTGATGCTGGCCGATTCCGGTTTCAGTGTGCGTGTCAGAGTCTTTAACGTCGTGGGAGATGTGACCAGTGAGCCGGCCACCGTGACGGTGGTGGAAGGCGGTGGGCTGCCGAGGTTCCTGGACCAGCCGGCCTCACAGACGGTGCTGGTGGGCTCCACCCTGCAACTGGTGGTGCGTGTTGGCGGCGATCCGGAAGGACGTGTCATCCAGTGGAAGCGCGGCCGGGCCAATGTGCGCCTGGGGGACATCAAGTCCGCCGGAATGGTCTCCAATGTGTCGGTGAGCGAGGAGGTGGTCAATGGAATCACCACCCGCTCGACCCTGACGATCACCAATATCTCTCCAGCGCTGATGGGTGAATACTCTGCGGTGGCCATCAATGAGGACATCGAGAAAATCAAAGACGGGATCACCAGCGACATCGCCCAGGTGGCTGTGGTGAGCAATGATCCTGAAGCGGTCGTGACCGTGCAGGGGAACGGCAAGGAAAAAGCGGTGATGAGTGTGGTGGTCAAGGCGCCGAAAGGCGTGGAGATCCTTTATGAATGGCTGAAAGACGGCATTCCTATCCAGCTTGATTCTGTGGAAGAAGGCCGGATCACAGGGCTTGGAACCAGCAAGCTGACCATCAGCCAGGTGGTTCCAGAGGACCGCGGTATCTATTCTGTGCGGGTCACCGGCCCCGGGGATGATGACCGCCGCACGGTGGAAGGCGGCACACATGAATTGCGGGTTTACACCGAAGCGCCTCTGCTGCTGCCGGTCGCGTTCCCGCCTGCGATGGTTGGTGCCTTTTTCGAATACCAGATCCCTGCGGACTTTGGTGTGGACGGCTCCCGGAGCCCGGTCACCTATCGTGCCACGGGGCTGCCGCCCGGGCTGAAGCTTGACAGGAAGACGGGCTGGATCCGCGGGGTGCCCACTGTGGCCGTGACGAAGTCGGTGACCATCTCGCTCATCAACAAGATCAAGCCTGTGGCGACGACGGCTCCGAACAATCCGCTGCTGGTGGTGCAGCCTATCCCTGCGGGGGCTGTGGGCATGTTTGCAGGCTGGATTCCACGTCATGAACTCAACGGCGATGTGGGCGGCCGGTTTGACCTGAAAACGACGGCCAAAGGCACCTACACCGGCAAGGTGACCATCGGGCTGAAGGCCTATCCGTTCAAAGGCGTCCTGGATTTGGAGCCTGCGAACCAGGGCGTCCCCGGGGCACCGCCTTCGACGACAGTGACGGTTCTGCGCAAGGGCAAGCCGGTGCAGACGCCAATGACGCTGACGTTTGTGATGAACCCCATCCTGGACCGTCTGGCTTCAGCCAGCCTGACGGCGGACGGCAAGACGGTGAGCTTCACCGCCTGGAGGAATCTCTGGTCGAAGCTGGTGCCTGCCACTCCTTATGTGGGCTACCACACCTTTGCCCTGATGCCGCCGGATGGTCCCGCCAACCTGTGGCCGATGGGTGACAGCTTTGGTTATTTCACCGTAAGGCCGGACGGCAAACTGACCATGGCAGTGAAGATGGCCGATGGCCAGGCCTTCACTGGCGGGCAGTTTGTGGGTCCCCTGGGCGAGATCATGATCTACAAGGTGCTTTACAAGACGGAGACCCGCGGATCTGTGGTCGGGCAGATGAGGCTGAACAAAAACAATGATGCCTCCTTTGCTGACAACTCGCTCAACAGTGTGCCCGCAACAGCCCCGACCTGGCTCCGCCCGGCAGACCCTGCGGCCAAGGCTCCGGTGTATGCGGACGGCTTTGGCCCCATCACACTGACGGTCACAGGCGGCGCCTATGAAGACCCGACCCGGAAATGGCCGGATCCTGAAATTGATCCGAAGTACCCTCTCATCCTGGGCCTGCCCAACGATGTGAACAACAAGGACAATGCGATGATAGCGTTCACCACGGATTCGATCGGCCATATCGGCGGTTCATCGAACCTGCCGACCCGCTACACCGACAGTGAGCCTTACATTTTCAGCACGGATGCCATTGACATCGTCGTGGGCAACAAGGTCATCGTGCCCAAGCCCGGCAGCCTTGACAACCCGTATGAGACGACCCTGAGCGTGACGGCCAAGACCGGCCTGTTCCGGGGCAATCTCAAACTGGAAGGGTATGAGAACGATGAGCTGACGGCCCGCCGGACCAAATACCAGGGAATCATTGTGCTGACGAGTGAAGGGCTGAGAGGGGTTGGCTATTATCTGGCCCCGGACCGCCTGCCCGAGCCCGGTGTGAACAGCAACACTTTCCCAAAAATCTCCAACCAGGTTTATCTGGCGCCTTATACCGCACCTGTGCCAGAGCCTGAAACGACCCCATAAAAGTTGAAGCTCCGGAGAGGTGGCCCTTTCCGGAGCTTTTTATTGCTGAAAAACGGCTGTAATAACGAAGTACATACTGAATGACTTGAAAAGTGTGCAGCTTTCCGATTTAATCGCAAAAAAGAAATAATTTGAACCTCCCACTGCCATGAAACACATCCGCCTCTTTCTTGCCGACGCCCGCCGTCACCAGGGGTTAGCTTTGATCATCGTGCTTTCGATGCTCGCTCTGGCCACGATCGTCATTCTGGCCTTCCTCAGTGTCGCTGACACGGAGCACAAGGCCACGAATGTTTATGCAGCCTCCCAGTCTTCGCGCCGGTTCGCTGACACGGCGGTGAACATGGTGATCGCCCAGATCCGGGCGGGTTCCGCCCGCGAGGTGGCCGGCACGCCGGTGATCCACGCCACCCAGCCTGGGGCGATTCGTAAATATGCGGCCAGCGGTGACTTTCTGGCTGGCTACAAGCTGTTTTCCGACAGTGACATGATCTTCCGGGCCACGGGCTCTTCGCCCAATAACCAGGAGCGTGATTTTGTGAGGAATTCCGAGCCGCCGGCCGACTGGAACCAGGGGCCGAATCTTGCACGCTATGTGGACCTGAACGAGCCTGTGATCAAAGGGGTGGCCTCTGGTGCCGAAACCAATCTGGACCAGGCGCAAATTTTCTTTCCCATCATTGATCCGCGTGCGGGACAGGACATTGATCCGACAGCCCAGGAAACACCGGTGGAAGGCTTTTCCTATGAGCCGACAACGGCTTTGAACGGCAATGCCATCGGTGGTGTGGCGGCAAACCAGGAGATCTCTCCGATTGTCAAGCCGAGCCAGACGACGGCGGGTGCCAACATTGACCAGCTGCGCCTGGCCATGCCGGTGCAATGGCTGTATGTCCTGAAGGATGGAGCGGTTGGCTACCTGAACCAGGAGTTGGAATTCATGGTGCTTAACAACCAGACTGGAGGCCTGGGAGACGGTCCGTCCTCCACGGCAGGCGCCAGCTATGGCGTGCCATCGGAGGATAACCCGATTGTGGGACGGGTGGCTTTCTGGACGGATGATGAAACCTGCAAGGTGAACATCAACACGGCCTCCGAGCCCACCTTTGCGGGCACGCCGATTTATTATCATGAGCGTGACCACCGCTGGGCTGACTATCCGCCGGCCCGCAGTGAATACCAGCGTTTCCCAGGACATCCGGCCACGGTGGCGATCAGCAGTGTTCTGTATCCAAACCCTCTTCAGAATGATACCCGGAGCCTGGAGACCTACGGCCCCAACGGTCCGATTTCGGGTGCCAATCTGCGACGCGCGCTGGATACCAAAGAGCGCATTTATGACCTGATGCCGCGCATTCACACCGGCGGCAGCGTCAGTGGCACGCGGTCATTCGGGTCGGATGACTATGCAGAAGCTTCCGGGGATTCAGCCCTGGCAGAGGCGGTCGCCATCCGTGAAGCCATGTCTGAGCGGCTTTATGCCAGTGTGGACGAGCTGCTGTTTTCCCAAGGGAATGACAGCACGCGCAGAGTATTGAACAACGCGCAGGTGAGCGCCCAGGTGATCCTGTATAACAAGACCACCCTGGAAAGAGCCTCGGCCTTTTTGACGGCCAACAGCCGTGCCAGTGAAATCAATCTTTTCGGCCTTCCCAGAATCGCCATGTGGCCTCTGCCGAGGGACAACAACCGGCGCACCGGATACGACAAGCTCATTGAGTTTTGTTCGCGGGTGGGCACGCAGAACTATATTTTTCAGCGGGAGCATTCCCGCAGTCTTCCACCAAGCGTCAACGGTGCCACGCATGACATTTCTCTTCCCCGCAACCTGGCACTCCTGAACATGCTGGAAAAGATCCTGGAAAACCCCTTCCCAACAGCGACGGACCGTACAGGAACCGCAAACTCCTTTAAACAAAAGCTGGGCAGCCCGATTGGTGGCGGTGCCAGCAACAGCCAGCTGGGGACGGACAATACACGTCAGCTTCTGGTCTCCATGTTTGACTATATCCGCAGCACCAACCTTTATGACAGCTTTTTGGTCCCTCAAAACCGCAATAGCTGGCCGACTCAACAAATTCCCAATAATTCGCAAAGCTGGGAAAACATTTACCAGCAGCGGGAAAACCTGACGGCCGGCTTTAAAACCTATACCCCTGGTTTTGTGAGAGACCAGGCGGGTGCAGCCAACCCATTTGCAGACCGCGCCCTGCCGGGACACGGTCAGGTGACCCCTTCGCAGCATCCAAGCTGGAGAATCGGAGGCCAGAACGGCCCGTCGGTGAGGGGTTTTGGCAGGTTCATCTCCCTCAGCGAAATCGGTCTGCATTTCATTTGTACGGCGGACGGCCAGCCGGATATGTACAGCTGGCGTATTCCGCAGCCGAAAAAGGCAGTCGAAGGTGAGGACCCTCCCGGGGAGAATGATTATGAGATCCCTGCCTGGCCGGGTTCGATTGCTGCGGCAGCTCTCCCGGAAGTTTTTAGCGGCGGGCGGACAGCGCTCATGGTGGATGAAACCGTGATTCAGCAGTTTTCTATCAAACACGATGTGCCTGAAGGATTCGGGGAAAGAATTATCACCAATGCAGCTGCTGAAAACTGGAGATCCACCGGTGGCGAAGGCACCATCAAACAAAGATATTATTCGAACTATCCTCCTTTGGACAGTCTTGACCCAGGAAGGTATGGCACCGTTGGCACGGACTCGCCTGAAAACGCCGGGAAATTTTATTTAAGGCATCCGGGGTATAAACAGGCGAACTGGAACTGGTCGCTGCCTTTCGGCCGTCCTTTGGATCCAGATGAGAAGAACATCCAGGCCATGTTGCATCTGGAGTTCTTCTGTCCGTCGGTGGGTTACACCGAAATCCATCCTGAATTTACTGTCGTCATCACTGGGCAGGACATGAGTAACATCCTGGTCAATGGCGAGGCTATTTTCTCGACCAACACGCCCATCGCCATTCGCAGCAACCAGCCGCTTTACACCACGGATGCGCATCCGGAAATTGGCGGATTTGCCAGCTTCAGGAATGTGGCGCTGGGGCGCCGGGTGGCAGGCCGTGTGAACATGCCTGAGGATGCGGGATACTCTGATTCCGGCGGCTCAGGAAACGTTCATGGGGGTTTGTTCAACCTGGATCTGGTTTCCACATTCTTCAGGGTGAGAAATCATGCAGGGCTGAACTTCAGCTCGCGGGCACCTATCAAGCTGAGAATTTATGACCGCCATGTCCTGGCCACAACCACTGAAACTCCCGTCCAGGAGATTGAAATCCGCTTGCCGCAAGGTACTGCGCCTTCGCCGGATCTCGTCGTGGCACCTTCTTACAAAGTATTTTATGTAAATTCCAGCGGGGCCAACTATAACCACCCGGCGGTGCAGGCCCCGCGGTGGTGGAGCTTCAGCCGTGACGGGGTGCTGAACCGCGGTCTGGGCAATCTGGATGATCCCCAACTTCGGGAAGGCTTTGCTTCTGTCCGCGGACGTTTTTATAACTGGGACGGTTTTTCGATTAACAGTAACACGCAAGCCATTAACTCAATTGCTACGGGTAACGACAAGCAGCGCCTGCCAGGTTCCCGCGCTCTCATCTACACGAAAGATGCCAATACATACAGAGATGTGCAGTTGCAGGATGTGACCGCCATGCGCACTGATCCGGACCTGCGAACCGGCTATGGTCCGCCCAATGGCAGCTCCCCGACATTGGACCACGGAGCAAGCTGGGACCGTCCGTGGCATTATGGCTCTGACGTGGTGCGCACCCTTCAGCCCGCCTATGGGGACGCCAGGCTGATCGCCGCCAAGAGCGTGGTAACCAGTGAGAGCTGGATCCCCCACCGCAACTGGAACAAAGATAATGAATACATGGCGCATAACTTCTCTTCTTATACTTCCGCGACTGAGCCAGGATTTGACCGGGGAGTGCCGACTGTTCAGGTGCCGACGGCTTCAGACAACCGGATGAGGGGCCTGCCTTCCAGGGTCACTGCCGGTGCGGCCCGCAGCCCGGATGCGCCGCATGGTCCAAACGAAGGGGCGGGTGCCACATCCAAACCCGCGTATGCCATCATCCAGCGGTATTATGATTTTGACGACTCCGATACGGGCGGAAGGGTGGGGCCGTTCATCAACAAGGTGGATGAAGGAAACTATTCCGTCGGTGATTTCAGACCCTCTGGCTGGACTGCTGCCAAGACATGGCGTTCAACTTATTTCCGGTCCGGCGGCCAGGGAGCCCGTTATGCCAATGCCATGGGGAATTACTTTACCCCAAACCGCATGGTGCCGTCCCCTGTTATCATGGGGTCTCTGCCGTCGCGAATTTGGGATGCCAATGGAGAGGGTGCCTGGACCAACCTGCTGTTCCGTCCTTATGTGCAGTATCCGACCGGGGCAACGGGTGCGGGATCGGATGCGGCACCACGCCATCCGGGCCAGGAAACTCCGCCGGATCATTATCTGCTGGATCTGTTCTGGATGCCAACGGTGGAGCCGTATGCCATCAGCGAGCCGCTCTCCACAGCTGGCAAGATCAATTTGAACTATCAGATGATGCCGTTCACGCACATCCGCCGGGCCACGGCCCTGCACGCCGCCATGAAGGGGGAATGGATGCAGGCGATGCCCAATGCAGATTATGAGAATTCTAAAAGCGTGAAGGCTAACTGGGGCCCTCAGGGTGCCACACCGCCTGTCTTCAGGGACGAATCCCGGGACAACAACTTCTGGCACCGGTCCATCGCGGTGGACCGTTTCCGCCCGGAGTCGGAACTGTGGTGGCAGCAGAATGCGAACGAGCGCGTGCAGGCCACGTTGCGCCAGTTTGAGGAGCGTTTTAACTTTGGTCTGACCGGAGGCAATCTTCCCGATGGCTATCGCGGCGGTCTTTTCCGCACGGCCTCGCAGATCTGCGAGGTGCACCTGATCCCGAACCGCACGGGAGCCAGCGCTTCCGGGCTCAATGTGACAGCCTCGGACGTGGCCAATTATGTGACCAGGAACACTGCCATGGCGCAATTCTGGGGTGAGCATTGCTCGACCGGGGACAACACCCGTGAAAGGCCGTATGCGAACCTTTATGCGAAGCTGACGACCCGTTCCAATACCTTCAAAGTGCATGTCCGGGCCCAGAGCATCCGCAAGGCGCTGCGCTCCGTGGCAGCCAACACCTTTAATCCTGAAGTGGATGAAATGAGTGCGGAGTTCCGCGGGTCGTTTCTGCTGGAGCGCTACATTGACCAGTCTGACCTGGCCGGTCTGGACTACGCAACTTCGAATCCTTTCAGTCTGAAGGCTTTGGAGAGCTACTACCGCTTCCGGGTCATTGAATCCAAACGCTTCGCTCCTTGACGCATCATTCAATCCTTGATCATGAGCCCTCGACATTCCATTTTTAGAAAGCCTGGTGCACGCAGCCGGGCGGCTTTCACCCTGGTGGAAGTTCTCGTCTCGATGACGGTGCTGCTTATCCTGCTGCTTATCAGTGCGCAGGTGATCGGCACGGTGCAGAGCACATGGACGGCCTCCAACGCCCGTGTGAGCCAGTTTCGTGAAGCCCGCACGGCTTTTGACATCATCACGCGCAACCTGAGCCAGGCGACGCTGAACACTTACATTGACTATGACCAGAGCTATTTGCAGGACTCTGACTCGACGGATGCGACGGCCACCAGTGCTCCGAGCAAGTACATCCGCAAGTCCGATCTGCGTTTTGTCAGCGGTCCGGCGGTCGGCGGGGGAACTCCGCTGCTGACCCAGGGCGGCAGTGCGGCGGAATCCCCGGGACATGCGGTATTTTTTCAGGCACCCCTGGGCGTTTCCCATGACCCCGCGTTTGTCGGCCTGGACCGTTTGCTGTGCGGACGCGGCTATTTTGTGCAATACACTTCTGACGAATTCTTCCGGCCGGAAGTGCTGCCGGCGGGGTTGCCGCGCTTCCGTTACCGCCTGATGGAGTTTTCACCTCCGGCAGAGCAGAACCTGGTGTATGACAGCGCGAGCAACGACAAATGGTTTTCCCAGGCGGGGGTGCCTGTGCAAGGGACGGAAACGCCCGTCAATCACGGGCTGACCCGGCCCATCGCCGATAACATCATTGCGCTGATCATCGCTCCTATGCTGGAGACGGATGCGGCAGTGGCAGGCAATGGGACGACGAACTCCAGCGATGCGTATCGCGCCGTTTTCAACTATGATTCAGCCATCAATGACGGCACGCCGACTGCGGGCGGGCAGGGGAACCAGCACCGGCTGCCACCCTTGGTGAAGGTGGTGCTGGTGGCCATTGATGAACGGACTGCCGACCGTCTGGGCCAGATCAGTGATCCGAGCACGCCACCTTTTGGCACCGAAATCTCCTCCGCTCTCAGCAATGACACGGCTGCTCAGAACCTCAATCAAACGATGGAGGACATCGCCAAGACGCTCAATGAGCGCAATGTTAACTTCCGCATATTCTCATCTACCGTGGCCATCCGGGGCGCCAAGTGGAGCAACTAGTTCATTTTCTTTCATCGAGACCTCATGAGAACTTCGTTTTCCAATCGCAGGCCGGCAGCCTTTACCCTGGTGGAAATGCTCACTGTCGTGGGCATCATTTCATTGCTGATCGCCCTGGTGGCTCCGACCCTGGTGGATGTGGTGCGTTCCACCCGGCTGAATTCAGCAGGTGAAGGACTGGTGAACCGGCTCAGCCTGGCCCAACAGAGTGCTGTCTCTCTCAGCGCGGAGGTTGAGGTGCGCTTTTACAGGTATGTGGACTCCACCTCTGACCGGCCCAGTGACAGTTTATATTATGCCTACCAGGTGGTGCAGACGATGCCGGATGGAACTGAGAAGGCGATTTCAGATCCTTATTACCTGGAGTCCGGAATCGTTATCTCGGCCCAGGAAGACCTCTCACCTCTGTTAAAGACAACGGTTCAACAGTCTGAATCTTCGAACGGAAACTTTCTTTTTACTCCTCCAGGCACAGCTACGGGAGATGATGTGTCATATGCCTCGCTGCGTTTTTATCCAGATGGCGGCATGAGGCTGCTTTCGTCATCGGTGAATGCGGGGGATGAGGCTGCCGAGGTGGCGCAGGCTTACACGATCCCGGAATTCAACAAGAGCTTCCTGATCCTGGTGGAATCCAAGGAATCAATGAATGCACAGGTGCCGCCGAACTATTATTGCATCCAAATTGACTCCTACACGGGCAGGACGCGCGTTTACAGGCCATGATTTGCATCAGGGTGTCACTTTCTGCGTGACACTTGTCTGAGTTCCGCTTAGATGGCACATGGGCGATATTCCTTCCCTTGCACTGAGTTTTGATGACGTATTGGTCCTGCCAGGACTGAGCCAAGTTCTGCCTGGAGAGGTGAACTTGGGAACGCTTTTTGGCAACAGCCTGCAACTGAACATTCCGGTGCTGTCTTCAGCCATGGATACGGTGACGGAGGCGGAGCTGGCGATCGCCCTGGCACGCGAAGGCGGCCTGGGAGTCATCCACCGGAACATCCCGATTGATTACCAGTCGGAGCAGGTGGCCAAGGTGAAGCGTTCCGAAAACACGGTGATTCAGAACCCGCATTGCGTGCGGCTGGAAACGACTCTCGGAGAGCTGCAGCGCCTGATGCATGAAAAGGGCGTGAGCGGGTTCCCGGTGGTGGACCCGGACGGCAGGCTGGTGGGCATGGTGACCAGCCGTGACATGTGGTACACGGAGGATGAGGAGACGCCGGTCTCGGCCATCATGACCCCGAGGGAGCGTCTGGCAGTGGGGACACCGCAGACGAGCTTTGACGAAGCGCTGAAAATTCTTTACACGCACCGGATCGAAAAACTGCCCCTGGTGGATGCGAACGGGAAGCTGGCGGGGTTGATCACGAAGCAGGATGTGGTGAAGCGGCAGATGTTCACGAGCGCGGCCAAGGATGCCAACGGCCAGCTTCTGGTGGGTGCGGCGGTGGGTGTGGGGGATGACTGTGCGGACCGTGGAGCGGCCCTGGTGGCGGCGGGAGCGGACGCCCTTTTCATTGATGCGGCCACGGGCCATACCACGAGGGTGGCGGATGTGATCTCCCGTTTGCGTGCCCGCCTGGGCGGGAGCATCCCGATTGTGGCCGGGAATGTGGTGACGCAGGAAGGCGCTCTGCACCTGGTGGAGGCCGGGGCCTCTGCGGTGAAGGTGGGTGTGGGGCCAGGCTCCATCTGCACCACGCGTATCATTTCAGGGGTGGGCATGGCCCAGTTCACGGCGGTGCAGGAGGTGGCGGAAGTCTGCCGCCCACGCGGTGTGACCGTCATTGCCGACGGCGGCATCCGTTATTCAGGTGACATTGTCAAAGCCCTCGCTGGCGGAGCCGACTGCGTGATGCTGGGCTCCCTTTTGGCCGGAACGGCGGAAAGCCCGGGTAATATGGTGAAGTGGCAGGGCCGCACCTTCAAAGAATACCGGGGGATGGGCAGCCTGAAGGCGATGCGCAAAGGCGCAGGGGACCGTTACGGCCAGAACAGCTCCGGCAAACTGGTGCCTGAAGGCGTTGAGGCACGGGTGCCGTTTAAAGGACCGCTGGCGGACGTGGTCTTCCAGCTCATGGGCGGCTTGCGCTCCGGCATGGGCTATGTGGGGGCTGACAATCTGGACGAGCTGCGGGCCAAGGCGCGCTTTGTCCGCATCACCGCCGGTGGCCTGAAGGAAAGCCATCCGCACGATGTCGTCATCACGGAGGAGCCGGTGAATTACGAGCCCTCCTGACCTGCCTTTTTTGATGAGAGGAGTGCGGTTTGCGCCTCTCCGTTTTGACTTTCATTTCATCGCTGTTTTCACATTTCCATGACCGATCACGAAGTTGCCGTACTTGATTACGGTTCCCAGTACAGCCAGCTCATTGTCCGCCGGGTGCGGGAGCTGGGTTTTGTTTCCCACCTCTATCCGCCTGCTGAGCTGGCCAACCTGCAGAACCCTGGGGCCATCATTCTTTCCGGCGGACCGCGCAGCACGTCGGAGGCGGATGCGCCGGATGTGGATTTTGAAAAGCTGCTGTCATTTGGGGTGCCGGTGCTGGGCGTGTGCTACGGCATGCAGCTGCTGAACATCAAGCATGGCGGCACGGTGAAGCCGGGTGTCACGCGTGAGTATGGACCTGCGAAGCTGGTAGTGACGGAGCATGCGGATCTTTTCAAAGGCATCTCCCATGAGTCCCAGGTGTGGATGAGCCACAGTGATACCTGCGCGAACCTAGCCAGCACGACGCAGGTGATCGCGACGAATGAGGATGCGGTGCCGGTGGCTCTAAAATGGAGCGAACGCTGCTGGGGCATCCAGTTCCACCCGGAGGTGACGCATTCCCATGAGGGTACGGCGATCCTGAAAAACTTCCTCACGGAAAGCGGCGCGAATTTGGCCAAGTTTGACATCCTGGAGTTCAAGGACCAGATGATCGAGCAGATCAAGACCGAGGTGGGCGACCGCGAGGTGATCTGCGGGGTATCCGGCGGGGTGGACAGCACGGTGCTGGCGGTGCTGCTGGCACGCGCCGGAGTGAAGGTGCGCTGTATCTTCATTGATACCGGCCTGATGCGGCTGAATGAAGCGGCGGAAGTGAAGGTGCTGTTTGAGGAGGTGGGCGTGCCCATTGAGCAGATTGATGCGAGCGAGACTTTCTTGGGCGCGTTGAAGGGCATCACAGATCCGGAGCAGAAGCGCCGCATAATCGGGACGCTGTTTGTGGAGGAATTTTGGAAGCTGGCGGATGATGTGGAGCTGCTGGCGCAGGGCACGCTCTATCCGGATGTGATCGAGAGCGCGACGAGCGGCTCCATCGCGAGCGTGATCAAAACGCATCATAACCGGGTGAACCGGATCATGGAGCTGAAGGCGCAGGGCAAGGTGCTGGAGCCGCTGGCGGAGCTTTTCAAGGATGAGGTGCGTGCATTGGGCGCGAGCCTGGGCATCCCGCACCGGGCGCTTTGGCGGCACCCGTTTCCAGGGCCTGGCCTGGCGGTGCGCATCCCGGGTGAGATCACGCCGGAGCGCATTCTGTCCACCCAGCAGGCGGATGCCATCTTCATCGCCGAGCTGCACCGCAGCGGCTGGTACCAGCATGTGTGGCAGGCCTACGCGGCTCTGCTGCCGGTGAAGACGGTGGGGGTCAAGGGGGATGAGCGCAGCTATGAGCAGGCCATTTCTCTTCGCGCTGTCATCAGTGAGGATGCCATGACGGCAGACTGGGTGGAGCTGCCGTATGAGGTGCTGCGCAACACGTCTAACAAGATTTTAAACAGCGTCAAAGGGGTGAACCGGGTGCTGTATGATATCAGTACCAAACCGCCGGCGAGCATCGAGTGGGAGTGAAGCAGGCTTGAAGCGAGGCTGCCTGCGTTAAGGCAGGAAGAGAAATTCACTGGTGTTCAGGAGCGCCCAGGCAATGTCCTGGGTGCCTGACTCCGGGTGCGCGGCCAGGTGGGCGAGGGCAACGGTTTGCTCCCGCTCTTCAGGGAAGCGGCCGAGGGTGGTGAGGAAGAGATGCTCGACCTGTTGCACAGGTTTGGCACCGGACAGGACCAGCTTTTCCGAGGCAGATACACGGGTGATCAGCGGGCTGGCCATCATGAACCGGGCCAGGCCGTGGGAGATGACGGGCGCGGTTTCATCCGCCCACTCGCGGGTGCCCTGGCCTAACAAACGAAGCGGATGCGCAGGAGGCGGCACTTGAGGGAGAGCGGTGCTGGTTTGGGCATCTGCATCGGCTGCTGGCAGCCAGGTGGCCCAGGCATCCCAAGTGATGTGTGGCGGTATGCGGCGCAGGCGCGGGGAGGCAGGAACCACAAAATGAAACATGTGGGCGCGGCTGACGGACTCGCGCTGATAGGCCTCCGTGCGGGCCAGGATGCGCAGAAACTCACGCTGGCGGGAGCCGCTGTGGATAAATTCTTCACCCAGGGTCTGCAGGATGCGGGCATCGCGGTTTTTGGACAGATCAAAGAATCCGGAGTGGGTGAGGGTATTCCAAGATGGCGGGGTATCGCATCCCCGGCGGCTGATGACATCGTGCCAGGTTTCCTTTTCGGCAGCGCCTTCGGTCTGACGTGCGGTGCCTGGCATGAAGCCGGAAAGCCTCTGCCAGAGACGCAAGGCGGACATCTCTGAAAAACGCTTGTTGTTAGGCCCGTTGAACCACAGTGCGAGCTGGTTCCGCCTGTTGCTGCCGGGGTGGGGGCCGGCCTGGAAGGCGCTGCGAGGATCGTCCGCTTTAATTTGATCCAGGGGAAGGAACTTCGGGTCAACTGCCTGGCCGGGCTTGCCATCCCGGTAATAGTAGGGGCGCGGGAGGGTCACCGGGGGAGCGCCTTCAGGCACAAAACAGGCGGCGAATTCGTAGCTCTGCTTTTGGGTGAAATCTGCAAAGGGATGGTTATGGCATTGAGCACAGTGGAGGTCGGCACCGAGGAGGGCGCGGGCCAGCTCGGAGCTCGTGTGCAGCATGTCCCCTTCATCACGCTGGAGCATGCCGGCGGCGGGATCTGTGGCCAGATCCCCGCTCCCGTCGGACCGGAGCATGGTGGCGATGAGCTGGTCATAGGGTGTGTCCTTGGCGATCTCCTGCCGCAGCCAGCGGATAAACGGTGCCTGGGATTGCTGACCGATGTCGTCTTTGATTCGCAGAGCCTCAGCGAGTGAACGGAAGCGGACTTCGTTGGCACCAGGCTCGGCGAGCAGCTGGTCCACCAGATGCGCCCGTTTGTTTTCCGATGGGTCTGCGATGAACTGCCGGATCTCCTCCGGCGCAGGCAGCCTGCCGGCGAGATCCATGCAGGCCCGGCGGAGGAAAACGAGGTCGCTGGCTCTGGGCGGCATCTCCGCCATCAGTCCGCGGGATTCGGCGAGCTTTTTTTCCTCCTCACGCCGCTCCATGAAGGCGGCGTCAATCCGGGCGGCTGCGGCTTGGAGCACCGGCTCGGATATTGGCTCTGCATGGAGGATGCTCCCCAGGGTAGCCAGCAGCGGAAGCAGGGTGCGTTTCATACCGCTGCAACGGGCTGGATGGGCATGCTATTAGATTTTGAGTGGGACGGTTGCGCTGAGTGCCTTGGCAGGCAGACCCGGCAGATGAAAATGAAGTCTTTGTCCTCTCTATCCTTTGCCTTTGATCGGCCCCTTGCAGACTGAGGTAAACGGAGGTAGAATGGAAAATGATCCGGCGGGCAGTAGCATCCATCATGCTTATCTTCATGGCGATTTCATGCGCGATGCATGGAGCTGTGATTGTGCGCTGCCAATGCACGGGATCTTTATTTCAGGGGGCGGGTCCAGAGACTTGCTGCGATGACTGCGAAGAAACAAGCATCACCGTCTCGGAGGCCATTGGGAATGAGATCAGCCCCTTTCCCAGTTATGATTGCCGGGACGGATGTTTTGTCATTGTTTCCAAAGGCGGCGTCAATCTCTCCGCTGCCAGCGGCAAGGTTGAAATCAAAGCGCCTCCTCTTCTGTCTGCTGTGCTAACGCTCATGGTGCCTCCTGAGGCCCCGTGGAATCTCGGTACCCACCGGGATGCAAGGCCCGAGAGCCTATCCCTGACTGGGATTTCACGAAGATATCTCTTCGGTTCGCTTCAAGTTTGAAGCTTTGAGCAGCTATTAAGGCGATCCTCCTTTCGGGAGGTTCGTGCCTGTTTGTCTTGCTCAATTGAACCTGTAAACTTGTGTCCCTATCCACCCTTTATTCGGGTTCCCCACCTCTCGGGGAACCTCCTTTATTGCCTCGACGTGCCTTCTACCAAAGGCTGTTACAACTGCCCGCCTGGACATTCCCCGCTTTCCTCATTCTCGCGCTTGGATCGCTCTTCGCCGTTGTCCTTCGGGACAGGCTTTTGCCTGCCACGCCGGTGAACGTTGCGGTAGCCATTCTTTTGCCAGATGTTGAAACGGCAGCAGCACCTGCCGCTACCGCAGGTCTTCCTGCCAGCGGGGAGAGTGGCAAGTTGCTTTTTCAGGCGGGGGGGTGGATTGAACCTGATCCCCGGCCGATCTACGCATCCGCCCTGACGGATGGCACCCTCCTGGCGGTGCATGTTCAAGAAGGCCAGGAGGTGAAGAAGGGCCAGCTATTGGCCGAACTGGTTCCTGATGACGCGGAAATAGCTCTGGCTGCCGCTGAAAGAAAATACGAGCGGGCCGTCGCTGAATATGACCTGCAAAAGGTGATGGTCTCAGTCGCAGAGGCAGACGCGTCTGCCATGGAAGACCTCATCGCAGCAGCCGAAGCGAAGCTGGCTCAGGAACAGGACAAGCTAAGCCGCGTTGATCGCACTCAAGATGGTTCCATTTCAGCCCAGGAACGTGCACAGGCACGTTTTGGGGTGGAGGGGCAGCTTGCCGCAGTCGCAGCACAGAAATCCCAGCATGCAGCAGCACTGGCCAAGGTCAGCGCCTCACGTGCGCAATTGGTGGTCTTAGAGGCGGACAGCGGAACCGCCAAGGTCGAGGTGGAAAAGATGGAACTGGCCTTGTCCCGCACTCGCATTCTGTCTCCGGTGGATGGCGTCATCCTGGAATTGCACGCCGCACCCGGGCAGAAAAAGATGTTTGGCGGGGACAACCACCTTTCGGCCACCATCGCGGCACTATTCGAAAAAGATAAACTTCAAGCCCGAGTGGATGTGCCCTTGGCCGATGCAAGAGGGATCACTTTGGGACAGGAGACGGTCATCACATCCGACTTCCTTCCAAACATTGAGTTTCGAGGAGTCGTGACGAAAATCGTGGGATCGGCAAACCTTCAAAGGAATACGCTGCAAGCCAAGGTGCGGGTCGTTGATCCAGATCCCCGGCTACGGCCGGAAATGCTTTGCCGCGTCAAATTCCTTGAAGCCTCTGGCACGCCAGCATCCGACTCCGAAACTGCTGCTGCTTCTGCCTCAAGCGCAGACAGCACCCGTGCCGTTATGGTGCCAATAGCCGCGATTACCTCCGAAGAGGATGCCAAGGCCATCCTTTGGGTCGTCGGGATGGATGGAGTCACCGCATCAAAGCGTGCTGTGTCTCTGGGGTCGGTCATCAGAGAAGACTACCGCGCCATTGTCTCTGGAGTTTTGCCGGGGGAACTCGTCATTTTCCCGCCATATGAAGGACTCAAAGAGGGTGGCCGTGTCAAACCTTCCTACCTCCAAGACTAGCCATGCCTGATTCACTACCATTCATCCGCTGCCGGGGGCTTAGCAAGGTGTACCATAAAGGGACAACGGTGGTTACACCGTTAAAAGACCTCAATCTGGATGTGGGCCAAGGGAGCTTTTTAGCACTCATGGGGCCTTCCGGGAGCGGTAAGACAACCCTTCTAAATCTCATTGCAGGCATTGACAGTCCGACTTCAGGAAGTCTCGACATTGGCGGCAGCAACATTGCTGGCATGTCACGGGGAAAACTCACCCGCTGGCGGGCGGAGAATGTTGGCTACATCTTCCAGCTGTATCATTTGGTGCCGATTCTCTCGGCCTTCGAGAATGTGGAACTGCCGTTGCTTCTGTCATCGCTCTCCCGCCAAGAGCGGCGGGCGCGAGTGCTGACCGCGCTGGAACTGGTGGGCCTCACTGATCGTGCCCAGCATACTCCTGCCGAACTGTCAGGCGGCCAGGAACAGAGGGTAGCCATTGCCAGGGCGATTGTGGCCAACCCGTCTTTGATCGTGGCAGATGAACCGACTGGGGACCTGGACCGGGAATCGGCCACTCAGATTCTCGGGCTCCTCCGGGAACTGGTGAACGAGCACGGCAAAACAGTCATCATGGTGACGCACGACCCCAGGGCTGCTGCCGCTGCCGACAGGTTACTGCAACTGGACAAAGGCAGACTGATCGAATCTCAACCAGAGGGATTTCACACGCCATGACAGGCAAACTCATCAGTTTAGCCACGCTTGCCTTTAAGCAGGTGGTCCGTCACAAGGTCCGGTCATCGCTGACAATCCTTGGCGTCGCTGCTGGAATGTTTCTCTTTTCTACAGTGGAGACCATGCAGCGAAGTTTGCGGCTTGCGACGCAATCCGAAGCCGATGACACGACGTTGGTGGTCTATCGGGAAAACCGGTTTTGTCCGGCCACGAGCCGGCTGCCTGAGCATTATGAAATGGGCATCCGGAAGATCTCAGGAGTTAAAGAGGTCATTCCGATTCAAATCGTGGTCAACAACTGCGGTGCGAGCTTGGACATCATCGCATTTCGTGGAGTGCCTGCTGAAAACCTTTTGCGATATGCACCGCAAATTGAGTTTCTCGAGGGTTCTTTTGAGGATTGGAAAAAGCGCAACGACGCAGTGCTTTTGGGCCGTCATTTCGCTGCCAGGCGCGGCTTAAAAGTGGGCGACCGCTTTGACGCAGCCGGTGTGGTGGTGCATGTCGCAGGCATCATTCAAAGCGATGAGCCACAAGATAACAATGTGGGATATGTACACCTTTCGTTTCTCCAGCAAGCCTCCAACGCAGGGCTCGGTATCGTGACCCAATTCAATGTTCGTGTGCAGCCGGGGGCCGGGCTTGATCGGGTGGCCAAGGACATTGACGAGTATTTTCGCAGTGAGCAAGCGCCCACGCGAACCCGTCCTGAAAAAGCTTTCTTTGCGGATACTGCCGCAGCCTTGGTGGAGCTCGTTGGGTTTACCCGATGGCTTGGGCTGGGGGCGGTGGCTGCGGTGCTAGGACTGGTGGCCAATTCGATCCTGCTTGTGGTGAGGTCACGGGTGAAAGAGAATGCGGTGCTGCAAACCCTAGGCTTTTCACAGAGCGCCATTGCTCTGGTCGTGGCCATCGAGGGGATTTTGCTCGGCGCTATGGGCGGTGCCGTTGGGGTCGCCACTGCCTTTGTGTTCCTGCGCTGGCAAAGTTACACGATTGGCAACGAGGGCGTCACCATGGCGATTGCTCCCGATGCTGCCGTTGTCATTAAGGGCCTGGCCACGGCACTCGCTCTGGGCCTGCTGGCGAGCCTGTTTCCCGCGTGGAAAGCTTCCCACCGGCCGATTGTTGAATCTCTTAGATCCACCTAAATGCTGCCGCTTTCATACGCCGTCCGAAACCTCTTTCGCGCTCCAGCAAGGCTCACGCAGCTTGTCCTTGGGGCTGCGATTGTTATTCTGCTGCTCATGCTCACCAGTGCGCTTTCTAAAGGCATGGATGGGGTGATCAAAGCCTCAGGATCCGAAGAAAATGTCATTGTGCTTGGTTCAGGAAGTGAAGAAAGCGTGGAGCGCAGTGAGGTGGCGGCCTCCTTGCCATCGCTGCTTGCCGCATCGGTTCCTGGTATAAAGACCACACTCGGAAAGCCAGCAGTCTCAGCAGAGATCCACTACAACGGACTGCTGACGCCGAAGAGCGGAATGCCCCGGCAAGCGCTGATTCGTGGAGTGACCCCTGCCGCACTTTTGGTCCATCCAGATATCCGGCTCACGGCAGGTCGTTTTCCCCACGCGGGAGAGGTCATGGTGGGAAAGCTCGCGGCAAACAAGCTTGGCCTACCCCATGATGAACTGGCGATTGGGGGCAGAGTAAGGATTGGAGAATCCGACTTTGACGTTGTGGGGCACTTCCAAGCACCCGGTACTGTCATGGAGGGGGAGGTATGGGCGGATGTGAACGACCTGCGGGCGGTTGGTCAGAGGGACACTCTGTCCTGCGTGGTGGTTAGGCTTGGGGAGGCGACCTTTGACGATGTGGAAATATTCACGCTTCAGCGCCTGGACTTGGAACTGGTGGCGATGCGAGAAAGTGACTATTACCAAAAGCTTTCCGTCTTTTACCGGCCCATTCGCGCCATGACCTGGCTGACCACCGCATTGATTGCTGTTGGGGCAGTCTTTGGAGGCTTTAACACGTTGTATGCAGCCTTTGCATCGCGCATTCGAGAAATGGCAACGCTTCAAGCCATCGGCTACACACGAACTGCATTGCTGGTGAGTTTGGTGCAGGAATGCCTGCTTGCCTCGTTGTTGGCGGTGTTTGTGGCCGGGGTGATGGCCATGGGGCTGGCGGATGGCTACACCGTTTCGTTTTCCATCGGAACTTTCGCCCTGGAAATCACTTCCGAAATATTGGGCATTGGTGCCCTGGGTGGCGCTGCTCTCGCTATCCTGGGAGCTTTGCCGCCTGCCTGGACTTGTCTCAACCCCCAACTCCATTCTGCCTTGCGCTCCGCTTGAACACTTTCATTCACAATCCACTCAAACCAAACCAAACCTAACCTACTATGAAAAAAACACTCGCTTCCATCCTTCTGATTCTCCTGGCCGCTCCGATGAGCCGCGCTGCTGACCAGCTTCCTGATTCTCTTTTGACGGTCAAGTCTCCTTCCGGTGCGCTGAGCGTGGTGAAAGCACGGCAAACGGCTAAAGCGGGCGAAGCCATTGTCGTGAGGGGAAGGATCGGAGGCCGAGCCATGTCCTTGATGGACAAAGCCGCCATTGCGGTCCTGGCAGACGAAAAGTCCATTGTGCCATGCGACGCAAATCCTGCCGATTCCTGTAAAACTCCCTGGGACTACTGTTGTGAAAGTCCGGAAAAACTGAAAGCCGGAACGGCTACCATTCAGGTGAAAGGCGAGAATGGGAAATTGCTCAGGACAAGCCTGCGCGGGTTCAGTGGACTGAAGGAACTGAGCACCGTTGTTGTCGCCGGCACGGTAGATGCATCTTCAACCCAAGATGCGCTTATTATTAACGTAGCGAGCATCCACGTCGAAAAACAGTGACCATTTCCCAACGGTGATTTCTGTAACCACGTGAGACAGGCGTTGAGACTTTTCAGATTTTCAAACGTACTCGTTGAAAATGAAAGTGGAGGCGAGGGCGGGAATTGAACCCGCGCATACCGGTTTTGCAGACCAGTGCATTACCACTTTGCTACCTCGCCATTGCTCAGAGAGCAGAGGTGTCTATAAGACTTGTCCGGGGTCGTGTCAACCTTGGTGAATGACAAGTCTTTTTGGCCCAGGCTCTGCCTGACGAGGCGGGAGCCTGGGAGAAGAGGGGGAATCAGTTGATGAAGCTGATCTTGCCAACCTGGCCGGCGGCCATGGCGGCGTGCTGGGCGTCGGTGCAGGCGGAGTCAATGGGTGCGTCGGGCGGGGTATCGTCCGGCTGGAGGAGGTTGTTGGAGATCATCCAGCGCTCGACTTCTTCGCCGCTGATGTCGGCGAGCATGGTGTCGTTGATCTCGACGCAGGGGCTGAGGGGCTGGCCGCTTTTCTGTTCCATCTCCCAGCGGAAGGCGGGGTTTTTGATGATGTCCTTTTCCTCGTAGGGAAGGTCATACTTGCGGAAGATGGCGCGGACGCCTTCGCTCCAGCCACAGTAGGTTTTGAGGTAGGCGGTGATTTTGGGCGGATTCATAAAGAGGGGAAATCTGGGTTCAATGAAGGGTTACGCTTTGGAGCGGGGGCTTATTTGAAGAACTTTTTGGCCTTTTCGAAGAAACTTTCTTCCATGGTGGAGGAGTGGGTCTCACCAAAAGATTCGGCGAAGGCCTGGAGGTGGGCCTTCTGCTCGGCGTTGAGCTTGGTGGGAACGGCGATCTGGACGTGGACGTAGAGGTCGCCGTGGCGTTCTTCGCCGAGGGTTTTGATGCCTTTTCCGCGGAGGCGGAAGGTGGTGCCGTTCTGGGTGCCGGAGGGCACTTTGAGGGTGGCCTTGCCTTCCAGGGTGGGGACGGTGGTCTCGCCACCGAGGGCGGCGGTGGAGAAGCTGAGGGGCATCTGGCAGTGGAGGTCGTCACCTTCCCGCTCGAAGATTTCGTGCTGGCGGATCTGAACGACGATGTAGAGGTCGCCAGCAGGGCCGCCTTTGCTGCCGTAATCGCCATTGCCACCGGAGCGGAGGCGGGAGCCGTCCTCGATGCCGGCGGGGATTTTGACGCGGATTTTGGTGCGCTCTTTGGAGCGGCCGGTGCCGGAGCAGACTTTGCAGGGGTCGCTGATGACCTCACCGGAACCGCTGCAGTCCGGGCAGGTCTGCTGGATCTGAAAGAAGCCGCGGGAGGAGATGACCTGGCCGACGCCGCCACAGGTGCGGCAGGTTTTTTTGCCACCACCGCTGGCGGAACCGCTGCCGGAGCAGGTTTTGCAACTGTTGAGGCGCTCGTATTCGATCTCGCGCTCGCAGCCTTTGGCGGCTTCTTCGAGGCTGATTTCCAGGCCGTAGCGGAGGTCGCTACCACGCTGGGGGCCGTCCCGGCGCTGCTGGCGGCCACCGCCGCCGCCACCGAAGAAGCTTTCGAAGACACCGCTGCCACCACCACCGCCGCCGCCGAAGACCTCGCGGAAGATGTCAAAGGGGTCGTGGAAGCCGCCTCCACCGCCAGCCCCTGGACCGCCCATGCCACCGGCGAAGGCGGCGTGTCCATAGCGGTCGTAGGCGGCGCGTTTTTGGTCGTCGCTGAGGATGTCGTAGGCCTCGCCGATTTCTTTGAATTTGTCTTCGGCGGTTTTGTCCCCGGGGTTTTTGTCGGGGTGGAATTTGACGGCCAGTTTGCGGTAGGCTTTTTTCAGGTCATCGGCAGAGACGTCACGGGAGACGCCCAATACCTCATAATAATCGCGTTTTTCTGCCATGATGGGAGTGAAGGAGACGGGAGGGGTGGTTTAGGCGGCTTGTGTGGGGGTGCCGGAGACGATGACACTGGCGGCGCGAAGGAGGCGGTCTTTGAGCTTGTAACCTCGGCGGGTGACGCGGATGACGGTGCCTTCTGGGACGTCCGGGCTGACTTCCTGGGAGACGGCGTCGTGGAGGTTAGGATCGAAGGGCTTGTCCTGGGCTTCGATTTCCTGGACGCCCTGCTCGCGGAGGAAGTCAGTGATCTGGCGGTGGACCATGCTCATGCCCATAAAGATCATGGATTTTTCAGACTCTGCGCGGGCGGCTTCCAGACCCATTTCGAAATTGTCGAGGATGGGGAAGAGGGAGCGGAGGAGGTCGGCATTGGCAAAGGCGCGGGTTTCCTGGGCCTCGCGGGTGGCGCGCTTGCGGAAGTTGTCCAGCTCGGCGGCGTTGCGGTAGGCAAGATCCTTCCACTGGGTGACCTCGGCCAGGGCGGCCTCCAGGGGATCTGCCGGGGGGGCGGGTTCGGTCACGGCTTCGGCCTCCGGGTTGGTTTCCACGGTGACGGGGGACTCTGGGATTTCAGGCTGGGTCTCTGGGGTGGGACTCGGCTCGGACATGTCAGGGTTGGTTTTCAGGGGTTAAGGCTTGGATAAAGAGAGGGACCAGCATCGGCAGATGCGCAGCGCGGCAGACATCTGCTGAGCGTGGGGGCGGGTATTATGCCTCCTTCTGGAGGGCAATCAAGGTGATGTCATCGTGAGACCGCTTGCCGCCGAGAAACTTGTCCACATCGGCGACGATGCCATCCACAATCCCTGCGGCTCCGTGGGGGGCAAAGGTGGCGAGGGTGGTGTGGATGCGCTCTTCACCAAACTCGAGGCCTTTGGCATCCAGGGCTTCATTGATGCCGTCGGTATAAAGCAGGAGGCAGTCCCCGGGGTGCATCTGAAAGGTAAGGTCTTTGGTGACGCGCTCGAAGACGTCGCCTTTGTCAATGCCGACAGCGAGGCCGCCGCTGTGGAGGCTGTCCACCTTGCCGGAGGCCTGGCGCCAGATGAGGGGGAGGGTATGGCCGGCGCGGGCCAGGGTGATGGTGTCAGTGGCAGGCTCGAAAACCATGTAGATCATGCTGATAAACATGTCCTCCCGGATGTCCGGTGAGAGCTGGCGGTTGACGGCGGCCAGGACGGCGGCGGGAGAGTGGCTGCTGGCGGCATTGCTGCGCAGGATGCTGCGGCACATGGCGGTGATAATGGCAGCAGCGGTGCCTTTGCCTGAGACGTCGGCGATGACGACGCCGAGGCGGTCATCGGCAAGGGGGATGTAGTCGTAATAATCGCCGCTGAGAACCTTGGCGGGGATGTTGCGTCCGGCGATGGTGTAGCCATTCAGGACGGGATTGTGGTCTGGCAAAAGGATGCGCTGGATGTCGCTGGCGGCGCGGAGCTCGGCCTCGATCTGTTTTTTTTCTGAAGCGGCCTGATGGGCCATGGCATTGGCGAGGGCGAAGGCGGACTGCTCGACGATGGATTTGAAGACCTCGAAGTCGTTGGCCTTGTAGATGCGGGCTCCTTTGGGTGAGGTAACGGCCAGGACGCCGAGTTTTTTGGGCCCAAAGCTAAGGGGGCCGATGAGGACGGTGACGTTGTTTTGAAAGCTGCTGCCGTTTTTGAGGCGGCTGTCCTTGCGGAGGTCCTCAATGATTTCCGGGCGCTGGGTGGAGAAGACGCCGCCGACGACGCTTTCATCCCTCCGCAGGGAATGAAGCCGGAGAAAGCTGAGGAGGGCGGAGGGGTTGGTCTTGCCCATGGCGGCGATGCGCTCCGGCAGGTCAATGAGGGGGGCGCAATGGTCGGAATGAAAACGGGGGACGAGGGATTTACCGGTCGGGTCAAGGAGGTAGAGGGCGCCGCCATTGCTCTTGAGGACGCGCATGGCTCCTTCGACAATGAGACGATACATGGCGGAATGGCTGTCCTCGCGGGTGATGGCCTCGCCAAGATCATGTAGAAAGCCGAACATGCGGCGCTCTTCCTCCACGATTTCCTGCTCCTCCTGCAGGAGTGCCAAAATGGCCTGGTCTTTCTTTTTGGAGATCAGCACCAGGGCGATGCCAGCCCCGGCCAGCAGGAGGCTCAGCACGATAATGATGATGATGCTGATCATGGGAGCGGGGAGAAGGCAGATGATGGCAGCGGACGGCCATCAAGCATGATTGCCTGCACTGCTAGGAGGTGGCCAGTTCTGGCTGTTCCTCAAGCTCCTTCTCTAAAAAATGAATGACATCGCGGAAGCGGCCTTCGTTCATGTTGCTCATGTCAGCCAGAGTTTGATGGGCCATGAGCACATGCTGGGTGTGCTCGATCTTGTTGCTGGCACCTTTTTCACTGCAAGTGGCGAGCTGGGCGCAGGCCATTTCCCGTTCTTCCGGCCAGGCATTGCCTGCGCTGTCCACTTCCATGATGTGGTCCAGCCCGAGGTCGGTGAGAAGTTGCAGGTTGCGGGCGTTGGCGTTCAGGACGCTGAGGGATCCACCATTTTTTTCGCGGAGCTGGAGGGCGGCTCCTGTGAGGGTGCCCAGGAAGGTGGAATCCATCATGGGACAGCGCTCCAGATCAACAACGAGATCATGGGTGCCGTTGGCAACGACTGCCTGGAGAGCTTTTTTGACCTGGACAGAGTTTTGGAAGGTGCCGCGACCTTCAACCCGAAGCCAAAAAAGCTTGCCTATTCGGCCTACAAGAATGGTGGATGGGGGGGTCACGGCAAGCAGAGAAAAGTTGGTTAGAAATCAGTTCGCTTGAAAACGGTGAGCAGATGCAATGCCGACACTACAATGTCGGCCGGCACGTTGCCAGACGGGGGATTCGAGCGGAAGATTCATTGGGGGGGATTTGAAGCTGGGGGCTCAGTTCCAGAGATAGGACTGCTGGCTGGCCAGTTCCTCCTGCCCGCGCAGGAGAGTAACCTTCCAAGCTGTGACGCGTCCTGCGGCATTATATTCACTGCCACTCACCTGAAATTTGGTGCTGTTGGTGCGCTGGAGGTCTGTGACCTCCTGTTCTACGGCTCTGGCCTCAAGCCCGGTATTGGCCTGGCGGTATTCAAAACGTACGGTGACGGGCTGGCTGCGGTCATTCGCTTTCCAGAAGATGGTGTAATAATGGCCAAAGCGGTCGGTGACCTCTGCCTTGGTCACTGCGCCGAAGAGCAGGTAATCACGCTCAAACTGAACGGCAGGATCCACTGTGCTGACGGGATTACCAGGATGCAGGTGGTAATATTTGACCTTGGAAATCTCGCCTCCAGGACCCACACTGACGGAGGAGCAGGAAGCAATAGCTGACGCCAGCAAAGCCAGGGCGAAAAGACGGCAAAAAGATGAGCGTGACTCGTAGGCCATGAATTGACCGGTAATATCAGGGAAGCTGGGACGATGTCAACGTCTGCCGAGGCTTTTTGAAACGTATCTGAAAGATGAGGGGATTTCACGGCGGAAAACGGAAAACCTCAAAAATTCGGTTGCCCGGCGCGTGACCTGTGGCATGATCGTCGCCCCCGATGCCGGAAGACTTGGTCTCTTGAGACCACTCCGCGCGGCAGGCAGAGACAAAACTTCAGCAGACAACGTTATGGCATACGCAATCTTCAAAACTGGTGGCAAACAATACAGAGCTTCCGTGGGTGAATACCTCGACGTGGAGAAGCTGGAAGTTGCTGAAGGTGAAACCGCTTCCTTCGACCAGGTGCTCGCCGCCGGTGAAGGTGCAGACCTCAAAATCGGCACTCCTACCGTTGCTGGTGCCACGGTTGACTTCAAGGTACTGAAGCAGTTCAAGGCTCCTAAGGTCACCGCCTTCAAATTCAAGAAGCGCAAGGGCTACCACCTGACCAAAGGTCACCGCCAGCCGCTGACCCGCGTGCAGGTCGTCTCCATCAACGCATAATTTTCAAACAGTTCACCCCCCCAAGGAGGAATATTTTATGGCTCATAAGAAAGGTCAAGGTAGTGTTAAAAACGGTCGCGACAGCAACAGCAAGCGTCTCGGCGTGAAAAAGTACGGTGGTGAGAGCGTCATCTCCGGCAACATCATCATCCGCCAGCGCGGCACCAAGTGGGTCCCTGGCGCGAATGTCGGCATCGGCCGTGACCACACCCTTTTCGCCCTGGTCGCCGGGCGTGTTCGTTTCGACAAAGATGGTCGTCGGGTCAACATTGATGAGGCTGCTCTTCAGGCCTGATCAATACCGCATTTTTTGTTGATCCCGGGCGGGCTCCATTGTGAGCCCGCCTTTTTTTGTTGATACTGGCTCTCCTGATTGCACTCCATGACACGCACCGGACTGGCCCGTGCTCTTTCCAAGTTGGGACACTGCTCCCGCAGCCAGGGTTTTGCACTCATCCGGGCGGGACAGGTGATGCTGAACGGGCGCATCTGCCGGGATCCGGAGCAGCCGGTGCTGCTGGAGCGGGATGTGGTACAGGTGCAGGGAGCCTCCGTCGCGGCAGCGAAGCGGGTGTATGTGATGCTGAACAAACCGCGCGGACTGGTCACCACGGCCAGCGATGAGGAGGGACGGGCGACGGTTTACGACTGCTTTGAAGGAGCCGGACTGCCGCACCTGTCGCCGGTGGGCAGGCTGGACAAGGCAAGTGAAGGGCTGCTGCTTTTCAGCAATGACAATGCCTGGGCGCATGGCATCACGGATCCTGAAACCCATTTGGTAAAGAACTATCATGTGCAGGTGGCGCGGCTGGTGGATGATGAACTGCTGCAGCGCCTCCGTGACGGGGTGGTGGATGGCGGGGAGAAACTGCGGATGCGCAAGGTCTCCGTGCTGCGCATCGGTGTGAAGAACAGTTGGTTAGACGTGACTTTGGATGAGGGGCGCAACCGGCACATCCGGCGTATTTTGGATGCGCATGGAATCGAGGTGATGAGGCTGGTGCGGGTATCCATCGGCAGCCTGGTTTTGGGAGATCTGGCTAAGGGGAAGTGGCGGCATTTGCAGGAAAATGAAGTGGCGGCTTTGCAGGTGCGATGAAGCACAACGGCGTTAGTCGGGGGCGTAACGGAAGAATGAAAAGGATTCATACACGCGCAGCTCAAACCGCCGGGGCGAATACCGGTTGTTATGAGTACAATTACCCAACCTACTGTTAAACCTGTTATCGAGAACAAAGATGAAAACCGTGATCCCATCAGCGGAGCACCTGGAGCCCACCCTGTAGGTGTGGGCGTAGGTGCGGCCACAGCCGGAGCGACGGGAGCTGCCATCGGCATGGCGGCAGGGCCTGTGGGCGCTGCTGTGGGCGCGGCTGTCGGAGCGGTGGCCGGCGGGCTGATCGGCAAGGGCGTGGCAGAGGCCATTGACCCGACCGCGGAGGAAGCCTACTGGCGTGACCGCTACCAGAATGAGGCCTATTATGACAAAGATCTGACGTATGACGACTATGCGCCTGCTTATCGTACGGGTTATACCGGATACGGTAAGCATGCAGCAGAAGGGCGGGACTTCGACGCGGCCCAGGCCGAGCTGGAGCGTGACTACAATGAGTCCCGTGGCACATCCAAGCTGGAATGGGAGAAGGCCAAGGCCGCCTCCCGCGCAGCGTGGGACCGTGCCGGCCGCAAGCCGGGCGAAGTGAAGGATGAGCCGGTGGTCTATCCCCTGGTCTAACATTCGATAAACACAGATCTCCCGGAGGGTGGAAACGCCCTTCGGGATTTTTTATCACCTGTTTTCCCCATGTCTGAAACGTCACGCCATCCGGCCAGAGGGCCTCAGCGGGTGCTGGTTATAGACGGACATCCACGGGCAGACAGCCTGTGCCACAGCCTGGCAGAAGCTTTTTACAACGGGGCGGGGGAATGCGGGCAGGAGGTGAGGTTTCTGGCCTTGCGGGATCTCGCCTTTGACAGGGATGAGGTGGGGCAGGAACTGGAAGGAGATGTGGTGACCAGCCAGGGCTGCCTGACCTGGGCCACGCATGTGACGGTGGTGTGCCCGGTGTGGTGGGGCACGATGCCTGCACTGCTTAAGGGCTGGCTGGACCGGGTGCTGAAGCCGGGATTCGCCTTTGCTGAAAGGCCTGACGGAGGCTGGGAAGGACTGCTGAAAGGGCGGACGGCAACGATCATTCTGACCCTGGATACGCCACACTTTATTTTCCGCTGGCTGCTGGGATCACCGGCAGTGCGGGCGTTGCGGGATGCGACCCTGGGCTTTTGCGGTATAGGACCTACGCAGGTGATTCTCTTCGGACCGATAAGAACTTCCACGGCAGAGAGGAGGTCAGGGTGGCTGGCGGAGAGCAAGATGGCTGGCAAAAGTCTGGAGCATCAGTTTTACACCCGGCCCATGGTGAGGTTTAAAAACTGGTTACGCATTGCGCGTTTGCAGTTTTATGGCTTTCCGGCCATGGCTGTCACGGCAGGTGGTCTGGCGGGGATGAGCGCTTATCCGGAGCAGAGGTCGTGGGCGGTACTGGCAGTGGCTCTGCTGGGGGCTGCCGCGCTGGAATTCATCACGGTGCTGACCAATGAAATCCACGATCTGAAAACGGACACAGCGAATGCCAACAGCGGACCCATGACTGGTGGCTCGCGGATGCTGGTGGACGGGCATCTGACCGTGGCGGAGGTGAAGCGGGCGCGCTTGATGGTGATGGCCGGACTGGTCGTTTTGGCCGGATGTTTATGGATGATGACACCGGGCGCGGGCTTGGAAATGAGTGCCTTGCTGCTCTTGGGCGGCATCATGGGGATTGGTTATACCGCACCGCCGATGAAGCTGGTGTATCGTGGTTTCGGAGAGCTGATCGTTGCCTTCACGCACAGTGCCCTCGTGGTGATGGTGGGCTATGTTTCCCAAGGTGGCAGTGTGGGGGATGAGATACCGTGGCGGTTCATTGCCCCGATGTTTCTGGCCATTCTGCCTTCCATCATCCTGGCGGGTTTTCCAGACTACGAGGCGGACTTGGCGGTGGGAAAACGCACGCTGGCAGTCGGGCTGGGTAGGCGGGCGGCAGCGATGGTGGCGTGTGCCTGCACGGGACTGGCGGCAGCGGTGCAGCTGATGCTGTTTGCCAGGGAAGCTCCGCTGGTGGTAACGATGGCCATTCTGGGACATGCACTGGCACTGGGATGGCAGCTGCTCCGGCAGGTCCGCGAACCGCGTGAAGGGAGGATGGACGGGCTGCTGGTGCTGGCCCTGAGCTATATGGTCTGGTTTGTCATCGGGCCGCTGTGGCACTTTGGTTCGAGGCTGGTGGGGGAGTAAGTAATGGGGGCCAAAATTAGGTGGGGAAGCGAATCCTTTGGCAGAATCAGCGCACTAACCTGCGCCTAACCTCCAAATGACACCGCCATGGAAACCATCGAAAAGTCTATCGAAGTGGATCAGCCCATCCGCTCAGTGTATAATCTGTGGACACAATTTGAGAGCTTTCCGCTTTTCATGGAAGGTGTGAAATCGGTGCGGCAGGTGAATGAAAAACGGCTGATCTGGCATGTGGAAATCGCCGGCATTATCAAAACCTGGGAAGCAGACATCGTGGAGCAGGTGCCGGACAGCCGGATCGCCTGGCACAGCACCAGCGGGGCGGTGAACAACGGCATGGTGCTTTTTGAAGCCCTGGAACCTGAGCGCACCCTGGTCACGCTGATCCTGAATTATGAGCCTGAAGGCACTTTGGAAAAAGTGGGGGATGTGCTGGGCCTTGTATCCCTAAAAGTGCAGGGGGATCTCCAGCGCTTCAAAGACACGATGGAAAAGCGCACGACGATTGCTGAAGGCTGGCGCGGGGAAATTGACAACGGACAGGTCAGTCCGCCGGCCTGATGCTGGCGGTATGCGGTCTGATGAGGGCGGGGATGCCCTCACGCCTTGCTTATTCAGAGCATGCTCCGAAAGGTCAGGTTGATCCTTGGTTGGGTCACCTTTTTGGATTTGGGCAGGCTGTGCAACCAGTGAGTCTGAGTGCTGCCTTTCATGACCAGCAGGCTGCCGTCTTCAAGCAGGAGGGACAATGCCTCAGGCTTGCGTTTGTGCTTGAAGGAAAATTTGCGTTCCGCACCAAAACTGACGGAGGCGATGGCTGAGGCGGGAACAATGGATTTTTCATCGTCACTGTGCCAGCCCATGCCTTCACTGCCATCGTGGTAGAGGTTGAGCAGGCAGGCGTTGTAAACGGCTCCGCTGATTTGCTGGATGGTGTCCTTGATCTGGATCAGTGCCGGGGTCCAGGGATGAGCCTGTTTGATGCTTCCAGAATAAGAATAAGTTAGGCCGTTGTCAGCATGCCAGGCCACTTTTCGGGAGGTGATGATGCGCTTGCCGAAGAGGACGACTTCATCGTTTTGCCACATGATGTTTTGCATCAGTGCAGCATTCAGTTCCTGGGCTTCCTCCGGGCTGAAGACGGGCCCGTGGTAGTTGACGATGCCATCGCAGGGCAAAAGATTCTGCCCGGGATCCGGGGTAAACAGGTCCATTCGTTTATTTGGGAGCCGATAGCGACTTTAAAGCGTCTGGAGTGAAGTCCGCATCGGTCAATGTCACGCCATGCTTGATGCGGGAGCCGTCCAGCGTGGTGCCTTTGCCAGTGATGCCGGCGCGGGCAATGTGGACACTGGAAGGAACCTCGCGGCCAAGATCGTCCTTGGCCACGCTTAGCGTCTCAATGCGGACGAGCACGGAGCCGGAGGCATTGTTCTTTTCCACGCGCATTGGCACCATGCGCCGGGGATCAATCCAGGTGCGGACAGAGGCATAGCTGGAGCGGTCGGAGACGGAGGGTTTGGACTCAAGGATCTGGCAGGAGATGCGGCCAATGTCCTCGGTGCCGACCAAGGTCTGCTGGCTCCAGGCGAAGAAGTTTTCCATGACATCCTCATGGGTGAGGTCGCTGCCGAAGAGACCGTTTTTCATCTCAGCGGCGGTGAGGGGCTTGAGTGTATCGGGCGGAAGGTAAACGGTGCCTGTGGCAGCACCGGAGGAGGGTTTGCGCAGCAGGACGGATTCACCTTTGCGTTCCTTGGGGAAGAGGATCTGGTACACCACATCTGAGCCACCTTGGGTCATGCGTTGTTTGGCCTGGATCTGGATGGAGCCACCGCCATTGATCTCCATGCGCAGGCGCACAAAGGAGGTGCCGTCCACGCGGATGGCATTCATGCGCGAGGCCAGGTCTGCGGCGGTGAGGGCAGGACCGTCAGCGGCGTGAAGGGAAGGGCCAAAGGACGCGAGCAGAGTCAGGGCTGCGGCCAAGGGGGTAAAAAGGGCGGAGCGGCGTTTCATGACAAAGGATTCGTATGGGGACGGCAATTTGTACGCAAAGAATGCGTGGCCGGTTCAGCCGTTAAGAGCCGCGGCCGGGTTAAGGCGGGAGCTGCGCCACGCTGGGTAGAGGCCGCTGAGCACGCCAACTAGCACGGAGATGAGCAGGGCGGTCAGGAGCAGGGGAGCACCCACGTCTGCCTCCAGGAGGCCGCGGAGGGCTGGCGTGGACTGCATGGCCTTGACCCCGATAACGCCTAAAAGGATGCCACAGACGCCTCCCGCAAAGCCGAGGATGGCAGATTCCAGCAGCACCATGCGGACGATGCGGCCGCGCTTCCAGCCGATGGCCAGGAGCACGCAGATTTCCTGCTTCCGTTCAAAAACGGTCATTAGCATGGTGTTCATCACACCGAGCACACCCACCAGCACGGCCAGGAGGGAGGTGCCCCAGCTCATGGCGCGGATCATTTTGAAACCCTGGCTGTTGTTGAAGTGGTGGGCCACGGAGACGGCGCGGATTTCTGGGATGGCATCGGTGATGCGTTTGCTCAGGTCATCCAACTGTTCCTCAGTGAGGCCGGGCACGGCGCGGACATCAATGACGTTGATCTTGTCCTCGCTGGACATGATGGTCTGAAGGACGGGCAGGGCCAGGATGATGGAGCCGTCTTCGACAAGTGCGCCGCCATTGACGATACCAACGACGGTGAGCTCGGTGGCTTCGATCTGGAGGGTATCGCCGACTTTTTTCTTCAAGACTTCTGCGGCGGTCTGCCCCAGGACGGCGGCCTGTTCGGTGGCATCGTTGGGCAGCCGTCCGGAAAGGATCTCCAGATTGTCCCAGGTGAAGCCGCCCCATTCGCGGGCGGAGACCATGATCATTTCCGCCTCCTCCACACTCATCAGCTCCACCATGAGCATGCAGGTCTCAGCCACCTGGGGGATCTTGGCCACACGGTCGCGGATGAGGGGGCTGAAGGGCTTGGGCACCATGGCACCGCCCATGTTGCTGACAACGATGTCGGTGCCGCGCACCTTGAGGCCTGTCTGCCAGCTTTTTTCAAAACCTTCCGAGAGGCCCACGAGGGCAACCACGGCGGCGATGCCCAGGGAGATGCCCACCAGGGTGAGGGCGGTGCGCACTGGGCGGCGCAATAGGCCGCGTACGACAATGGAAAAGAAAGTCATACGGCAGCAGCTTCGGAATTGGGGGATGAGGCGCTCTTGTTGAGGCCGTTGGAGATGATGTGACCATCCTTCATGAGGAGGGTGCGTCCGGCCATGCGGGCGATTTCCATGTCATGGGTGACCATGATGAGGGTCATCTTTTGCACCTCATGCAGCTTCACCAGGAGGTCCAGCACATGGGTGGCATTGGTGCTGTCCAGATTGCCGGTGGGCTCGTCCGCGAGAAGGACGGAGGGAGCATTGGCCAGGCTGCGGGCGATGGCTACGCGCTGCCTTTCACCGCCGGAGAGCTTGCCGGGATAATGATCCAGCCGGTGGCCAAGGCCGACCTGCTCCAGCAATTCCACCGCACGCTCGCGGCGCTGTTTCATGCCCAGCTTTCCTTCGAACATGGGGATCTGCACATTTTCGACAGCGGTGCACGTTGGCAGGAGATGAAAGGCCTGGAAGATGAAGCCGATTTGGTGGGCTCGGTAGGCGGAAGGCTCCACATCATTCGGCAGGGATTTCCCCCGGTAATTCAGGGTGCCTGAAGAGGGGCGGTCCAGAGCCCCGAGCATCTGGAGCAGGGTACTTTTCCCACAGCCGCTGGGGCCGGTGATGGCCACAAACTCACCCGCATTGACATTAAAACTCACTCCGCGCAGGGCCTGGACCTGGCCGCCGTCGTATTCTTTTTTTAGATCCAGCGCCTCATAGACCGGCGTATCGGAGGCCGGGTTTGGGGCGGCGGGACGGGGGAGGAAATTCATGCGTGTATAACGACGGTTACTGACAGTTATGTCCAGATTAGGCCGTCAGGGTATTCGCAGCAGGGGAGGGGGATGGCTGGGCCGATGTTTCATTGCGATACCATTGGGGACCCACTTTGGGGTCTGCAAGACAACGCAGGAGATCCATCACCGCTGAGCGATAATTCGGATACGGAGTGGTTTCTTCCGGGGTTTGGGGATTAAGCTCGGGAGCGTGAGCCGGGAGTTCATAATGGTGCCATCCGGCATGGCGGTGGTGCAGACCATGGAAAGGCTCATGCAGCAGGCTAAAGGCCAGCAGGCGGCCGGCCAGGCCTTCGCTGACGATGCTGCGGGTGGCCCCGGTGGCACTAGTACCGCGCAACCCTACGTGCTCCACATATTTGCGCCAGCTTTGCAGATTCGCCGCCAGCATGGCCGGGATCAGGTACATGCAGAGGAAGTACTTCCACAGGTCGAACCAGGCAACAATACTCACGACAAGGGTCCAGAAGACCACCGTGCCGATGAGTTCCTTCCAGATGCGCTTGCGCACACGCGGGCTGCGGATAGTGGTGTCCTTGGCAAAAAAGCAGCGCAAAAACAAATAGGGGGTGGAGAAGAGGCTCACCGTCAGCTCCAGAAACGCCGCCGTGCAGCGGAACCAGCGGGGCTTGCTGGGGTCATTGAAGGGCCATAGCTCTTCATCTTTTTCTGTGGCCAGATACATGTGATGTTTTTGATGCACGACCCGGTACAGGGTAAAGCTGAAGAGGCCGAGTGTGCCGATCAGGACGCCGTCAAATTCATTGAACGTGCGGTTTTTTCTCAGCAGGCCATGGGATGCTTCGTGAAAACCGATCAAGACGCCATGCATAAAATGACCGGCCAGCAGGATCACTGGCACAGCCAGCCACCAATTTTCATAATAAAGCGCGGCAAAGAGTACTGCATGGATGCCAGCCAGGATAAAAACCAAAATTTGAAAAGCGGAGCGGCTGATCCAATGCGGCTCATGCGGATCGGCAAGGTCACCTTTGACATTCATGTCCAGAGGGTCGGAGGATGGGTTGGCGGCATTCATCATCAACAGGCCATGGCGGCGGAAAGCGGACTATGGGGTGAACGGGATACGTTTTCCAGCAGGGTCTGGTATCGCCGGTTCAATTCCTGCACATCTTCCGGCAGGAAAAGAGAGGGGCGGTAAAGCCAGACGATCTCAAATTCATCCCCATCCTCGGTGATTTCACAGGCGAGATCAAAGCGGGCGGTGCCGGTGGAGCGCATGCGCAGTTTAAAGGACAGGCTGGGCAGGGTGATGTCCGGCACCGGATGATTTTGCAGGGCAAAACGGACATCAAAAATGGGGTTGTGGCCTTCCTCTTGACAGATGCCGAGCGCCTTGGCCAGCTCGGCAAAGGGCATGGCCTGGGCGAAGCAGTCCATGCTGGTCTCCTGTACGGCACGGGCGGCGGCAGCAAAGGTCTGGGAGGCATCCACTTTCCCGCGCAGCGGCACGACTCCGGCAAAGTAGCCCATGGTTTCCTTGGCCTGCTGGCGTGTGCGGTTGGCCACGGGCGTACCGACGACGATGTCCGTCTTGCCGGTCCACTGGGCCAGGGTGGCCTGAAAGGCGGTGAGCAAGGTGTTAAAAAGAGTGGTGCCGGTAGTCTTGGCCACGGCACGGATTTCACGCACCAGTTCTGGCGGGATGCTGGCGGCCCAATAGGTCAGCTTGCCGGCCCGCTGGCTGGGATCGGCAGGACGGTCCCAGAGGCGGACGGTGTCAGCGAGATGCTTTTGCCAGAATACGGTTCTGGATTCAATCTCCGCCGGCTGCCAGGTGGCGCGTTCCGCAGCGGCCCAGGCGGTATAAGACATCTCCACCTCCGGCAGGGAGCCCCCGCCGTTCATCTTGTTCTGGATATACGCCCCGGCCAGCTCTTGGACAAAGACGCCCAGGGTCCAGCCATCGGCAATGGCATGGTGGATGGCAAATACGAGCACCAGTTCCCCCGGTCCACGCTGAAGCATCTCCACCCGGTAAAGGGGGCCGCGCAGCATGTCGAAGGGCTGGTTGAAGATCTCCTTCATCACCTCTTCCAAACCTTCTTTGGAGCACTGTTCCGGCGTCAGCTCACGATAATTCATCACGACGGTGCCGGTCTTGCGGATCATCTGGAAGGGCTGCTCCTTGCCAGGGAGAAAAGACAGCCGCAGGACCTCCTGGCGCTCCACCACCAAGCGGATGGCCTCACGGCAGTCCTCGGCGGTGATGTTGCCTTTCACCTCGATGAAAGCACAGATGTGATTGCCGATGTCGCCGGGGGCGATGGGGGAGGTTTCCCACAGCTCACGCTGGGGCAGGCTCAGTGGCTGGAGGCGGATTTCGCCGCTGGCCAGCCACTGTTTGAGGTTGGCTCGGAGGTCTTGGGACATTTTTCAATGACATCGGCTCAGGCACCGGCTTTGCGTGCGGCCTTGGCAGCGGGAGCCGGGGTTTCCTCAGCCGCTGTCACATCATCCAGCAGGCTGGCGATGTCGTCATCGGAGATGGCGTCCAGATCCACTTCGTCCACGGAGGTGGGGGCCTCGACAACGGCCGGAGCAATCGCAGGCTTGGCTGCACCTGTGGAAGAGCCGCCGCCCAGATGCTCGCCGATGAGGGCGGCAAGCTGGCCGATGGTGCGGGCACGCATGAGGCTGGTCGGTGGCAGGGCCACGCCGATGGTGCTTTCGATGAGGTTTTCAATCTCCACGCCCATGAGGGAATCGAGCCCGAGATCCGTCAGCGGCTGGTCATCGCGCAGGCTGTCCGCTTTGACGCGGAGCACGGAGCCAACGACTTCCCGCAGCGCCTGGGCGATGATGCCCGCGCGATCATCCGCCGAAGCGGCGTCAATTTTGGCCCGCCAGTCGCCGGTCATGCCGCCGGATTCGGCGCTTTCCACACCGGAGGCGAAGATGTGCTCCAGCAGCGGATTTTCCTGCAGACCGCGGAAGGACTGGCGCCATTTGGCCCAGTCCACGCGGATGGAGGCCACCTGGGCGGAGCCAGCATTGAGGAAGGTTTCCAGAAGCGAGACGACCTCGCCAGGAGTGATGGCGGAGGTGCCCTGGCGTGCCAGGAACTCGGCCACTTTTTCATTGCGGGCCACGTAACCTTCGCCACCCAGCACGCCCCAGTTGATGGTCAGGGCGGGCAGGCCCAGCGCACGGCGGTGATGGGCCAGGGAATCCAGGAAGGCATTGGCACCGGAGTAGTTGCTCTGGGCCGGATTGCCGAAGACACTGGAGATGGAGGAGAACATGACAAAGCAGTCCAGGTTCTGGTCCAGCGTGCCTTCATGCAGCATCCAGGCACCGAGCGCTTTCGGGGCCAGAACGGTGCGCATGCGCTCACGGTTCAGCACGCCCATTGGCGCATCATCAATGACCATGGCCAGGTGGAAGACACCTTTCAGCGGCACACCAGCGGCTTCGATTTCCTGAAGCATGCGCGTCACGTCCGCCGGTTCGCCGGAGTCTGCTTTGACGATCTGCGTGTTGACGCCTCTGGCTTCCAGGGACTTCAAGAAATCTTTGGCTTCCGGCGTAGAGGCACCGCTGCGGCTGGCGAGAACCAGGTTGCGTGCGCCGCAATCCACCAGCCACTCCGACAGCACACGGCCGAAGCCGCCAAAACCGCCGGTGATGAGGTAGGTGCCGTCCGCTTTGACTTCAAAGCCTGGCAGCGGAGCTTCGCCGCGCCGGTTGATAAAGGCGTCTGCAAAAGTGACCACCACTTTGCCGATGTGCTTGCCAGCCGCCATGAGGCGGAAGGCGGCATCCACACGGCTGGCCGGATAAGCGCGGAAGGGCAGAGGACGCAGAGCGCCTTTATCCACCAGCTCCACGACTTCGCCTAACAAATTGCGTGTCAGTTCCTCGTCTCCGCCAAAGACGGCATCCATGGCGATGACGTGGAAGGAGGCGTTCTTGCGCAAGTGCCACAGAGGAATGCGCGAGTTGGAATAAATGTCGCGTTTGCCGATCTCGATGAAACGGCCAAACTCGGACAGGCAGGAAAGGCCCATCGGGATGGCTTCAGCGGCGAGGGCATTGAGCACCACATCCACACCCTTGCGGTTGGTGAGTTCCATGACGGCGTCGGCAAAGTCGGCGCGGCGGGAATCAACAACGTGTTTCACACCCATAGTCTTCAGCAGGGTGCGCTTGGAGGCACTGCCTGCGGTGGCGATGACTTCGCAACCCAGATGCAGGGCGATCTGGATGGCGGACATGCCGACACCACCGGCTCCGGCGTGGATGAGGACCTTCTCGCCCTTGCGCATGCGGGCCACATTGTTCAGAGCGTGCCAGGAGGTCATGAAGACCACAGGAATGGTGGCCGCATCTTCAAAGGACAGTCCTTCCGGAATCTTCACCACATCGCCACCACGGGCGAGGGTGTGGGTGGACAGGCCATAGACGGCCAAACCAAAGACACGGTCACCGACGGCGACGTGTTTGATGTCCTTGCCAGCGGCGACCACGATACCGCCCACTTCGTCACCAAAGATGCGGGCATCGGGTGTTTCCGCCGGATAAAGGGCGAGGGCTTTGAGCACGTCGCGGAAGTTCATGCCGGCGGCTTTCACTTCGATGAGCACTTCACCGTCACCACAGACGGGCATGGAGAATGCGGTCAGCTTCAGCGTGTCCAGCATGCCGCGTTCGCGGGATTCCAGGCGTAGGGGGATGTTGCGGTCCAGCGTGGTTTCCTGCACGGGCAGGCCGCGCTTGATGCGCTGCACATACCGGGCTTCGCCACGGATGGCGATCTCGCGCTCACCGTGCTCCTCATGCAGCTCGCGCCAAAGGATGGCGATATCCGCATCGGCATTTTCCGGCGGAAGGTCCAGGCCACGGCAGGCGAAGTTAGGATGCTCGCTGAGGATCACGCGGAAGACACCGATGGATGGTGCCTGGGCGACGTTGGTCAGGCCCATGCGCTGGCCCGCAGGCTGGGCACCGCGGGTGATGAGGTCCATGCGCAGCTTGGCCGCCGGCGTGGTGTTCTCGATGGCCTGCGTCAAGTGCAGAAGCGCGTCAATGCCCATGAGGGCGGCGTCGCCTTCGCCTTTGCCGGCCGGTTCATCCAGGGACCAAAGGTAGGTCATGCGGTCCGGCGGTGCATCGTCTGCATAGGACGTGACCAGGTTCATCCAGTCTTCCGGCGTATCGGCACGCAGGGTGTATTCATCGCCCTTGACCGCATACTTGGCGCCACGACGGGCGATGCGTACGCGCGTCCCGCTGCTGCTGAGCTGGGCAGCGAGCTTGTCGCCGAGGCCGCCATTGTCGGCAAAAATGAGCCAGGACTGGGCGGGTGTTTGTTCAATCGTTGGTTCGGCGGCCGCCGGAGCGGAAACGGCTTCCGTCCAGGCTTTGCGGCCAAAGAGGCCGATCTGGCCTTCCCCGCCGCGCGGTCCGGTAAGACCGGGGATGGAGGTCGTTTCGGCGAAGCCCGCTTCTTTCATGGCAGACTCCCACTGCGGGCGCTGCATGAGGGGCTGATCCGGGCGCAACTCGCGGTCGGTCAGATGCCACCAGCCGCTGGTGAGGCCGAAGACGGATTCCGTCCAGAGCTGAGGTGTGGCCACGTCCATGAAGACGAGGCTGCCGCCGGGTTTGAGCAGTTCGTGAATATAGCCCAATGTGGCGCGCACATCGGCCACGGCATGGATGACGTTGGTGCCGATGACGAGGTCGTAGCTGTCTGCGTCGAAGCCCTGGTTGAGGCCGGATTGTTCCAGGTTGAAGACCTTGTATTCGACTTCCGGGAAAGCCGCCAGCTTCTGTCCGGCCAGGGAGAAGAACCCGGCGGAGACGTCAGTAAACGTATAAGAATGCAGGCCGCGTGGCAGCAGCGGCAGCAGGTAGGAGCTGAGACCGGCGGTACCGGCACCCACTTCCAGGATGCGCAGACCGCGCCCTTCCGGCAGCTTGCGGGCGGCTTCATTCACCGCGCTGGTGATGGCAGCCATCCAGTGGCTGGAAAGCAGGCCGTCACCATAAAACTGGTCCAGCAGGTCGCTGTTGGAGCCGCCAAAGAGCACCTGGACCGCGTCTTTTTCGCCCCGAAGAATCGGGCCAAGTTCGGCGCAGGTGATGGTGCAGAGCATGCCTTCCGGCAGGTGGCCGGGATGCAGCGAGATGAACTTGTTCAGTTCCGCTGTGGCGGATTCGGCGGCTGCGGCAAACTTGGCGGTCGGCACGTGGCCGTCGCCTTTGGCTTCCAGCAGGCCGCGATTGGCCAGATCGTTAACCAGATGTTTGTAAACGCGGCGCATCGGCTCAGCGACCTTGAGGGTCTCCACGGTCCAGACATCCTTGTCCTTCAGCCCTTCAGCCATCTGGCTGAGACCCTGGGCAATCTGGGCGGCGGCGAGGTCGTCTTCGGCGGCCATGGTGGCCTCCAGTTTGGCCTTGCCACGGACGGAGATGACTTCTTCCAATGTCTTCTGCGCAGCCTGTTTAAGCTCCTCCAGCGGCACGGGAGCCAGCGGGGCAGGAGTGCCTGCTGTGGCGGTGCGCTCCCAGTCCACGTGATAAAGGAGATCGCGAGTGCCGGTGGTTCCGGCGCGGCGGGCAGCGGCCATGCTGATGGCGCGGAATCCGTCCACCAGGACGCAGGGCTGGCCGGAAGCGTCATAGAGACCGATGTTGCCTTCGATGAACTCCTCATTGAACTGCACCACCTTGGCCTGCACATGGGTGACGGCACCGGGGGATTTGAGGAAGAGGATGCGGCCAAAGCGCACAGGCAGCTTCATCTTGGCCTTGCGGTCTTCCACCGTTTTGGATCCGGCGGAGAAGGTGTGCAGGGCACCATCCAGCAGCACCGGATGCAGGCAGTATTCACCGGCACGATGCGCGATGTTTTCCGATAGCGAGACTTTCCCGGCGGCCTTGCCACCAGCGGCCCAAAGCTCGCGCACCGGGCGGAACTCATCGCCATAGCGCAGACCGAGGTCGCTCATGTGCTGATAGAAGTCCGTCACGTCCAGTGAGGTGAGGCCGTCGGTGGCGCCTTCCCAGGTGGTGGAATTGAAATTGGACTCGGTGCGCTCGCCGCGCATGGACCCGACCACGTGCACAGACCAGGCAGCGCCTTGGTCAAATTTGCTTTGGATGGTGAAGGTGCGCTCGTTCGGCTCATACGTCACTTCCAGCACCACGCCGGACGGGTTTTCCGTGAGGATGAGAGGCTTGCGAATTTCAAAGTCTTCAACGGCGAACGGACGGCCTTCAAAGTACTGCGCGCCGGCTTCCAGGATGAGCTCCACAAAACCAGCCCCAGGGAAAATGACGTGGCTGTCCACTTTGTGATCTTTCAGGAAGGCCATGTGGCGGTTATCCAGGCGGGCGATCCACGTCGGGGTGGCGCGTGGCAGGCGGATGTCCAGCAGGCCTTTGCCTCCGGCACCCAGACGGCCTTCGCGCCAATCAGGAGATTCATTCCACCAGCGGGCTTTGTCCCAGGCATAGGTGGGCAGGGAAAGCTGATGGCGGGAGGGCGTCATGCCCTTGAAGTCCAGGTCCACGCAGGCGCGGTGAAGCTCCAGTGCCGCTTCCAGCATGGCTTCATGCTCGCGGTCACGACGTGCGGAGGCCACGACGGGGGCCTTCATGCCGCGGGCGCCGAGGCATTCCTGAATGGAGAGGGAAAGGGCAGGGTGCGCGGTGATTTCCAGCCACACATCCACACCGAAATCAGCCAGTGCATCCACGGCGGGTGCAAACATCACCGCCTGGCGGATGCCACGGCCCCAGTGGCCGGCATCGCATTCGGTACCGGAGATTTTGGTCCCGGTGACAGTGCTGAAAAACGGCACCGTTTCTTCACGTGGTTTCAGGTCTTTCAGCGCGGCCACCAGCTCATCTGCAGCAGGCTGCATGTAAGCATGATGGAAGGGGTGGTCCACACGCACAAAGCGGGCGAAAACATTGTCCGCCTCCAGGTCAGCCTGGATAGCTTCGAGGGCGGGTTTTGGACCGGAGAGTGTCAGGGAACGCGGGCCGTTGAAGGCGGCGATGCTGACCACACGGTCATGCTTGGCGATGGCGGCGAGGGCGGCGTCTTCATCCAGACCCACGGCCAGCATCGTGCCGGCTCCACGGGCGCATTCGTTCATGAAACGCGCACGCAGGGCAATCACTTTGGCACCCTCTTCCAGGCTGAGCACACCGGCCACACAGGCGGCGGCGATTTCACCCACACTGTGGCCGACGATGGCGTCCGGCTGCACACCCCAGGATTTCCATAGCTCGGAAAGGGAAACCTGCATGGCGAAAATGGCTGGCTGGCCCACCTCGGTCTGGCTCATCCGCGAATCCTTTTCATCGCGGGCAAGTTCCTCCAGCAGCGAGAATTTTGTCCAAGGCTTCAGCGCCTCGGCGCAGGTTTCCATGGCATTGCGGAAGACCGGCTCATGTTTCATCAGCTCGCGGCCCATGCCCCACCACTGGGGGCCCTGGCCGCTCATGACGAAGCCCACACGGGCGGGTTTTTCACGGCGCGGGGAGAAGCCGCTGCGCACGCTGGGAACTTCCTGCCCGACACCAAAGGCATTCAATGTGGCAATGGCCTCATGAGACGTGCGGGCAACCATCGTCAGGCGATGCTGATGATGGTTGCGGCGTGCGCCGAGGGTATAACAAAGGTCCGGCAGCACCGGTGAGGTGCCGTTGGATTTTTCATGATCTTCCAGCCACGTGGAGAGGCGGAAAGCAGTGGCCTTCAGCGCCTCTTCGGAGCGGGCGGAAAGCACCAGCGGCCACGGGCGCTCGAAGGCGGAGGCAGGCAGCTTGACATGCGGTTTGTTAGGCGCTTCCGCGACGATGACGTGGGAATTGGCTCCGCCAAAACCGAAGGAGTTCACCCCGGCCATGCGCACGGCATAGCTTTCCGGGAAGTCTTCCATCTCCGTCGGGATGCGCAGTTTCAGCGCCTTAAAATCAATGTGCGGATTCGGCGTCTTGTAGTGCAGGCTCGGCGGGATCTTGCCGTGCTTCAGTACCAGAAGCGCCTTGACCAGACCGGCCACGCCGGCGGCGGTTTCCATGTGGCCGAGGTTGGTTTTGACGGATCCCATGGCCAAAGGCAGATCCTCCGCGCGGTCGGCGCACAGGGCCTCGGAAAGGGCGGTGGCCTCAATCGGATCACCGACGGCGGTACCGGTGCCGTGGGCTTCGATATATCCGACCTCGCTAGGGCTGATGCCAGCATCAATGCAGGCGTCCTTGACGAGACGCGCCTGGGCTTCGGGGCTCGGCAAAGAGATGCCGTTGGTGTGGCCGTCCTGGTTGGTGGAGGTGCCGAGAATGACGCCCTGGATCGGGTCGCCATCTGCAATCGCTTTGGACAGGCTTTTCAGCATGACCATGCCTGCACCTTCGGCACGCACGAAGCCATTGGCATCCGCATCGAAGGCTTTGCACATGCCGTCCGGGGACAGCATGGAAGCCTGGGAAAAGCCGATGAAGCCGCCTGGGGTGATCATCACCGTCACGCCGCCGGCCAGGGCCGTATGGCCGCGCCCGGTCCAGATGTATTCACAGGCCGCATGTACTGCCGTCAGTGCAGAGGAGCAGGCGGTGTCCATGGCCACGCTGGGGCCGGTCAGGTTCAGAGAGTACGAAATGCGGTTAGCCGCGATGGAATGCGCGCTGCCGGTGGAGGAGTGCGCGCCGATGCCGGCGGAATCAAATGGCGTGCCCTGGATGACCTGGTAGTCCGTGTGGGAAACGCCCACATACACCCCGATGTCGGTGCCCTTTTCCAGATCCAGCACAATGCCAGCATCTTCGATGGCCTCCCAGGCTGTCTCCAAAACCAGCCGCTGCTGCGGGTCCACATACGGGGCCTCGCGGGGGGAGATGCCGAAGAACTGCGGATCATACTGGTCAATGTTATCCAAAAATCCGCCGCGTTTGGCGATGGATTTGCCAGCCAGTCCCGGCTCCGCATCATAGAACCGTTCAATGTTCCATCGGTCAGCCGGAACTTCGCATACTGCATCCCTTCCCTCCGCCAACAGTTTCCAAAATGCTTCGACGTCGTTGATTCCGCCGGGGAAACGGCAACCGATACCAATGATGGCAATTCCTTCTTTATGCATGCAGTTCAATCGTGGGGGTAGATAAGAGGGGAGATTTAAAGGGACGCGGTTTGAATTAAATAATTCAATCGTGCGAGCTGCCCGAAATGCGCTTTAATGTTCCAGCAAAAGCTATTCGTGGAATGGGCAATATAAACGAATCCATGGACATATTTGGCCGTCTGCTGAGTGCTTTTCACGGCGGACGAAGAGATAATATAGCGGATTTCAGATGAATTTCGCTATAAGAAACGCATAAAACGTGTCCAAACCGATACATCAATAGGAAAATCTTTAACCGCAGAACGGACCCAAAAAAATATGTGTGGTATTGCAGGCGTGATGGATATGGCGGGCAGGCGCACCGTGCCCGATGAGGTCATTCAACGAATGTCCCGGGCGCTTTATCATCGGGGACCCGATGAAGAGGGTTTCTTCATGCGCCCGGGTCTGGCCATGGCTTCCCGGCGGCTGAGCATTGTCGGTTTAGCAGACGGCCAGCAGCCGATGCACAACGAAGACCGGAATGTCTCTGTGGTCTTCAATGGAGAACTTTTCGACCATGTGGAAAAGCGGGCGGACCTGATGTCTCGCGGGCACAGTCTGGTCACACACTGTGATACGGAGATCATTCCGCACATGTGGGAGGAGAGCCAGGAGGGCATGTTTGCGCGCTTGCGCGGCCAGTTCGCCATCGCTTTATGGGATGAAAAACAGCAGAAGTTAATGTTAGGCCGTGACCGTTTTGGCATTGCTCCGCTTTACTGGTCCCGCCAGGGAGACTGGCTGCTGTTTGCCTCAGAGATCAAGAGCCTGCTGGCCTCTGGAATGGTGCCCGCCCGCCCGGACCGCCGGGGGATTGACCACGTGTTTACGTTTTCCGCGCTGCCAGGACCGATCACCTGTTTTGAAGGCGTGCAGATGCTGCCTCCAGCGCATTTTTTGGAAGTGCTGCCTGGTCATGCCCATGGAGGCAATGCCGGTGTCCGGGAGCGGAAATACTGGGAAATGGACTTCCCGGATGCCGGGCAGGAAGAACCGCAGCCGGACCAAAAAAAGCTGGTGGATGAATTTGAGGCCGTGATGCTCCGAGCCGTGGACAAACGCCTGCGGGCGGATGTGCCGGTGGGCTCTTATCTCTCCGGTGGGGTGGATTCCAGCATGATCCTGGCCCTGGCCTGCCACCTGCGGGGTAAGTCCATCTCCACCTACACCGTCCAGGTGGACCACCCGGAGCTGGATGAACTGGATGCCGCCAGCATGGTGGCCAAGTTCATTGGCGCACCGCCGCCTGTGGTGCAGGAATTCAGAAATGAAGACGCTTTGGTCACTTATCCAAAGCTGATCAACGCAGCTGAGGCACCCGTCATTGACACCTCCTGCGCGGCTCTTTTACAGCTCGCCCAAAAAGTGCACGCCTGTGGCCAAAAAGTGGTGCTGACCGGCGAAGGCGCGGATGAATGGCTGGTGGGCTATCCCTGGTACAAGGCGGCGAAACTGGCGGGTTATCTGGACATGATGCCAGGGCTGCGTGTGAGCGATTATGCCCGTCGCGCTTTCCTGCGGGTGAGCAAGGTGCCCCAATATCCCAAATGGTTCCGCCAGCGTACAGAAGCAAATGTGGGCGGGCCGAATGCCTGGATTGATTCCTATGGGCTTCTGGGACTTTCCAAACTGCGGTTTTACTCCGAATCAATGCATCAGCTCCGGGAGTCCACCGATCCCTGGGCAGGGCTGGGCATGAACCTGGACCGTGCCAAAAAATGGTCGCCACTGAACCGTGGCATCTGGGTGGCGGGCCGCGTGACCCTGGCTGGCCACCTGCTTCAGGGCAAAGGTGATCGCGTGGCGATGAACTCTTCCGTGGAAGTGCGGTATCCCTTCCTGGATGAAGACGTTTTTGATTTCTGCGCCCAGCTGCACCCGGACTGGAAGCTGAAGGGCTTCCGCGACAAACATCTTCTCCGTCTGCTGGCGGAGCGCTGGCTGCCGGAATCCATTTACAAACGCGGCAAGGTCATTTTTCGCGCTCCGCTGGACAGCTTTCACATGGATCCTGAACCGCCCTTCGTGGCCCAGCTTCTCAGTGAAGACTCGCTCAAACGCACAGGCTACTTTGATGCCAAGGAAGTGCGCCACTGGCGCAAGGCGTACAAGGAGATGCGGGACGGCTCGCTGCCGCGTCTGTCGGTGGAGATGGGGCTGGCGGCCGTGGTGGCCACGCAGCTCTGGCACCACCAGTTCATTGAGGGCAGTCTTTCCGAGCTGCCCAGTCACGCTGGGGCCGTGGCTCCGGTCACGATCCCGTAGGCAACGGCAAACGCGGCGGAAGGCGGGTTCAGGCTCCCAGAGCTTGGCTGCGTTCCGTGGCTTTGCGCACCGCCTGAATGAGGGCGTGGCGGAGGCCGTGGGCTTCGAGTTGCTCAAGACCAGCGATGGTGGTTCCGCCGGGGCTGGTCACTTCATCCCGCAGGGCGGCAGGGTGTTTGCCCGTTTCCAGCACCATCTGGGCTGCTCCGGCCACGGTTTGGGCCGCCAGACGCAGGGCGGCTGCACGGGGCAGGCCCATGAGCACTCCGCCGTCTGAAAGGGCCTCGATGATGGTATAAACATAGGCAGGGCCGCTGCCGCTGAGGCCGGTGACGGCATCCAGCAGCTTTTCAGAAACTTCATCGGCGGTGCCGACGCTGCCGAGGATTTTGACGGCCATCGCGGCGTCCTCGGCGGTGGCTTTGGCTCCACGTGAAAAAGCTGCTGCTCCAGTGGCGACAAGCGCAGGGGTATTCGGCATGCAGCGGATGACCCGCTGCTCGCCGCCCAGCCAGGTTTCCAGGTCCTTGATCGGGATGCCAGCGGCAATGCTGATGAAAAGGCGGCTGCCTTCCAGCTTGGCTAGGCCCTCACACAGGTTTTTCATATCCCCCGGTTTCACGGCCAGCAGCACCACGTCAGATTCAATGCCCACCTGAGCGGGTGTGCCTGCGGAGGTCAGGCAGGTCAGGGAATTCTGCAGCGCCTCCACAGCGGCGGGCACCACATCGCTCAGGGAGACTGACAGCTCCGCGCTGCCCAATGCCTTTTCCACGCCGCGCAGAAGTGCGCCGCCCATTTTTCCGCATCCGATGAGGCCAAGTTTCAACATGGCGCGATGGTGGCGGCAGGCCGGGATTCGCGCAACAAGGAAAGAACGGTTACGCCTTCCCCTGAAGGAGCATGCGCAGGCCGAAGACGACCAGGATGGTGCCGAAGATGCGGGTCAGGGTCTCGTTGCTCATGGTCTTCAGCCAGCCTGCGCCGTAGTAGGCGAAGATGGAGGCCGAGATGGCCGTGATGGCCGCCACCTTCCAGTTGACCAGGTCATTGCGGGTGTTCTGCGTGGTGGCCATCAGAGCGGTGGGAATGATGATGGCCAGGCTGGTGGCCACGGCCATTTTCTGCGGCATGGCCAGGAGGAAAACAAAGGCCGGCACCATTACCACCCCGCCGCCCACGCCGCACAGGGCCGCTACAACACCGCTGATGATGCCAATGCCCAGGCAGGTCAGGATTTCAGAAAATGGCATGGGGGAGAAAAGGTTTGTATTTTTAATTGCTGAAAAACGTTTGAATCCGTTATCTCTTGTTACGTCATAAAGACAGACAAAAACACTGCCCCTATGAAACACCTTCTTTCTCTCCTCGCTGTCGCCGCTTTTGCGACCCTGGCTCCTGCTGCTGAACCCTTGAACACTGTCTGCCCCATTACCGGCAAGCCGGCCAATGCCGCCATCACCAGCAATTACAGCAAAACGGTGGCCGTCTGTTGTGACCGTTGCGTGAGCCAGTTCAATACGACCCCTAAGGCCTATTTGAGCAACATCCTCACCTTCAATGGCGTCCAGTGCCCGCTGAGCAAAAAGAAGGCGGATCCTTCCAAAAAGGTGACTTACGCCCGCCAGGTCGCTTTTGCGGATGCCGCTAGCAAGGCCACCTTTGATGCGGCTCCTGACAAGCACATCAAGGAAGTGCGCCAGTAATTTCAGCCATCATTTCATCAGCGGCAGGCCTTTTGGGTCTGCCGCTTTTTTAATGCCCGGTGGCGAGCAAAGGTTCCACCCGCTCACGGATCATCTCGATGAGCGCCGGGTCCATCGGCTGGTACTCATCGGGAATGTCCAGCACCTGGATGTCCAGATCACGAAAGAGCTCCGGGAAGTCGTCTCGCAGGCGTTTCTTTTGCCAGTGCTCCATCACGCAGATGAGGTCGGCCCAGCGCAGCAGCTTTTCCGTCACACGGATGCGGGCGGCAGCACTGATGCCCGCTGAGCGCACCTGCACCCGGGGGTCGTTTTGATAAATGGCTTCCGCCGTGGGGCTGCGCCAGAGGTTGCGGGAACAGAGAAAAAGCAGCTTCACAGTTCGGTAACGTGAGCGTGGGCATCTTCGGTTTTCTTTTTCACCTTGCGGCTCAGCAGGACAAAGAACACGGGGGTAAACAGCAGGCCGAAGAAGGTCACGCCGATCATCCCAAAGAAGACGGCGGTGCCGAGAGCCTGGCGGATTTCCGCCCCAGGACCGCGTGCGATGACCAGCGGCAGCACGCCGAGGATGAAGGCAAAGCTGGTCATCAGGATGGGACGGAAGCGCAGCTTGGTGGCCTCCTTGGCCGCCTCAAAACGGTCCATGCCCTCCTCCTGGAGCTGACGGGCAAATTCGATGATGAGGATGGCGTTTTTCGCCGCCAGCGCCACCAGCACGACGAGGCCGATCTGCGTGAAGATGTTGTTATCCATTTCCCGTGACCACACCCCGGCCAGCGCGCCTAACAAACACATCGGCACAATGAGGATGACCGCCAGCGGCAGGCTCCAGCTTTCATACTGGGCGGCCAGCACGAGGAAGACAAACAGCACGCAAAGCGGGAAGACGAACATGATGGTATCCCCCGCCAGTAGCTGCTGATAGGTCAGGTCCGTCCATTCGATGGCAAATCCATCCGGCAGTTTTTCAGCGGCCAGTCTTTCCACCGTCTCCACCATCTGGCCGGAGCTGATGCCAGGCAGTGTGCTGCCGTTGATGTCCGCCGTCACATACATGTTATACCGGGCCACCCGGTCCGGGCCGCCAATGCGGCTGATTTTCACCAGGGCACCCAGAGGTACCATGTCCCCTGCTTGATTGCGTGTTTGCAGGTGCAGCACATCCTCAGGGCGCACGCGGAAGCGCGGCTCCGCCATGGCGGTGACCTGGTAGGTGCGGCCAAAGAGGTTGAAGTCGTTCACATACGCAGAGCCCAGATACACCTGAAGGGTCTCATTGATGTCCGCCAGGGAGACACCCATGTTCTTGGCGGCCCGCCGGTCAATATCCAGGAAGAACTGCGGCGTATTGGCGCGGAAGCCGGAAATGATGGAGGTGAAACCCGGCTCCTTGCTGAGCGCTTCTTGCAAAAGGTTAGTGGCCTCCTGAAGAGGCCCAAGTCCCGCATTGTTCAGGTCCTGCACCTGGAATTTGAAGCCGCCGGCATTGCCCAGACCGCGGAGCGAGGGCGGCGGCAGCACGATGACACGCCCGCCCTGGATGCTGGAGAAGCGTTTTTTCATCGTCTCCACGATAGCATTGGCGCTTAGCGAGGGGTCTTTGCGCAGCTCATGCGGATCGAAGACCAGGAACGCGGCGCCAACGTTGGACTGGTTGGCCTGGAGCACGGATGAATAACCGGAAATGCCGAAGGTGTGGGCGATGCCAGGGGTTTCCCGCGCAATGGCATCCAGCTCACGCACGATGGCATCGGACCGCTCAAAAGAGGCGCCGTCAGGAAGCTGCGCCACCACAATGAGGTAGCCCATGTCCATGCTGGGGATGAAGCCGGTCGGGGTGATCTTGAAAAGATGCGCGGAGAGACCGATGAGGCCGCCATAGACAAACAGGATGATGATGCCGATGCGTACCAGCTTGCCGACCAGTCTGCCGAAGAGGTTGGAGACCTTTTCAAAGAAGGTGTTAAAGATGCGGAAAAACCACCCGAACGTGAAATTGATGCAACGCTGAAGCATGTCCGGCTTGGAGCCGTGAGGAGGCAGCAACAGGGCGGTGAGGGCCGGGCTGAGCGTCAGGGAATTGAAGGCCGAGATGGCGGTGGAACCGGCGATGGTGAGAGCAAACTGGCGGTAAAACTCACCCGTGATGCCGCCCAGGAAAGCGGTGGGGACGAACACGGCGAAAAGCACCAGCGACATGGCAATAATCGGCCCCGTCACCTCCTTCATGGCCAGAATGGTCGCCTGCCGGGGCGACTGGCCTTTGGCGATGTGGCGCTCTACATTTTCCACCACCACAATGGCATCATCCACCACGATCCCGATAGAGAGCACCAGGCCGAAAAGAGACAGGTTGTTCAGCGTGAATCCAAAGGCCTGCATCAGGGCCAGGGTGCCCACCAGGGAGACCGGCACAGCCAGCAGGGGAATGAGGGAGGCACGCCAGTTTTGCAGGAAAACCACGACGACAAACACCACCAGCACCAGCGCCTCCAGCAGGGTCCAGAGCACAGATTCCATGGAGGCACGGACAAAGCGGGTCGGGTCGTAATTGATGCGATAGTCCACTCCCGGCGGGAAGCGCTTTTTCAGCTCTTCCATCTTGGCATACACGCCGTCGGCGGTCTCCAGTGCGTTCGTTCCAGGAAGCTGGAAGACCCGCAGGGACACGGCGTTCTTGCCGTCCATGTAACTTTTCACCGCATAGTCCCGGGCTCCCAGTTCGATGCGGGCCACATCGCCCACGCGAATGACCTGGCCGTCCTCATTCGTTTTGATGACGATGTCCCCGAATTCCTCCGGGGTGATGAGACGGCCTTTGGTGGTCAGGGTGTAATTAAAACTGTTCCCTTCCGGCGCAGGCATCGCACCGAGCTGGCCGGCAGCCACCTGCACGTTCTGCTCGCGGATGGCGCGCAGCACATCTCCTGCGGTCAGGTTGCGACCGGCGATCTTGTCCGGGTCCAGCCAGATGCGCATGGAGAAGTCCAGCCCACCGAGTGTGGATGCCTCCGCCACGCCCGGCAGACGGGCGATCTGGTTCTGCACCTGCAGCAGCACGTAGTTGGACAGGTAAATCACATCCCGCGAATCATCCGGGGAATAGAACTGGATGGCCAGCGTCAGGTCGGGCGAGCGTTTCTGCGCCAGCACGCCCAGCCGCCGAACATCTTCTGGAAGACGAGGCAGGGCGGCATTCACCCGGTTTTGCACCAGCACCTGCGACTGGTTGAGATCGGTGCCCAGGGCAAAGGTCACCGTCAGGTTCATGCGCCCGTCGTTGGTACAGGATGACGAGAGGTAAAGCATGCCCTCCACGCCGTTGATTTCCTGCTCCAGCGGCGTGGCCACGGTATCCGCCACCGTCTGGGCATTGGCCCCCGGGTAGGTGGCGGTCACCACCACGGTGGGAGGCACCACATCCGGGTATTGGTTCACCGCCAGGCCGAAGTATGACAGGCCCCCCAGCAGGGTGATGACAATGCTGAGGACCGTGGCAAAAATGGGCCGGTCAACGAAGAAGCGGGCGATGTTCATTGGGGGGAGGAGACGAGTGAATGCGAGATTGCAAAAAGGCAGGGATGAAGCATCTTTCAGACATGAGCGTTGTCGCAACGACCCCCAAGCCCAAGGTGAAGGAACTCGCTTCGGAGATCATTCGTGACCTGCCTGAAGAAGCCACCTGGGATGAATTGATGCACAAGTTTTACCTCAGAGAGCAACTGGATGCCGCCGAGTCTGACTTTGCATCTGGAAGGGTCGTTTCGCATGAGGATATGAAAAAGGAATTCGCACCGGTATTGTGAAGATAGTTTGGTCATTTCGGGCGCGTCAGCACCTGCGCTCCATTCATGCCTTCATTGCTGAAGACTCGGAGACCCATGCCCCAGGCGCAAATCGGCAGAATCATGGAACGGGCGGAGTGGCTGGCTGCCAATCCTGTGAAATCCCATCCCATTCATGAGTTCCCCGCCAGCGGCTGGCTCGACGCTCATGTGGGGAATTATCGCATTATCCATAAAATCGCCGGTGATGAACTTAGAATAGGCCTGGTTTTGCACAGGAAGCAGCTGCTGAAGCGATCATTGCTTCGTTGAGCTTGCCGCCGCCGCAGGCAGCATGGCGGTTTTCATCTCGAGTTCCTCCTTCACCGTCACTTTCGTGCCGTTGCGGACCAGGGCCATGCCGTTGACGATGATGCGGTCATCCTTGGTGATGCCGGTTTTCACTACGCGCATGCCCTCATGCATGGGGCCCAGTTCCACGGGCACCTGCTTCACGGTTTCGTCCTGGCCGACGATATACAGGAAAGGTTTGCCCTGGTCGCTGCCGACGGCGTTGTCTTGAACCAAAAGACCTCTGTATTTCCCGCTGCCGGGGATGCGCACACGGGCGAAGAAGCCCGGAGCCATGAGGCCGCCAGGATTGGGGAAAAGGGCGCGTGAGCGGATGACGCCGGTGCCGGGGTCGAGACGGTTGTCCACAAAATCAATATGCCCTTTATGCGGATAGCCCTGCTCATTGGCCAGGGCCATTTCCGCCGGGATCTGCTCATCCAGGGCGCTGGCGCGCTGGCCCAGGCGGCGCAGTTCACGGTATTTGAGCGCGCTCTGCTCATCCACATCCAGATAGCAGTGGATCGGATCCACAGAGACGATGGTGGTCAGCACACTGGCATTGGAGTTGTTGGTGCCGCCATTGATCAGGTTTCCCTGGGTGATGAGCACATTGCCAATGCGGCCGCTGATGGGGGAGCGCAATTCGGTGAATTCCAGGTCCAGCCGGGCCTGGGAATCGGTGGCTTTGGCTGAGCGCAGGCTGGCCTCCGCTTCGGCCAGGGCCTGGTTGCGCTGGTCAATCTCCTCCACGGCGATGGCCTTGGACTCAATGAGCGCTTTTGCACGCCGGGCTTCCATCTTGGCCAGCTCCAGCCGCACCTGGGCGCGCTCCACATCCGCCTGGGTGCGGTCCACCACGGCTTGGTAGGGCCGCCGGTCAATGGTGAAAAGAAGGTCGCCAGCCTTCACATCGCTGCCTTCACGGAAGTGGATCTCCGCCAGATAGCCGGAAACCCGGGCGCGGATTTCCACCGCTTGCGGAGCCGCCAGCCGGCCGATGAATTCATCCCATTCAATCAATTCGGTATCCAGGGCTTTGGCCACCGTTACCGGCGGAGGCGGGGCTGCGGCATTGGATTTCTGCTGGGCGCGCTGACAGGAGGAAAGCGCAGCCAGCACCAGGCTGAAGGCAAGGAGACGATGCATGGGGGGAATATACGGGAGGGGAAGTGGGTTTTCGCCTTCCTTGCAGTGCTTACGTCTGGGAAAAGGAAAATCCACGTCCAGTTTGAGAGGCGGCAAAACACAAAGATATTCCGTAGCTCTGCAGAAAAGTTTCCGCCTGGAATGCCCAGCCTGCCTCTTGCCACCCGCCTTCTGCGCGTCATATCATGCCGCGCCGCATGAAACGACTCTACCGCCACGCCCAGATCGCATCCGAAGATTCGCCCAAGCTCATGCACGGGGACGTGCTGGTGGAAGGAGACCGCATCATCGGTGTGGAGGCTGAGATCAGCGGCGTGACGGATGCCGAGGTCATTGACTGCACGGGCCGCATCCTGCTGCCTTCGCTCTTTGACATCCATGTGCATGCGAGAGAACCGGGACAGGAGGACAAGGAAAACATCGCCAGTTGTGCGGAAGCGGCCATCAATGGCGGTTTCACCGGATTTGTCATGATGCCCAATACATCCCCGGCCATTGATAACGCCGGGGTGGTCCGCACAGTCCTGGAAAGCGCACGCAGCACTCGCATCGGTGCTTCGATCTACACTGCCGGGGCCATCACCAAAGGCCGCCAGGGCCAGGAACTGGCCGCCATCGCCGGCATGAAGGCTGCTGGCTGCGTCATGATCACCGATGACGGTTTCCCGGTGGACAATCCCCAGGTCCTGCGCCGGGCCATGGAGTACGCCCGCGACTTTGACATCCCTCTCTCCAGCCATTGCGAGGTGAAGGAGCTCAGCGGCAAAGGCTGCATGCATGAGGGCAAGATCAGCTATTCCCTGGGCCTGCCCGGCATCCCCAGCATCAGCGAGGAAATCTGCATCTCCCGCGACATCCGCCTGGCCGAATACACGGGCGTGCACCTGAACATCCAGCACGTCACCACGGCGGAGGGCATGCGCACCATCAAGCGCGCCAAGGACCGGGGCATTCGTGTCACCTGCGAGATCGCCCCGCACCACCTCATGTTCAGCCACGAGGACATCGGCGATTTTGACACCCATTACAAAATGAATCCGCCTCTTCGCACCAAGGAGGACAATGCCATTCTGCTCCAGGGTCTCATTGACGGGTGGTTTGACGTCATCGCCACGGATCACGCGCCGCATACGGCCTTTGAAAAGAACCAGGACTTTGCAAGTGCCCCTTTTGGCATCACGGGATTGGAAACGGCCCTGCCCAGCCTATACGACCGTTTCATTTCCAAAGGTGTCCTGGACTGGGGCCTCATCGTCAGACGGCTCTCGGCGGAGCCCCGCCGTGTCATGAAGCTGGAGCCTGTCCCGGTCAAACAAGGCGGTCTGGCCGACTTTATCCTCTTTAACCCGGAGCGGAAAACGGCATTCTCCCGGGATTTCATGAAATCCAAAAGCACCAATACTCCGTTTCTGGACAAGACGCTGGAGGGGATGGTGGAGCGGGTCATCTATCGGGGCGATGAACTGCTGGCGCGCTGAGCCGGATACTCCAGGCACCCACTTGCCATTTTGGGAAAGAACTGGGCTTGTCGAGATATTCGGTGGTGGGTAAAAGCGTATTAAGCCTGTCATGAATCCGCTTTTAGATTATCACCTCGCCCAGACACGCCGTCAGTTTTTTGGCGATGTGGGATTGCGGGCAGGCAGCATTGCACTTGCGGGGATGCTCGGACGCGAGACGTTTGCCGCCGCGCCTGCGCCAGGCATGATCCATCCGCCAATGCCAGGACTGCCGCACTTTGCCCCGAAGGCCAAGCGCCTGATCTACCTGCACATGAACGGGGCGCCCTCGCAGCTTGACCTGTGGGATTACAAGCCGGGCCTGAAAGAGTATTTTGACAAGGACCTGCCGGAAAGTGTGCGCAACGGGCAGCGCATCACCACGATGACGAGCGGCCAGTCGCGGCTGGCGGTGGCACCCTCCATGTTCAATTTCCAGCAGCATGGGCAGTGCGGCACCTGGGTGAGCGAGCTGCTGCCGCATACCGCCAAGATTGTGGACGAGCTGGCGCTGGTGAAAACGGTGAATACCACAGCCATCAACCACGATCCGGCTTGCACTTTTGTGATGACCGGCAATGAGGTGCCGGGCAAGGCGAGCATCGGTTCCTGGCTGGCCTACGGCCTGGGCAGCGAGAGCAATGACCTGCCGGCTTTTGTGGTGTTCACGCCTAGTTTCCCGCCAGAAAGCGCGGCCCAGGCACTCTTTACGCGCATGTGGAGCAGTGGTTTCCTCCCCACCAAATATACAGGGGTCGCTTTGCGTGGGCAGGGGGATCCTGTGCTGTTTGTGAAGAATCCGCCCGGCGTGAATCCGGGTGACCGGCGGACGATGCTGAACGCGCTGAACAAGCTCAATGAAATCAATCATGGCCGTATCGGTGATCCTGAGATCCAGACTCGCATCGCCCAGTATGAAATGGCTTTCCGCATGCAAACCAGCGTACCGGAGCTGACGGACCTGGGTAAGGAGAGCAAGGCCACTCTGGAAATGTATGGTGAGGACGTGCACCGGGCCGGTAGCTTCACCCACAGTGCCATCATGGCGCGGCGGCTCATCGAGCGAGGAACGCGGGTGGTGCAGATCCTGCATCGTGGCTGGGACCAGCATAACGGCCTGCCCAAGCACCTGCGCAACCAGGTCAAGGATACCGACCAGGCCTGTGCTGCCCTGGTCATGGATTTAAAGCAGCGCGGACTGCTGCAAGACACCCTCGTCGTATGGGGTGGAGAATTTGGCCGCACGGTGTACTCCCAGGGTGCGTTGACCCAGGACAATTATGGGCGCGACCATCACCCGCGCAACTTCTGCATGTGGATGGCCGGAGGTGGTGTGAAACCCGGCTCTGTGTGGGGAGAGACGGATGATTTTAGCTACAACATCGTGAAGGACCCGGTTCACATCAATGACCTGAATGCGACGATCCTGCATCTGATGGGGATAGATCACAGCCGCTTCAGCTTTAAGTTCCAGGGATTGGACCAGAGGCTCACCGGAGTGGAGGAACATCACGTGGTTAAAGGAATTTTGGCGTGATCTTTAGAGACAGATAAAGGAAAGGACTATTGACCCCCAAGGTCAGTTTGTGGTTAGGCTATAGGTGCATGCAGAATGCAGCGACCTAACCCATGAAACATCGTCCCGTCATCACCTTTGGCAGTGTTGCGATTGCAGCCTTGGTGCTGCTGCTATGGACCGCCGCTCTGCAACTCCCGACTCCGACCCAGACAGAGCCCTTGCGGGTGGCTGTAGGAATGTGGGCCGGAGCTGAGCCCTGGATCCTGGCCCGTGAAGCGGGTGACCTGGATGCCAGGCAGGTCAATCTGGTGGAGATGAACTGGACTTCTGCGGCGATGCGGGCGGTGGGAAACCGGGTGGTGGATGCGGCGGTTCTTTCCCTGGACGAAGTGATCAGGCAGATCCACCAGGGCTATCCGCTGAGAATCGTGATGGTGACGGACATCTCCCGCGGGGCTGATTTGCTGATGACCAGGCCGGGGATTGACTCAGTCGCGGAACTCAAAGGGGGAAGAATCGGCTATGAACCTCGCACATCCGGAGCCTGGCTGCTGAGCAAGGCGTTGAAAAATTCGGACCTCAAGCTGTCGGAGGTCCAGCCCGTGCCACTGAACCCGGCGGAAGTGGAGGAGATTTTCAAAGAACTGGCTCTGGACGGCGTGGTGCTGGCGGAGCCCTGGAAAGAGAGGATGCGCAATCTGAATCTTAACAATGTGTATGATTCCGCACACCCGGGAGCCTCCATCGTGCGGGTGCTGGCAGTGCATCCGGATGCGATGATAGAGCATCGCGAGGCGCTGATTTCGCTGATCCGTGCGCACTTCAAGTGGATGCCGAAGCTGACAGAAGGCGGGGCAATCATGAATCCGGTCTCCCGCCGGGAAGGCATCTCTCCCGAGGTTTTTCAAAATATTCTCAGCCGCCTGGAACGGGTGGATCTGGAGCAAAACCGGAAGTTGTTGCTGCAGCAGGACGCGTGGCTTGGGGAGCATTTTGTCTCCTTGCAGGTAGGGCTTGTGGAAGACACGGCGGTGGGAACCAGGCTAAGTCCTGAAGAGGTGTTTGATGCGAGTTTATTGGAGGAACTGCCATGAAGAGACTGTTTCACTCCCTGCAGTTTAAGATCTCCATGTCCCTCTTTGTGGTGGGGGTTCTCTTGATTGCACTGAGTGCCCTGAGGGTCAATGTGCGCTCGCAGCAGGTACGTAAGGATGCGATGATTAACCAGGCTTTTGCGGAGGGGTCAAGGCTGTCTGGAATGTCACAGCATCTGTTGCGGAGACAGGTTTCGCGGGCGGCGGATCTGGAGCTGAGCTACAGCTCGACCAACAAGGATCTGCGGCTGGGGCTTATTATTGACGGGGATAACAATATCCGCCACGCGACGATGCAGCAGATGCGGGGCCTGAAACTGCAGGAGACACCGCTGGCCAAAGTTGGCAAGATGCTCATGCAGGTGAGGGAATCCATGGAGGGCCGGGTGGCGGAACTGGAGCCGGGGAAATCTTTGGTGGCGGTTTTTCCCTTCTGGGAGGGGCTGGAGCAGGGAAAGGGCGCTGTGATCCTGGAGTATGATCTGGAGATCCCGCTGTCTTCGGCTTCGGCATTGGCTTTGCATTCTTTGCTCGCGCAGTCCCTGGCGTTGATGGGGGGCTGCCTGGCGTTGTGGCTGCTTTTGAAGAAGGTGGTGACGGAGCGGGTGGAGAATTTGGTGAGCCAGGTGCAGGGGATGTCCCTGGAAACGGAGCCCATGCCCGCGATGAGCGGGCGTGATGAACTGGCGCAGGTATCCCAGGCCGTGAAGCTGACCCATGACCGGCTGAAAAGGTCTGAGCAGCGGCTGCGGCAGATCGCGGCCACGATGCGGGATGTTTTCTGGCTTGCCCCCACGGAGCCTGATACCACTCCTTTTGTAAACGAAGCGTATGCGACGGTTTTTGGCAGGACGATATCCGGGCTGAGCAGGAGCCGTTGGGACTGGTTGCATGCCATTGTGAAAGAGGACCGCCGCCGCTGCCTGGAGATGCTGCGGACGCTCCGCCAAGGCGGGCCCCGTCAGGAGATCGAGGTGCGGGTGGCCACGGCCGAAGGAAATTTGCGCTGGGTTCGCTGCCGCGGTTTCGCCGTCCCCGGACCATATGAAGGGGATGACTGTGCCGTAGCTGGCATCGCCATGGATGTGAGTGAGCGCAAGACCCTGGAGAGGCGGCTTCTGGACACGGCTGAAAACGAGCGTCGCCGGATCGGCATGGACCTCCATGATGACCTGTGCCAGCGGCTGGCGGCAGCCCTGATGAAGACAGGCGTGCTGCAATCCGCGCTGGCACGTGCGGGAGGCAGCCAGGAGCCTCTGGCCTCGGAGCTGGCGAAGGACCTTTCGGAGGCGACCGGGATCGCCCGCGGCTTTGCCCGCGGTCTGGCCCCGGTGGGGGTGGAGGCACTGGGGATCACGGCGGCCCTGTCAGATCTCGCCGATTTTATTACGCATGGTTTCAAGATCCCCTGCCGGGTGGAATGCTCTGCTTCCGACACGGATCTCACGGGTGAATCCGCCACCCATATCTTCCGCGTGGCCCAGGAGCTGGCCACGAATGCGGCCAAACACTCCGGTGCCGCCTGGATCGAAATCAGTTTTGACATGACCGCCCAGGAAGCGCGGTTGCTCATCACCCACAACGGCGAGCCCTATAAACCGACCGCGACAGCAGTTGAGGGCATGGGCATGCATCTTGTCAGACAGCGACTGGATGCCCTGGGCGCCTCTTTGCACTTTCATCCTCCGGTCCAGGGGGAGGAGCCGGTCTGTTCCGTCGAATGCCTCATCCCCCTCTCCATCATTGCTGAAACCCAGACTGCTTAAACTTTATGAACACCACCACCGCCACCGCACCCCACCGTATTGCCATTGTTGATGACCACACGCTCATGCGTGAAGGCCTGAAAATGTTTGTGGAAAACCTGGAAGACTTTGCCTGTGCGTGGACGGCTCCAGATTCCCAGGAGGCTCTGAAATTCCTGGAGAAAGATGTGCCGGACATCCTGGTCGTGGACATCACCCTGCCGGGCCGCAACGGACTGGAACTGATCAAGGATGTGCGCGTGCTGAATCCGGACCTGCCCATCCTGGTGGTCTCCATGCATGACGAAACCCTCTATGCCCAGCGCGCCTTGAAGGCCGGAGCCAAGGGTTATGTGATGAAGGACGCTCCCCACGGTGCGTTTGAAACCGCCCTGCGCCGGATTCTCTCCGGCGGCATCGCGCTGAGTGAAAAAATGTCCGAGACCATCCTCCTGGCGTTTTCCTCCGGGGCCAACCCTGGGCCGGACGGCGCCATCCATCACCTGAGTGACCGGGAGTTTGAAGTCTTCCAGCTCATTGGGGAAGGGCGCAGCACTGGGCAGATCGCCGAGACGCTGCGCATCAGTCCGAAGACGGTGGATGTGCATAAATTGAAGATTCGCCAGAAGCTGAAGCTGACGGAAGGCACCTCGCTGACCTCTTTTGCCATCCGCTGGGTGGAGATGCGCAAGCTGGGGAAGAAAGCGGAGTAAAAGACTCTTTCTGGTGGCGTCAGCGATTGAGGGCAGGTAGAATGACGCTGGGTCGGCCGGAGTGGTCGCTCATCGGAGGACCGCTTGCGGTGCTTGCGGATGAGAGGAAAGTCCGGACACCACAAGGCAGCATGCCGCGCGCAAGCGTCGGAGGTTCTGGGGCAACCCAGGGCAATGGAAAGTGTCACAGAAAACAAACCGCCTTTTGAAGCTCCGGCTCCAGAGGGTAAGGGTGAAACGGCGGGGTAAGAGCCCACCGCTCCGACAGCAATGAAGGAGGCACGACAAACCCCATGCGGTGCAAGACAGAACAGGAGAAAGGCCCGCCTGGCCGCAAGCTCTTCCGCGCAAGCGGAGGGGTGGATAACTCCGGGTAATAGTCGCATCCTGCGCAAGCAGGAGACGGTGCTGAGAGGCACCGCCAGATAAATGACCACGCCGGAAGCCGCGAGGCTGACGGTACAAAATCCGGCTTATGATGGCCGACCCACTTTTCTGACTTTTTGGAGTAGTGCGCAGTTCTCAGATCATGGTCAGCATGTTCATGGTAACAACTTCAAGCACCTGTTTTTTGGTCTGAGTACTGCGGACGGAGCACTGGGCACCAGAACGTCGCCAGCAATGGGAGCGGTGTATTGGCCAAGGGGAGGCAAGCAAGTCCAGGCGACTCCGGGCAGGGTGGGATGATGTCATCGTCTGTTCTCTGCAAGCACTGTGGCACGCCGGTGCCGGCCAGTCGTGATGACGGGTTTTGCTGCACGGGGTGCCTTTATGTTCATGATCTTCTGCTCCGGCAGGGGCTGGATCATTTTTATGATCTGAAGGGGGATCTTTCGCTGCCGCCGGTCTCGCCGCAGAGCTTGCGTGAGCGGGACTATGATTGGCTGGTGGAGCTGGTGAGCGGGCGGAGAGAGGCGGATCCGGAAGCGGTGACGGCGGAACTGCGGTTGTCGCTGCAAGGAATCTCCTGCATCGGCTGCGTGTGGCTGATTGAGAAGGTCTTCGCCCGGCATGCGGGGGGGCTGCGGGTAAATGTAGATGTAGTGCATGGGGAGCTGACGCTGGTTTATGCGCCGACGATTTTTGATGCGGTGCAGTTTGCGCGGGATTTGCAGGCTTTTGGTTATCTGCTGGGGCCAGCGCTGGAGGGGGAGGAACGGAAGCAGGGCTCCGGCCTGGAACGGCGGATGGGGGTGTGCGGGGCGTTTGCAATGAATGCGATGGCTTTTTCCCTGCCAGCGTATTTTGGCATGCCGGAGGACTTTGCTTTTGCGTCGTGGTTTGACCTCATCGCGGCGGTATCGGCCACGCTGGCGATGCTGGTGGGCGGCAGCTACTTCATCGAAAAAGCCTGGCACAGTTTGCGAATGGGGGCGCTGCACATTGATACGCCCATCGCGCTGGGCATCCTGGCGGCGTATGCGGGGTCCGTGGGCGGATGGATCGCGGGGGTGGGCGGGCTGAAGTATTTTGATTTTGTGGCGGTGTTCATTTTTCTGATGCTGGCCGGGCGCTGGGCGCAGCAGGCGGCGGTGGAGCGCAACCGGCGGCGGCTGATGCGGGACACCTCCATCCCGGAAACGGTGACGCTGCTGGAGGGGAGCAAGGCCAGGCCGCTGAGTGCGCTGAAGGCGGGGACGCGGTTTGCCATCAAGCCGGGGCAGTCCATTCCGGTGGCGTGCCGGTTGCTGGGCGGGCAGGCCTCGGTGAGCCTGGAATGGATCAACGGGGAGAGCGAGGCGCAGATGCGTGAGGCGGGGCAGATGCTGCCTTCGGGGGCGCTGAACATCGGCACACGGACGCTGGAGGCGGAGGCGCTGGAAGGCTGGCAGGAGAGCACGCTGCGGAAGCTGCTGGAGGCACGCAGACCAGGGGAATTTCGCGATCTGCGGCTTGAGAAATTGCTGCGCATTTACCTCGCCGTGGTCGTGATTGTGGGCATCGGTGGGGCAGTGTGGTGGCTGGTCAATGGGGCGGGAATCGTGGCGGCCTTGCAGGTGATGATTTCCATCTTTGTCGTGTCCTGCCCTTGTGCGCTGGGGGTGGCGGTGCCGCTGGCGGAGGAACTGGCGGCTTCGCGCGCGGAGCGGTTAGGGGTCTTTGTGCGGAATCTCGGCCTGTGGAAGCGGATGATGAGGGTGCGGCGGGTGGTTTTTGACAAAACGGGAACGCTGACGCTGGAGAATCCGGTGCTGGAAAATTCGCAGGTGCTGAAGGGTCTGGATGAGGCATCCCTTTACGCTCTGCGCAGTCTGGTAACGGGGAATCTGCATCCGGTAAGCCGCAGTCTTTTTGATGCCGTGGGGCCTGGAAAAACGGAGTCCGCGGCGGAGGTAACGGAGGTCATCGGCCAGGGCTTGCGCTGGGTGGATGAAGCCGGCGCGGTATGGGAACTGGGGCGGGGGAAGGGAAGTGATGCAGCCTTGACGAAAGACGGACACCCTGTGGCGGCTTTCCTGTTTCGGGATGAGCTGCGCGGGGAGTCAGTGGAGGAGGTTCACGCTTTGGAGAAGCGGGGACTTGGGGTGCACATTTTAAGCGGTGACCGGGAAGCGAAGGTGGCGCACATCGCGGTGCAGCTTGGGTTGCCTAACAAACAATGGCGGGCGGGCATGACGCCGGAGGCCAAAGCGGCGTGGGTGGCAGAGCGGGATGCGGATGACACCCTTTACATTGGGGACGGCGCCAATGACAGCCTGGCCTTTGATGCGGCGCTTTGCGCCGGCAGTCCGGTGACGGGGCGCAGCTTTTTGGAGCAGAAGGCGGATTTCTTTTTTCTGGGGCACAGTCTGCGTTTTGTGAGCGGGCTGCTGGAGACGGCCCGTCTGCACCGGCGGGCGACGAGGCGGGTGTTTGCTTTTTCCGTGCTGTATAATCTGGTGACGGTGGTGGCCGGGCTCATGGGACATTTGAGCCCGCTGGCGGCGGCCATCCTGATGCCGCTGAGCTCGGTGGTGACACTGAGTCTGGTGGCGGGGACTTTTGCGGCGCAGCGGAGAAAATCTGAGATCCCGAAAAGGCAGATTCAATCACCTGTTAGGCAGCCTGTTTTGGTCTGACTGGACAAGCGGCGGTCAGAACAAAACAAACAGAGAGGGGCAAAAGGGTGTCTAAAACGATTACCATCTAACCAACTCACGATATGAAAGCTTACTCCAACATCATCGCCGCTATTGATTTTACCCCTTCCTGCCGGAATGCGCTGCGAGAGGCGGTGCGGATGGCGGCGGCCAGCCAGGCCAAGCTGACGGCGGTCCATGTCATGGATGAATTCCTGGCGCATGAACTGAAGCGGGCTCTTTCCACCGACCTGGCCACGGTGCGTTCCGACTGGCAGGACCGGCTCCAGAAATTTGTGGAGGAGGCGGATCTGGGCGCGGCGGCGATGGAGCTGGAGGTGCGCATTGGGCACCCGTTTTTGGAGCTGTCAGAATCCTGCCGGGTGCATGAGGCGGATCTGTTGATCATGGGGGCGAAGGGCTCCATCAATGAACCGGGGCGGGTGGGCGTTATCGCCGCGAAGTGTGTGCGTAAAGCGCCGGTGGATGTGCTGCTGGTGCGTGAGGATGCCGTAGGTCCGTTTAAACACCTGGTCACTTGTGTGGATTTTTCGGAGAACTCCAACAAAGCAGTGAGCCACGCGCTGGTGCTGGCGCAGCAGAACGGGGCCTCGTTGGACTGCCTCCATGTATACCAGTCTGCGCTGGCCATGTCGTTGGATTATGGCGGCCTGGTGGCACCGATGCCCATGGGCACGGATGCGCAGGCTCTGGCCGTATGGGATGATGAGATGGTAAAATTTATGGCTCCTTTCCGGGCGCAGTTTCCCGACGTGGAGGTGAAGACGCTGGTGATCGAGCGGGTGAACATCCGCGAGGCTATTCTGGATCACGTGAAGGACACCCATGCGGACATGGTGGTCCTGGGTACCCGCGGCAAGACAGGACTGCGGGAGCTGCTCATCGGTACGACGGCGGAAAAGATCGTGGCGAATGCGCCCTGCTCCATCCTGGCGGTGAAGCCTGAAGGGTTCGGCAAGGAAGACTGATTTTATATGATCACGCCTGCCACTCCCGCAACACCCCCCGTCCAGGCGCATAAACATGCCTGCCTATGCACAGGCAAGGGCACATGCGGGGGGAAGGGCGGCTGCCTTGACAGTCATCATCATGACGGGGATGATGATGACCACGCCGAAATGATACCCATTACCGATCCTGCCCTGCTCCAAAGTCTGATGGACCATGCCGGCATGCTGGTGATGGGACTGGACACACGTGGCCGCATCCAGTGGATGAGTCGTGGGCTGGAGCTGCTGACAGGCTGGAACAGTGAGGAGATGATGGGCAGGGAATGGGTGGAAAGCCTGATCCCGCCAGAACATCGGGCCGCGGCGGCGCTGCTGTGCCGGGGCAGCATTGGCACGGACCGCAGCCGCAGCCATGTAAAGCCGCTGCTGCAAAAGAACGGCGGCCTGCGGCATGTGGAGTGGTTTCACTCTGACATCAAGAATGACGAAGGCAAAGTGACTGGCATCCTGTGCATGGGCCGGGATGTGAGCGAGCTGCAGCTGACCCGTGAGGCCCTGGTCTCCTCAGAAAAGCGCAGTAGCGCGGTGCTGGAGACGGCGGTGAATGCGATCATCACGATCAATGAGGACAAAGTGATCGAAACCGTTAACAGCGCGACTGAACGCATCTTTGGTTATACCAGGGGTGAGATGATCGGGCAGAACATCCGCATGCTGATGCCGCAGCCCTACCGGGACAAGCATGACGGGTATGTGCAGAACTACCTGGATTCCGGTGTGAAGAAGATCATCGGCATCGGGCGTGAGGTGGTGGGGCAGCGCAAGGACGGCACCGTTTTCCCCATGGACCTGTCGGTGGGAGAGGCGCTGTTGTCAGAGGGGCGGCGGGTCTTCACGGGCATCATCCGTGACCTGAGCGACCGAAAGATGCTGGAGGAGAAAATTTTGCAGATCAGCGAGGAGGAGCAGCACCGCATCGGCCAGGACATCCATGATGACCTGTGCCAGCAGCTGGCGGCCATCGGCTGCCTGGCGAAGGTGGCGCACCAGCAGTTGCAAAAAGGCAGCCATGCCCAGGCGGCGAGCCTGAATGAGATCGTGCAACTGGTGACGCAGGCCAATGTGCGGGCGCGGGAAATGTCACGCGGGCTGATGCCTGTGGTTCTGGATTCCGCCGGCCTGATGGCGGCGCTGGCAGAGCTGACCAAGGGCACGGAGCGCATTTTCCGGGTGAGCTGCCCCTTCCGTTGTGACCGCCCGGTGGAGGTGCCGGACAACAAGATGGCTACGCAGCTATTCCGCATCGCGCAGGAGGCGGTGGCCAATGCCATCAAACACAGCCACGCGGAGCGCATCGAGGTGACACTGGCGGAAGAGGACGGCCATTTGCTGCTCTGCATCCGCGACAATGGCGTCGGCATTCCGGACAATGTCACCGGTAAAAGCACGGGCATGGGCCTGCTGACGATGACCCACCGCGCGCGCATGATGGGCGGCATGCTGACGGTGGCTCATGATGACTTTGGCGGCACCGTCGTGAACTGCCGCGTGCCGGTGTCTGTGAAACCGAAACCCGCCGCCCGTCACATACAGAAACCGTGAAACGTCTGCTCCTCATTGATGACCATCCCATCATGCGCCACGGCCTGGCGCAGCTCATCCGTGCTGAGGAAGGGCTGGATGTGTGCGGAGAGTCCGGCAATGCCCGCGACGGGCTGGTAGCCGTGGGGGAGCTGAAGCCGGATCTGGTGGTCATTGACCTGACGCTGCCGGACAAGAACGGACTGGAACTGCTGAAGGACATCCAGGCCATGCATCCGGGCACTCTTTGCCTGGTGCTGTCCATGCACGATGAAGCCATGTATGGAGAGCGCGCCCTCCGTGCCGGAGCGCGCGGATACATCATGAAGGAGGCCGCCGCAGACCACCTCATCACCGCTGCCCGCAAGGTATTGTCGGGCGGCATTTATGTGAGCGAAAGCATGGCCAGCCGGATGATGGAGCAGGTCATCGGCAACCGGGCCAAGACAGCCAGTCTGGAGGCGCTGACCGACCGCGAACTGGAGGTGCTGGAAATGATCGGCCGCGGCCTGGCAACGAAGATCATTGCCGAACGCCTGTGCATCAGTGCGCGGACGGTGGAAGCGCACCGGGCACACATCAAGGACAAGCTGGCAATCACCGATGGAGCCGCTCTGGTGCGGTACGCCGTGCAGTGGGTGGAGAGCCGGGCGAAGGTGTAAGCAGAGGAGGGGCTACTGGTTTCCACTATGCATTCCTTGCGGGGGTCCATCATGCATTGTGCCGTAGCCGACCCCAATAGAGGCGGGGCGGAGCGCAGGCTAGTCTCAGGGCGTCACCCAATCAACCGACGACACCCTATGCAAACCCAGACTTCCCAAGCCAACGGCCGCCAGCGTTTCATCGAAACTCTTTCTGAGAGTGATCTTTTCCAGCAATATCAGCGTGCTTTTCATACACTGACGGACCTGCCGCTGACGTTGCGTGCGCAGGGGGACATGGAGCACATCGAAACTCTGGTGACGAAGAAATCGGTCTCTGGCGTGGTGGAGACTCTGGTGCCGGTGCGGGTAGGGAAAAACCCGGTGGCGCTTTTGCAGACGGGCGGTGTGCGTCTGGAGCCTGCCAATGCACAGACGTTTGCTCCGCTGGCCAGTTCCCTGCTGGATGATGACCGCAGCGCCCATGAGGTGCGCACGGCGCAGGTCCATTTTCAGCATGTGCCGGTGATGGTGCCGGAGCGCTATGAAGCCGCCCTGGCGCTGCTGCGCTCCTTCGCCCTGCAGCTCGGTGAAAGCGCCCATCGTCTGCTTTTTGCCCATGCCACGCACGAGCCGGAGGCGGTGCGCAATGCCAAGATCTTCATCCATGCGCATCTGGCAGAACCGATGACGCTGGAAGCGGTGGCCAAGGCGGTGAATGTGAGCCCCTTCCACTTCTGCAAGATCTTCAAGCGGGCTACTGGGCTGACGTTCACGGACTTTGTGAACCGTGCGCGGGTGGAGAAGGCCAAGCGGATGCTCATGAAGCCTGCGGCCAGGATCACCGAGGTGGCCTATGATGTCGGCTTCCAGAGCCTGTCCCATTTTAACCGCAGCTTCCGCCGCATCGCCAGCGAATCCCCCACGGAGTATCGTGGCCGGATGAAGGACGGACATGCGCCTTCCATGGCGGGTGTCTGATTCGGCAAAATTTGTTAGGTAAGCCGTGCCAAAAAAACCCCGCGTCTCGGGCAGAGCGCGGGGTTTTTGCTGATCCTGTGCGGAATCAGGTGCTTTCAATTACAGGGAGCCCTTCAGTGCGCTGGAAGCGACGAAGCGGACGTTCTTGGAAGCCTTGATTTTCATGGATTCGCCGGTCTTCGGGTTACGACCGGTGCGGGCTGCGCGCTTGGCAACCTTGAAGGTGCCAAAGCCGATGAGCTGGACATTGCCTTCTTTTTTGATGCCTTTGGCCAGGGCGGTCAGGACGGCGTCCAGAGCGTCAGCGGCTGCGCGCTTGGACGTTTCAGCGCCGAGGTTTTTCTGTACGAGTTCAAGGAGTTCAGCTTTGTTCATGTTGATGCCGGTGTTGGTTGATGTTGATGTTGAGGCCATCCACGCTTGGTGATAAGCGGAATTGTGGGCGATTAAGACCCCAAGCGCCCGTTTTCGTCAAACATAAAAAACGCTTCAACCCCTGTATTTAAGCGGACTCATGAGCCTACACCCCTTGAAAAATTTCTTGATGCCCGATGCAAAACCGGCTGTGGATGCGACTGCTTTTATCGCTCCTGGGGCGGTTGTGGTGGGGGCTGTGGAACTGGGGGCGGAATCCAGCGTCTGGTACACCAGCGTGCTGCGCGGGGACATCAACCGCATCGTGGTAGGGGCGCAGAGCAATGTGCAGGATGGCTGTGTGCTGCACGTCAGTGATGACCATCCGTGTGTTCTGGGTGAACGGGTTACGGTTGGCCATCGGGCGGTGGTGCATGCCTGTACGGTGGGTGATGAAGTGCTGGTCGGCATGGGGGCAATCATCCTGGACGGAGCCGTCATCGGAGCGCGCAGCACTATCGCGGCAGGGGCGTTGGTGACAAAAGGCAAGGTCATTCCCGAGGGCTCTCTGGTCGTGGGATCCCCGGCAAGGGTAGTACGCAGCCTGACGACCGAAGAACAGGCGGCGAACGCCAAACTGGCCCTCAAATATGTGGAAGTTTCACGCAGGTTCCGGGAGATGGCCGCAGAAGGTGAAGCCATCTAAATGGGGTAAATATGGAAATTCGAGAAATGACAACCTTCGGGATTGAGTTGCGCATTTAATTTGGTAATGTTGATTGTCTAATTCGCTGAGTTAATCCTCGTCTCCCGATTTACATGGCTGCTGAAATCGTCAAAAACCGTCCTGCTCGTGCCCGTGTGCAGGAGAAAGAAAGCCCTTGGAACGATGCAGTGGGCATCGCCATGCTGGTGCTTGCGGCCATGTATCTGCTGGCGCTGGTGTCATATGATCCGCGGGATCTGCCCGCCTGGAGCCATTTGAGCCCTACAGACCAGCCCAGCGTGATCACTCATAATTTCATCGGGCGCATGGGAGCGCTGCTGGCGGGTTATTCGCTGTTTCTCGCAGGCATGGCCACCTATTTGGTGCCTTTTAGCGTGACCTGGTTTGGTGTTTGCAAGCTGGCCTCCAACGTCAAAGTCACGGGTCGCTCCTGGCTCGGCGTCGCCCTCATGGTCATCACCACGGCCGCGATCTTTGAGGTGCAGGACATCCTGAACCAGCGCGATGACATCACGCCTCTCGGCGGTGGTGGCGGGCTGGGTTATCTGATCGGCGGCAGCATCCTGGCCAATCTTTTGGGCAAGATTGGCTCCACGGTTTTTCTAGCCGGCATTTACGCGGTGGGTTTTTTCCTGGCCAGCGGCATCCATCCGCTGCAGGCCATTGAGGCCATCCGCCAGGAGATCACCAATGCCTGGGAGACGTATCAGATTCGTCGTGAAATCGCCGCCCGTGAGGCGGCTGGAGAGACCGCGCCCGTACCTGTCCGCCGGCGCAAGGTTGCCAGCAATGAGGTCAAAGCAGATACCGCACCCGCAGGTCCGCTAGTTACGCCGGAGCTAGGCCTGACCTTTGAACCGGCCAAACCGAAGATCATTGATTCCTCCGCCTCCCGCGGTCACAACGATGGCGCTGACAAGCCCCGCCTTTCTGAAGTGTGGGAGAAAAAACGCGCGCAAAAGCTGGAGCAGGCCCCGCATGGTACGTTGGGAAATCTGGCGGTGCGGTTTAAGGACTACAAGCTGCCGGAGCTGGATCTCCTCTCCTGGCCGGATGAGTCGCTGCACAAGCCTACGGACACGCGTGAACTACTGGCAGTGCAGGACACCATCATCAAGGCCCTGGCCAGCTTCAATGTAAAGGTGGAGGCCGGTGACATCACCCGCGGTCCGGCGATCACGCGATATGAAGTGCGTCCTGTGGACGGACTGCGTGTGGCCCGCATCGCCGCATTGGATGACGACATCGCCCGTGCCACCTGTGCGGAGCGCATCAACATCCTGGCCCCCATCCCTGGCAAGGACACCGTGGGCATCGAGCTGGCCAACCGCGACAAGGTGATCGTGCCCATTCGCGAGCTGCTGGAGGATGATGTCTTTACCAACGGCAAGTCCAAGCTCCCCATCGCCCTGGGCAAGGATGTCTATGGCAAGACCATCATTGGCGACCTGGCCGCCATGCCGCATCTTCTGGTGGCCGGTGCCACAGGGTCGGGTAAATCCGTTTGTATCAACGGCATCATCACCAGCCTGCTGTGCCGGTTTGCCCCGGATGAGCTGCGGTTCATCATGATTGACCCCAAGGTGGTGGAAATGCAGAACTATGCCGAGTTGCCCCACCTGGCCGTGCCAGTGGTGACAGATCCGAAGAAAGCCCTGCTCGCCCTGCGCTGGGTGGTTCGGGAGATGGAAAGCCGCTACCAGATGTTTGCCCAGGAAGCCTGCCGTAACTTTGAGGCCTTCAACAACCGCAACCGCAAACGCGCGGCGGCCAATGAAGCGAAGAAAGCCGCTGCGGCGGCCGAAGCTGCGGCCAATCCGCAGGCCGTGGTTGAAGAGGAGCCGGCCGCCCCGCCACCACCCAAGCCGGTGAAGGCAGCCCAGAAAACCTCCGCAGGCACAGATGATGTGCGCGTTTCCTCCGCCTTCGCCCGCGCTGCTGCGGCGGCAGACCACCTTGTGGATGGCACCACCGCGCCCTGGGATGATCCGGATGTGGCCAAGGAACTGGAAACGGATACGGAGCCGGATGAGCTGCCTGTGGATCACAATGGGGACTGGATCGGCGATTCCCAGCCGCCGCCGCCCAAAGCCCGCAACCAGGACTTCATCATCCCGGACACCCTGCCTTACATCGTGGTCATTATTGATGAGCTGGCGGACCTGATGCAAACCGCCCCGGCGGATATCGAAGTGGCCATCGCCCGCATCACGCAGATGGCCCGTGCGGCCGGCATTCACCTGATTGTCGCCACGCAGACACCGCGTGCGGACGTCATTACCGGCGTCATCAAGGCGAACATCCCCACCCGCATCGCTTTCCAGGTCTCCAGCGCGCTGGACAGCCGCGTCATTCTGGACCGCAAAGGTGCTGAGAACTTGGTGGGCAAAGGGGACATGCTGTATGTGCCGCCTGGCGGTGCCCAGCCCATCCGCAGCCAGGGCGCGCTTGTCACCGATGATGAAATTCACGCCGTGGTGGAGCGTTGCGTGGCCCAGGGCAAGCCAATCTTTGACGTCAAGGTGGACGATGAAACCGGTGAGATGGGCGATGATGACGACGGCGAAGAAGGCGGCGTGAGCAGCGAGGAAGAGGACACTTTGGAAAAATGCCTGGAGGTGATCCGCCAGGAAAAGAAGGCCTCCACCAGCCTTTTCCAGCGGCGTTTGAAGCTGGGTTATGGCCGTGCAGCCCGCATGATGGACATCCTGGAAGACCGGGGCATCATCGGCCCCGGTGAAGGAGCCAAACCCCGTGAAATCCTCGTGGATATGGACATGATCTGATGGGGGTGAGGCGGGTGCATTTCCAAAAAAGGCGTCCATGAGGAGTCGCCGGTCCGATCTTTTACCTGTTGAGGCTGCTGTTGCCTAAATCAACGTTTGCGAACAAAGTTGGCGACAAAGCCTAAGTTGCGCCATACTGCGCGCCCTGATCACCTGTCATGACTGAACCTGAAGCGACTCCTGAAACACCAACCCCGAAACCCGCCGGGCTGGTGGACCTTTCCGACCTCCGCATGATGCCCGCCTGGGTCGCTGGCATGAGTGCTCCGAGCAACCTGAGCAAGTACGAGGAGCGGGAAGACCGCGGCCCTCGTCGTGATGGCGGCCCGGACCGCCGCAGTGGAGACCGCCGTGGCGGACCTCCGCCTCGTCGTGACGGTGGCGGCTTTGGCGGTGCCCCTGGCGGTGGCCAGAACCGTGACCGTGGCGAATTTCGCCCGCGCCGTGACGGCCCTCCAGGCCAGGGTGGCGGTCCCCGCCGGGATGACCGTGGCGGCCCACGCCGTTTCGGTGACCGTGACCGCGGACCTGAGCGCCCGCAGCGTGAATGGGTGGAAATTCCAAAGGACATCAAGGTCGTCATCGAGCCGGAAGATAAAGCCGCCGAGGCCCTGGCCAATCACATCCGCAGCAGCGGCCATGCCTTCAGCATGTTTGATGCGGCGCGCCTGATCCTGGCAGAAGGGGATCGCTTTCATGCCCGCTTCAGTTGTGCGCCTGAGCGGCCTACCGGCCTGTTCGTCACGCCGGCGGATGGCGGCCTGTTTTTGAGCCGTGAGGAAGCGCTCAGCCATGTGCTGCGCAGCCCGGCCATTGAGACCTATTATCGCGCTGAAGAAGTGGAACTGGAGGAGCCGAAGGGGGACTTCAAATCCATCGGCATTTGCGGGATGACCGGCGAGCTGCTGGGCCCGCCTAGTCATCACAGCTTCCAGGCCACCCTGCTGCGCCTGCACCGTGAGCGTTTCGCCAACATGCCGTTGGAGGAATACAAACGCCGGGTGCGCACCGAGACCAGCCCCGAGCGTGTGGCTGAGTGGAAAGAAAAGCAGCGCAAAGGCCAGCGCTGGATTTATATCAAGGATCAGCCGCAAGCAGCAGCCCCAGTCGCAGTTGAGTCTGCGCCTGCGCCTGCCCCGGTGGAGGATGCAGAAGCAGCTTTGGAAGAGGGTGCTGAGGCACCTGAAGCAGCCCCCGAAGCTGCCCCGGAAACCGCCGCTCCTGCCGTTATTGACTCTCCGGATCTGGTGGTGCTGAGCAGCCGTGCCGAGATGGAAGCTCACTTTCGCCGCACTCACAGTGAAGACGCCGTCCTCGAAGGCCGTGAAGTCGTCATTCCCGGCAGCCAGGACAAATCCAAAATCACCCACATCCTGGGCATCATGATGCGCAGCGCTGTGGAAGGTGCCCGCAAGCATCTGTTCGAGATGTCCCAGAAGCTCGGCGGCGGATTTGAGCGCCGGGGTTTGAAACTCTTTAAACGCCGCGCAGGCAAGCTCTTCGTCTGCCGCATGAAACCGCGTGCCATTGATCCCGGCGTGGTATTTTCAGAGCGCGTGGCCAAGATTGTGGAGGTTCTGAAAACGACCCCGGGCATGCCCCTGGCCCAGCTGGTGGAGGCCATTGTGCCTAGCACCGCTCCGGTGGTGGAAGGCGAAGCCAAACCGCAGCTTACCGACGACCAGATTTCCGTGCTCAAAGACCTCCGCTGGCTGACCAACGAAGGCTACGTCATCGAATACAGCGATGGCATGGTCTTCCTCGGCGTCCAGGGAGAGCCCCATCCCGCCGCCCCGAAAGAGAAAGGAGCGGACAAGACCAAGGCCGCCTCTGCTGAAGAAGCCCCTGAAGCGCCAGACGCAACGGCTGCTTCCGAAGAAACACCCGCTGTGACCACCGAAGTGGCCGCCATCGAGCCCGCCAGCCTGCCTTCTGAAACGGAAGCACCAGTGATCGAAGAAGTCACCGATCCGACGATCGTCGAGACCGTGGCCTCCGCCCCTGAAACCGAGACAGAATCACCAGTCGCCGCCGTTGAAGAAACTCCAGCCAGCGCACCTGAGCCAGAGCCCGAGCCTGAACCGGTGGAAGCACCCGCGCTGCCATCTGAAACGGAAGTGCCCGTCGTCGAAGAAGTGACCGATCCCACAGTTGTGGAAAAAGTCGCCGAATCCACGGACGCAGCAGCCGCCGAAGAAGCTCCGACGGTCATCCTTCCCAACCCGGAAGAAAAACCTGAAGAGCCGAAGGCCTAACTAATCAGGCTGGATAGATTTATGTCAGCGGGTTCAGATGCAAGTCTGAACCCGCTTTCTTTGGGGGCAACGGCAGCCATCTCCGGTATTCTTAGAGGAGCTGATTCGCTGTCGCCCACTCCCGAACCATGTTCATCATGGTATTGTTTACGGGCCGGTTATGAAAGGCTCGAATTTGAACGATCTCGCGAGTGCAGGCACGCACTTCCAGGGTGACATACGACTTCACCACGCGCTGTCCTTCGGCATCTGTTTCGTGACGGCGCAGACTGAAGATGGCGGAGTGTCCCTGTTTGCACCGGTGGGCATAGCCCGCCACACAATGGTTCATCACTTTTCCTTCTGCTCTCAGGGCATTTGAAGAACACAATTCTTCCATCAGCCAGGGGCTCAAGGATGCAGTCATGGCATTCTTCGACACGGGTCTGCTGCCCAAAAAGGGCGGCCAGCGGGAGGCAGCCAGCCGTGAAAGTTCAGACCGGGCGGCGGCGCGTCGTACCTGCTCTTCGGTCAGCAAATGACCGTTCATTTGGAGCATCCGTGCCGCGCGTTTGAAACAGTGCCGGATGAGCGCCTCCAACGGCAGCTTTAGCAAGGCCTCCATTTGGGCCGGACGTTCCTCCCTTTTGGCCATCAGGACCATGCTGACAGTGGCCCAGTGGTCGGCAGACGCCTCAGGACCCGAGGAAAACTTTTCCAGAAGCCGCGTCCACAGGCCATGGAGGCCGAGCTCCTGCGGCGCGCGACTCGACAAAACAGCCTGGCGCAACGCAGGGGTGACTTGCAGGAGGTCCATTTGTGTTTCCCAGACAGCCAGTGGCAAGGACCTGCTTTGCGCACAGGTTAACATCTTGTGCAAAAGCCGGTTAGGCACGCTGGACGGAAATCCTGGCACCTGACGCAAGCTCTGACCAAAGCCTAGAGCACACCAGCAATCACGCTCGAAGTGCAGCAGCGGACCTTTGGCCAGCCAGGCAGAGTCCATGAAACGCGGCACCGGGTAGCGGGCCAGGAGATACCGCAGAAAATGTGCCCATTGAGAGGGGGCGTCTGCGTTCAGGTCAGGCTGCCAGTCCTCCGGTTGGCGTAGCCAGCGCTCCTCATAGGCACTTAACCGAGTGAGTGCCGGCACCAGCGCAAGCTCACTGGGATGGATCTCGTGGAAAACCCGGCTGCGGGATTCCAAAACCATGACAAGGCGTGCGCAGGTCTGTTTGAGAGGCAGAAGGTCCTGGCGCCGGAAGGACCTGACCAGGGCATGCGCATGCTGTCGCAGGCAGTTGTTACGTAGCGTGCGCGCCTTCCAGGCACGCCCGTGCAGGATGGCCGGCAAGACCGGCCCTTGGGGGCAGGCGGAAGCCTGCCCATGATGGGGATTCATGATTCTCTAATGCATTGATATTCGCCTGATCCTCCCAGCGCCCATGGCGTGGGATTCTAACTTCCTGGCGTATTGGCCAGGTCCTCAAAAGTCAGAGGGATCAAGCAAAGGAGAACAGAATCATCGTGAATCAGGCTAGTTCAGATCCAGGGAATGACAAGCTTCCGATAACTCTTTTTTGACTGGCCATGCGAGGTGCAGATCTGAAAGCGCTTTTGGTTAGGTGGCTGATATTTTTACAAGCCGTCGAATGCTTCCTGCTGCCAGACGATTCAACCCTCTTCACCTTATTTCACAGTGGTGCCGGAGACAGGACTCGAACCTGCACTAGTTACCCAACCAGATCCTAAGTCTGGCGCGTCTACCAATTCCGCCACTCCGGCGAGGAGGTGCTGACCGGCGTTACATTCCCTCTGGCGGGGCGGGCTGCAAATGATTTGTGGGCATGAGCTTCAGGGCGAGCCAGCCGGTGAAGAGGACGACGATGAGGGGCATGAGGCCGATTTTGAGGTTGTTGCCGATCCAGGGGAGCCAGCCGGGGAGGTGACCGGTGAGTGAGCTGAAGTATTTGAGCCCGAAAACCCAGCCGCCGTGCAGGCCGATGCCGGCCCAGAGGGCACCGGTTTTTAAGCGGGCCTGGGCGAGAACCCAGCCGACGGCAAAGAGGGTGGCGAACTCGGCCAGGAGGAACTGCACGTCGCCAAAGCCGGCGGCGATCTGGCGGAGGACGAGGAAGCCGCTGGTCCAGGTGACGTCAGCATCGGCGAGCTGCCAGCCGTCCGGCGGCTTGAGGAAGTGGACGAGGGCGAAGACGAAGGTGCCGGAGATGAGGGCGCTGCGGACGCTCATGGTGCGCAGCAGCAGGCCCATGAGCAGGCCGCGGAAGAAAAATTCCTCAACGATGCCCGCGCCTAGGGCGGCGGTGATGGGCTCGCCGAGTTTCAGCCAGTTGGGGTTCGGACGGAGGCGGTAGGCACCCATTTGCAGGAAAAGAAAGCCGAGGGCGAGCAGGAGACCGGCGGCGAGGAAGAAACCCACGGCCCATTGTTTAAGCCCCTGAGAGACGGGCTTCCACACCGGCAGGAGGCTGCGGTCCAGCCGCACCCAGCGCAGGAAGGGCCAGATGAAAAGGATGGCGCAGACGAGCACGGCGCGGTTGAAGTAGCGGGTGAAATGGGCGCGGTTGATCTCCGAAAGCAGCCAGGCTCCAGGGCCACCGGTGCTGCCGGCCAGCCAGCCTTTGGCCCACTGGCCGAGGTCAAAAAGCACCGGTGCCAGCAGCGCGCCGCCGAGCATGACGGCGGCGAGGTAGAGCAAAAGCTTGGGCAGGGCGGAGGTATGGCTGGTGTTGGCAGCTTGCATGGCGGCGATACTAGCGCATCCTGAGCACTCTCAATGACCAAAAACCAAATCCACGAATGGCATGAACGCCTAGAAGACGGGCGGAAACAATACATCCGTGCCCACTGGAATTCACGCGAATGGCTGTTCCGCCTGGCGCACCCTGATGGCGAAGAATGGATGCCCATGCAGCCGACGGCGGACACTTTGCTGAAACTGCACAATCTTTTGTTCCGCAAATATCAGCGCAAGAAACTGCCGCTGAAGCACATCAAAACGGTGGAGGCGATGATGGATAAGATGGGCATCCCCATCCCGGTGGAAGGCGGACCGGAGACGCCGGAGGAGGAAGAGTATTGAGCGGGGAAGCTGGGGAGGCGGATGGAAAGAACGTGTGATGCCGGGTGGCGAAGGGGGCGTATAATGTACGTTCAAGCACAAAGGTGACACTAATTCGCAAGCACATGGGTTACAGTTTTGGAGGGATTGCGCTCATCAGGGGGATTTTTCCACGATGACGCCACCGCCGTGGGGGGCACCGAAGCGGATGCCGACGTGGGCACTGGGAAAGTAGGACTGCCACGCGGCCTGGACATCCTGCCGGCGGCTGAGGAATCCGAGGAGTGCTAAAAACAGGCCACCACCCCCCAGGCCAATGGCAAAAGTCTGTGCGAGGCGCAGGTGATGGCGGGATAGGGTGAGGGCGGATTGGTGGCGCTGTTTTTCCAGGGTTTGGAGGTTTTGCAGCATCTGGCCCAGCATCCGTGAGAGACGGATCTCCAGGGGCTGGTTTTTTTCCGCCATGGTGGCCATGCTGCGCTGGATGAGGGTAGTGATCTCCGCAGAGGGATATCGCTCCCAGATGCCGGGAGAAAGGGACAGGCCATGGGTGTCGCTGGAGCGGTCGTAGGCGACGAGGATGGCGTCGCGGCCACCGGGGCTCCAGTGCTGGCGCAGGGTGCGGGCCTGCAGCCGGATGCTCTGGCCGGACTTGAGAAAGGTGCCTGCGGTGAACCAGATGTCGGCATCCAGAGCAGTGCGGCAGGTGGCGATGTCCTGGGCCAGCCGGGCGCGCACTTCAGGGGACAGGGCGCGGGTATCGTCGCGAAGACCGTCTGCAGGGGCGGGGGGCAGGTCCTGGGCGGCGGCTTTGAGGGCAAAAGCCAGGACAAAGGAAAATATCCAGACCTGATGAAGCGGCCGTTTCATGCGAGGGGCAGGAGGGCGGTCATCTAGGCGGCGTCCAGGTAATGGTGGATGCGCTGATAGGTGGCGATGGCAAAACCGTGCTCATGAAAATCATCCCGCGGGTGGGCAATGCGGGAGACGGGCTCCCAGTCCTGCTGGCTGAAGGCGGGGAAGGGCACACCGCCGCCCAGGAGATGGTCCACATGGGTGATGATGAGGCGGTCCGCCAGGGGCATGGCGGCATTATATGCCGCCTCTCCGCCGCAGACGACGAGCTCCGGCTGATGGGCCTCCGTGGCGAGCTGGACGGCCTGCTCCACATTGGAGACGCGCTGGCCGATGAAGGGGATAAATTTGTCATTGCGGCTGAGCACCAGGGGATGATGATCGGAAAACCAGCCGAGCATTTCCTCATAGGTCTTGTGGCCTAACAACAACCATTTCCCATGCGTGTATTCGCGAAAGTGGTCGCGGTCCTTGGGCAGGCTCCAGGGCACGCCGTCACCTGTTGAAATAAAGCCATCCGCCGAAATGACTGCGATGAGTGACAGGCAAGGTTTCATGGTGACATGATGCACGAGAAGTGCGCCGGGATCAAGACTGGCCAAACTCAATACATCGCCGATTCGCCTTCGTGCATGATGCGGACTTTGTCCTGGATCTGGCGGGTGAGGGCGGCTTTGGCGAGGCGTTCTTCGGGCTCGTGGAGGGGCTCGCCGCCGAGGGGGAAGGTGTTGTGGTGCATGGGGATCATGTGGCGGGCGCCGAGCATGTCGAAGGCTTCCAGGGCTTCCTCAGGGTTCATGTGCACAGGACGGCCGCTGGGGGCCAGGTAGGCGCCGATGGGCATGAGGGCGAGGTCAATGTCGGCGCGTTTGCCGATCTCCTCAAAACCGTCGAACATGCTGCTGTCGCCGCAATGAAAAAGGCTGCGGGTGGGGGAGGTGATCAAATAGCCGCCGAAACCGCGATGGGTGTCGTGGATCATGCGGGCACCCCAGTGGCGGGCGGGGGTGAGCATGATATGGAGGTCGCGGAACTTGGCGCGTTGCCAGGTGTTCAGCTCGATGATCTGGCCAAACCCGGCTTTTTTGACAATGCTGCCCACGCCGGTGGGGACGATGATGGGCTGGCCGCGTGCCACCCGGCGCAGGCTGGGCATGTGCAGGTGGTCATAGTGGGCATGGGTGACGAGGACGAGGTCAATGGGCGGCAAGTCGCTGGCCCAGATGCTGGGGTGGTGAATCCGCTTAATGGGGCCGTGCCACATGGCCCAGTTGGGGTCGATGAGCAGATTCACACCCGCAATTTGGGCAAAAAACCCTGCGTGGCCGAGCCAGGTGACGCCGATTTCTTTGTCACCGACGAGGGGAACGCCATCGATGATGCGGCGGGGAGTGCGTGCGGACAGCAGGGTGGGGATGAGGATCTCCCCCAGGAACTGCAGGTTGCGCTTGCGCCAGCCTTCGGTCGGCATAAGGCCCACACGGGTGGCTTTTTGGGCGGCCTGGGCCAATGCTGCTTGCTTGGAGCTGCCCAAAAGGGGCGGCCCACCGTTGTCCGGGGCAGGATCGTAAATCATGAGAGCGGCGCGTGGGGGGAAACTATGGGACGCAACGGGTTCTGACAACCCGGAAGGTGAAAGCGTTGGGTCATCATTATCAAAACTGAGATCGGGCGGGAAGGGCAGGCTGGATGCCAAAGAAGAAGCTGGCGGCAGCGGGTTGCGATTGGCGCGCAATTACGCAAGGTATGGACATCTCCATGGAAACTATCCGCCGCATTGTCTTCGCCATCACGGTTTTCCTCGTCGCCTCACTGGTCTTTTCCATGTGGCGGCGCGGACAGGAGGGATATGGAGTGCTGAATTTTCTGCGTGGAGAGCCGCCGAAGGAAGCAGGGATCGTTTCCACTTCAGCGCCCAAACTGGACCTGGAGGATGTGAAGATCCTGAGCGCGATGAATGATGAGTTTTCCCGGCTCTCGGCGGCGGTGCTGCCGAGTGTGGTCAGTGTAACCACGAAGACGGTGCGCCGGGGGCAGACAGCCTGGCATCCGCTGTATGGCATCGTCAGCGGACGCGCCCAGATCATTCCCGGGCTGGGGTCCGGGGCCATCATTTCCAAAGAGGGGCATGTGGTGACGAATTATCACGTCATCGCGGATGTGAGCGAGGTCATTGTGACCACCAATGACAACAAGCAGTACCCTGCACGCGTCTTGGGAGCCCACCGGGAGCGGGACATTGCGCTGATCAAAATCGAAGGCGGTGGCAAGGACTTCGAGGCTCTTTCTTTTGCCAATTCAGATGAGGCTCGGGTGGGGCAGCTCGTTTTCGCCGTAGGAAATCCCTTCGGCCTTAGCGGCACGGTCACCCAGGGCATCATCAGCGCCCGCGACCGGCACTTGAGCGACAGCCAGTTCAACTATTTGCAGACGGATACCGTCATCAATCCTGGGAATTCCGGCGGGCCGCTGGTCAACATCCTCGGGGAGATTGTGGGTATCAATGTGGCCATTTATCGCGGGGATGAAAACGTGCGTGCCTGGCAGGGCGTGGGCCTGGCGGTGCCGGCCAATGACGTGAAAAAAGTGGTGGAAGCCATCGGCAACCAGGCGCGCGGCGGCCAGGCTACCATCAAGCGCAAGGGTTACCTCGGTCTGGAGCTGAATGCGGAGCCGGTGATCATGAGCAGCGGCCTGGGCGGGGTGGGGACACCGGTGGTCGGGGCCTACATCACGGATCTGGATCCGCAATCCCCCGCAGCCGCCTCCGGGCTGGCCATTGGAGATGTGGTCACTGCCATCAATGGTCGCAAATTCAAGACGCCTGCTGAGCTGCTGGACATCATTCTTTCCCTGCCGCCCGGCACGAAGATCCTGCTCACCATCGTCCGCGACGGACAGCTCGCCGAAGTCGCCGCCGTCATCGGCGAGCGGCCCGATGCGCAGTGACCCCGGAGTACGGACCGCTCTCGCCTGTCTCAGACTGACTTGCCCAATGGTTATACCGGATACACCCAAGGTGCCCGATACGGCCGGCTCAGAAGCTGGCTGGCCTCCGGGTCACCGATGATCTCCTCTTTCTCCGCATCCCAGCGGATGCTGCGGCCCAGCTTCCAGCTCAGCATGCCGAGCATGGGCAGGCAGCTGGAGCGGTGTCCGATCTCGATGTCGGCGACCGGTTTGCTGCCGGTTTCGATGGCCTGGATCAGGTCGGCCCACAGGAGGGCGATGTTGTGACCGTCCGGCTCCTGAAGCTGGTGCTCGCCATGGGCGGGTGGCTCCTTGGGGTTCACTGGGTAGAAGGTCCAGCCATCGCGCCAGCCGATGTGCAGCACGCCTTTTTCACCGTAGAAATAAGCGCCGATCTTGTGCTTCTCGTTGTTGTTTTCCGCGAACTTACGGTGCTCCCACACAGCGGTGAAATTTTCAAATTCAAAGGTAGCCACCTGGTGGTCGGGCACATCGGTGGTCTGTTCCTGGTCATTGAGCACAGGCGGGCCGAAGATGGGCCGGCCGCCGGTGCAGAAGACGGTCTTTGGTCCCTTCTCACCGCTCCACCACAGCACCTGGTCCAGCCAGTGGATGCCCCAGTCTCCCATGGTGCCATTGGCGTAATCAAGGAAACTGCGCCAGCCGCCGGGATGCATCTTGGAATTGAAGGGGCGCATGGGCGCAGGGCCGCACCACATGTCCCAGTCCATGCCGTCGGGAACCTTGCTGTTAGGCTTGGGCGTTTCCGGGCCGCCTTTGCTGGCGGCAAAAAGGCGAACCATGCCGACCTTGCCAATCTTGCCGGATTTCAGGAACTCCATGGCCTCCACATGATGCGGGCCGATGCGGCGATGAAGGCCCACTTGCACCACCACGCCGGAATCTTTGGCCGCCTTCACCATGGCCTTGCTTTCATTGATGGTGTGGCCGGTGGGTTTTTCCACCAGCACATGGGCACCTGCCTGGCAGCAGGCGATGGTTTGCAATGCGTGCCAGTGGTCCGGCGTGGCGATGATGACGATCTCTGGCTTCGCTTCCGCCAGCAGCTCGCGGTAGTCTTTGTAGCCCTTGGGCACATCGCCACTTTCCGTCTTCACATCCTCGATGCTGTTCTCCAGCACATTGGCATCCACATCGCAGAGTGCCACCACCTGGGTCCGCCCGGAGGCCATGGCCTCCCGCAAGAGATTCATCCCCCACCAGCCGCTGCCGATGAGGGCGACGCGGAATTTTTTAGCCTGCTGGCCCAGCAGGGGGAGGGCAGAAAGGGAAAGGGACGCGGCTGTGGCCGAGGTGAGAAAAGTACGACGGGATGTCATGGCGGAGAAAGCATGAACGAAGTCCGCCATGAGGGTCAATCATGGATGGGAAAAAAGTGGGGCTGCGAAATCCTACCATCAGCTCACATCACTGCCGCATTCCACAGCATTTTGTAAAGAAAGGCACCCACCAGTCCGCCGATGATGGGGCCGACCACGGGAACCCAGGCGTATCCCCAGTCGGAGCCGCCTTTGCCGGGGATAGGCAGGAGGGCGTGGGCGATGCGGGGGCCGAGATCGCGGGCTGGATTGATGGCGTAGCCGGTGGGTCCGCCGAGGGACAGGCCGATGGACCAGACAATGAGGCCGACGAGGGCAGGGGAGAAGGCTTTGTCGAAGCCGGTATCAGGGACCAGGTTTTCCGGCGTGATGATGGTCAGGATGCCGAGAACCAGCATGGCGGTGCCGATGGCCTCGCAGATGAGGTTGGAGACGGGATGGCGGATGGCGGGGATGGTGGCAAAGGTGCCCAGCTTGGCACCCTTGTCGGCGGTTTCCTTCCAGTGCGGCAGGTAGCTCAGCCAGACGAGCACGGCTCCTAAAAAGGCACCGATCATCTGGGCGGCGATATAACCAGGGACCAGCGCCCAATCGAACTTGCCCAGGCTGGCCATGGCCACGGTGACGGCGGGGTTCAAATGAGCTCCGCTGATGGCGCTGGTACAATACACCGCGATGGTGACGGCAAAGGCCCAGCCGGCGGTGATGACGATCCAGCCGCCATTGTTGCCTTTGGTTTTACCGAGCACGACGTTGGCGACGACCCCGTCACCGAGGAGCACAAGGATGAGGGTGCCGATAACCTCGGCGAGGAAGGGAGTCATGGCGGTGGTTGGGTTGGAATTTCCGCCGCTGTTCTATCGGGATGCGATGCAGACGACAAGACTGAGTTGCGGTCCGTGGCAAAAAATCTTGTTAGTCCTCGTAGCGTCCCTTACGCGGCCCGGTCATCCATTTCCAGGCGCTTTCGATGTGGGCCCTCGGATCCTTGTGCTGCGCTTCCCAGCCGAGCACGGCTTTGGCTTTGGCGGGCTGGCAGATGAGCTCCGGCGGGTCGCCAGCACGGCGCGGGCCATAGCTCACGGGGATGGTCTTGCCCGTGACGGCTTCGGCGGTCTGGATGATTTCGTTGACGCTGAAACCGCGACCGGTGCCGAGATTGACGGGCGTGGTTTCACCGCCTTTGCGCAGATAATCCAGCGCCAGGGCATGCGCGCTGGCCAGGTCGTTGACATGAATGTAGTCGCGGATGCAGGTGCCGTCCGGGGTGGGGTAGTCGGTGCCGAAGACGGTGATGTTTTCAATCTCGCCGGTGGCGGCCATGAGGATGCGCGGGATGAGATGGGTCTCTGGATCATGATCCTCGCCGATCTCCCCGTCCGCATCACAGCCGCTGGCATTGAAGTAGCGCAGGAAGACGCACTTCAGCCCCCAGGCATGATCGCAGTCCTTCAGCACCCGCTCCAGCATCCACTTGCTGGCTCCATAAGGGTTCACCGGGGCCTGGGGATGGTCTTCGTCCATTGGCACATAGACCGGATTGCCATACGTGGCGCAGGTGGAGGAGAAAATGAACCGCTTGCAGCCATGGCGCTGCATCGTTTCTAGCAGCACGAGCGGGGCGGCCAGGTTGTTGCGGTAGTACTTCAGCGGGTCCGTCACCGATTCCCCCACATAGGCAAAGGCGGCGAAGTGCAGCACTGCCTCCGGTTGATGCTCGGTAAACAGCTCCTCCAGCAGGCTGGTATCGCTCATGTCCCCGTGCACAAAGGTTACCTTGTCCATGGGCAGGGCATCGCGATGACCGAAGACGAGATTGTCCAAAACGACGATTTTTTCCCCCAGGGCAAGCAGATGCTTTACCGTGTGTGAGCCGATGTATCCTGCGCCGCCAGTGACTAAAAGGGTGCCGTTTACTGCCATGGGGAGCCTTTAGTCATCCCTGGGTGATTCCGCAATACCAAATCCGGTGACTTTATCGAGGTTGACCTCTGCTTTGTGCCTCGCTAGCCTGAACGCCTCTATGGAAACCGTCAGACTCGGCATCGTTGGACTTGGCAACATGGGCAAGGCCCATCTCGCAAACATTCGCGCGGGCAAAGTGCCCGGCATGCGCGTGACCGCCATGTGTGAAAGCGTGGGCACCCTTCCGGCTCAGCTGGAGGGCGAGCAGCCTTTCACAGATGTCAGCGCGATGATCAAATCCGGCCACATTGACGCGATCCTGATCTGCACCCCGCACTTCAGCCACACGACCATCGGCATTGAGGCGCTGCAAAACGGCCTTCACGTCCTCGTGGAAAAGCCGATCTCCGTTCATAAGGCCGACTGCGAGCGTCTGATCGCCGCCCACACGGACAAGAGCAAAATTTTTGCCGCCATGTTCAACATGCGCACGAATGCCTGCTTCAAGAAGGTCAAGGACCTCATTGACAGTGGCGAGCTGGGCGAGATCCGCCGCGTGCATTGGGAGGTGACGAACTGGTTCCGCACCAATTACTACTATGCCACCGGCGGCTGGCGCGGCACCTGGAAGGGCGAAGGCGGCGGCGTGCTGATGAACCAGTGCCCGCACAACCTGGACCTTTTCCAGTGGATGTTCGGCGTGCCAAAAACCGTGCGCGGTTTTTGCCAGTTCGGCAGGTTCCATGAGATTGAGGTCGAGGACAACGTGACCGCCGTTTTGCAGTATGAAAACGGCACCACCGCCACTTTCATCACCTCCACCGGCGAAGCTCCTGGCATCAACCGGCTGGAAATCTCCGCCGAGATGGGCCGCCTGACCGTGACCGACGGCAGCAAGATCCACTTCCAGCGCAATCGGGTGCCGATGAGCAAATTCTGCATGGAGGCCGAAGCCGCCTTTGCAATGCCGGAAAGCTGGCACATGGAGATCCCGGTGGCCGACAGCGGCGGCCAGCATGTGGAGATCCTGCAAAACTTCGCCAACGCCATCCTGAAAGGGGAAAAACTGCTCAGCCCCGCCGAGCAGGGCATCCACAGCGTGGAGCTGGCCAATGCCATCCTCCTCAGCACCTGGCAGGACAAGGCCATCGAGCTGCCCATGAGCGCTGCCGACTATGAGCGCATCCTCATTGAAAAGGGTGAAAAGAGCACCTTCGAGAAGACTAAGGTGGTGGCCAAAGCCAGCGCCGACGACTTCGCGAAAAGCTTCCGTTAACGCAGCGCGGACGCCCCCGTCCGCTTTCAGGAAGGTTTCAAAATCCTTCACTTCAAATCTCAGAGCGGTGCCCGCAACGGCACCGCTCTTTTTTATCTGTCAGGCTTTTGGCGGCTCGTCAGTCCATGCCGTGTTCGGCCCAATGGCGGATGCTGAACGGGTCAATGTCATAACCGTTCGGCCAGGTTAACACACCGCGTTGAATGCTGACATCGGCAAAGAAGGCGGGGGATTTGAGTGGTTCAATCATGGAACCGTGTTGGCGGGAAATCCATTCTCCCATGTGCAATTCGGCAATGAGAGCATCCTGAAATTTCACGGCAAGCCGGTGGTCGCCTGTGACGCGGACCTGGCTTACGAAGCAGTTCTTGAGGCTGGGGAGGGCAAGCGTGCTCATAAATGAAATTTAAGGGACTGGAGCGATTTTGGAAGACTGAAGGCCCGTGCGCGAATTAAACGTTGGCTAAAGCTCACCTGAGCATCTTTATACCCCAGTCCGCCTCCGCATCGCATTCCACGCCATCCCCAGACCCCCAAGCACAAACAGCAGGGGAAACCAGATGGAATACAAGGCCGCGCGGCTGTCATGCTTCAGTACGGCCTGGGCTGGCTGGGCGGGGTTCACGTAGCAGGTGGTTTCCTGGCCGATGGGGAATTCCTCAAGCTTCTTGCGGGCCACTTCTTCGTGCTGGCTGGCAGAGTCCACCCGTTTGATCTGGGTGCCGGTCAGCGCCTGGTTTTCAAAGGTGTAAGCATACCGCACGCTGGCCTTGTGAGCCGGGTTGGAGTGCGGGGTGGGCCGCTCGCTGAGGACTTGGGCAGAAATAATCCGGCACGGTGTCGCCGTCCAGCGGCGGGTCTCCTCCGCACGTTGCCAGGAGGTCCACAGCACCCAGGTAAACAGCATGCCGGCCAGGGCTAAAAACAGGCCCATGCCGGCCAGCCAGAGGCGGCCAGGGAGTGAAGAAACAGACGCAGATGACATGAATGGGGGAGGGATGCTTTGACTAGCTTACGCGCGTGCTGCATACAAGGAGGTTGCACATCTAAATGGCTCTTGCGTCTGAAATCCCCCTTCCGAACACCCTGCCCCCGCGCTGGCTGCTAAAGCCAGTGCCCGAGGGCGCGGCGGAACTGGCTGCGGACACAGGCCTCCCTTTGCTGCTGACCAAACTGCTGACCCAGCGCGGGTTTGAGACGGCGGAGCAGGTGCAGGATTTCCTGGTGCCCAAACTGGCCTCCCTGGGGGATCCCACCGTGCTGCCGGAGATGGGCATCGCCGTGGCGCGCATCCTCAAAGCGGTGGATGAAAAACAGCGCGTGGCCCTCTATGGAGACTACGATGTGGACGGTGTCACCTCCATGGCGCTCATGCATCTGACGCTGAAGGCGTACGGGCTGGAGACGCATTTGTTTCTGCCCTCCCGCATGGAGGAAGGCTATGGCCTCAGCATGGACGGCTTTGCCCGGCTGTTTGAGGAATTTGGCAAGCCGGACCTGCTGCTGGCGCTGGACTGCGGCACCACCTCCATCAAGGAGCTGACCTGGCTGCAGGAGCAGGGCGTGGACTGTGTCATCGTGGACCACCATGAGCTTTCCCCTTTTGGCCGCCCGCCGTGTGTGGCGCTGGTGAATCCCAAGCTGGGCACCGAGTATCATTATTTCTGCACCGCTGGTCTTGTGTTCAAGGTGGCCCATGCCCTGCTGAAAACACGCCGCGTGGAGTTTGACCTCAAAGAAGCCCTGGACCTGGTGGCGCTCGGCACGGTGGCTGACCTGGTGCCGCTGGTGGATGAAAACCGCCTGTTGGTGCGCCGTGGTCTCGAGGCCCTGGCGCAGACCCAGCGCACCGGCCTGCGGGCGCTGAAGGAGATCGCCGGGGTGGACGGTTTCATCCAGACCCATCACGTCGGTTTCCGCCTCGGGCCGCGGCTCAATGCCGCCGGCCGGCTGGATACGGCCTCCACCGCCCTGCAGCTTTTGCTAGCTGAGGATCCGCTCGTCGCTGCTGATTACGCCACCCTCCTGGAAAACCACAACCGCGACCGCCAGGCGGTGGAGCTGGAGGTGTTCAACGAAGCTGAGCAGCAGCTTCTGGCCATGGGAGACTTGGAGCACATTCCGGCCATCGTTCTTGGCTCGCGCAAGTGGCACCCTGGAGTTGTCGGCATCGTCGCCTCCCGGCTTTCCCGGCTGGTGCACCGTCCCACCATCCTTTTTTCCTTTGATGAAAACGGCATGGGCAAAGGCAGCGGGCGCAGCATTCCCGGATTCTCCCTGGTGGAGGCCATCGAATTCTGCCGCGAGCACATCACCCGGGGGGGCGGTCATGCCATGGCAGCGGGCGTCTCTGTGCATGAGGATAAGCTGGAGGTCTTCCGCGAGCGCTTTTCAGAAGCCGCCCGCCGGGCGCTCAGCGAGGAAGCCCTGACCCCGGTCCTGGAGCTGGATGTGGAGGTGCGCCTGCGGGATCTGTCCCTGGATTTCCTCCGCAATTTCCGTCTCATGGAGCCCTTCGGCCAGCGCAATCATGAACCTGTCTTCCTCTGCCGCCGGGTCACCCCGCGTCTGCCGGGCCGGCTGATGAAGGAAAAGCATCTCCGCGTCATGCTCAGCCAGGACGGGGCTTCCATGGAAGCACGCTGGTTCAATGCCCCTTTAAAAAACCTGCCGAAACCGCCGTGGGATGTTGCCATGCGTGTGCAGCGTAATTTCTGGCGCGGTGAAGAACAATGGCAGCTTACGCTGGACGCAGTGCGTACTGCTGAGGCGGACTGACACGACTTACCCACAAGATCGCTCCATGGATTCACCGACTTCATTGCCCTGTTACCAGGTCAATTCATCGTTGTCCCAAAGGAAGCGCCTGGCTGCGCCCAGATGGCAGAAGCTGCCCCGCCAGCTGCTCCTCTTATTGTTCTTGGGTGTTCCCTCCTTGGGTGTTGCCGCAGATTCCCCGGAAGGACGGCTGAAGAAAGTGCGCATCCAGCTCAAATGGCATCACCAGTTCCAGTTTGCAGGATATTATGCCGCCCAGGCCCAGGGTTATTATCGTGCAGCCGGCCTGGATGTGGAGCTGAAGGAGGGTTCCCCCAGCCGCAGATCCCTGGAGGTGGTGCAGTCTGGAGACGCAGACTTTGGCGTCACGGATTGTGATGTCCTGCTGGCCCGTATGCAGGGGAAGCCTGTGGTGGTCTGCGCCGCCGTCTTTCAGCACTCACCGTACATCATGCTCAGCCTGGCCAGAAATGGCATCACCAAGCCGTCAGACCTCGTCGGCAAGCGTGTCATGGTCGCCACGGATCAGGGGGAGGCCGAGGTGCGGGCCATGATCATCCGCGAAGGGCTGCCGGCTGACCGCATCCAGTTTCTTCCGCATACCTGGAACAACCAGGACCTCCTGGCCGGGCGGGTGGATGCCATCTCCGCTTACAGCACTGTGGAGCCTACTCAACTCCGCCTCCTAGGGGAGGAGCCGGCCTTGATCCGGTTCAGCGATTACGGAGTGGATTTTTACGGTGACACGCTCTTCACCACCGAGTCCTTCATCAACAAGGACCGCGCGGTGGTGCGCGCCTTTGTGGAGGCCTCCCTCAAAGGCTGGAATTACGCCATGCATCACCCGGAGGAGATGATTGAGCGCATCCTCCTCATGCCGGGCGTGAAGGAGCGCGGCATCCGCCGGGAGAACCTGGAGGTGGAGGCCCGTGAAATGGTGGAGCTCATCCAGGCCGACTTGGTGGAGGTCGGTCATATGAATGCGGGCCGCTGGGAGCGCATCGCCCGGACTTTTGTCGAGACAGGCGTCGTCCCGGTCACGTCCAACCTCAAAGGCTTCATCTTCGAGCCGGATACCAAGCCCAATTTGAATCCTCTTCTCTGGAGCCTGGCCATCCTGGGCATCCTGGGGGGGCTGGGCGTTCTCTGGACGATGCAGCTTCGCCGCCAGGTGGAACTCCGCACCCGCGAGGTGAAGGAAGGGCAGCAGAAGCTTTCCGCCATCCTGGACAATACCTTTCAGCTCCAGGGCCTGCTGGATCCGGAAGGGCGGCTGATGGAAGTCAACAGCACTGCCCGCGCTTTTGCCGGGGTGGAGCTGCCCGAAGTCGAAGGAAAATGGTTTTGGGAAACGGTTTGGTGGACGCATTCTCCGGCCGAGCAGGACAAGCTGCGCCAGGCCATCCAGCAGATCCGCCACGGCCAGGAGAGCGTGCGCTTTGAGACTGTCCTGCCGGACCGGACCGGCACGCCCCATGTCATGGACTTTTCTGTCCGTGCCGTGCGGGATGAAGACGGGCAGATCCGCTACTTGATGGTGGAGGGCTATGACATCACAGACCGCAAGCTTGCCGAAAACGCCCGTCGTGTCTCCGAGGCCAACCTCCTGGCGCTGCTGGAAAACAGCTCCGGTGCCATCTGGTCCCTGGACCGTGACCTGCGGTACCTGACCTTTAACTCACGCTACCAGGACCATATCCTGTCCCTGGGCGGTCACAAGGCGCAGATCGGGCAGCGGGTGGATGAGGTGGAATCCGCCGCTCATTTCGCCATCTGGCATCCCCACTACGAGCGCGCTCTGAAAGGGGAGCGGTTCAAGGCCTCCTTTGACCAGGAAGTGCGCGGCAAGGCACGGGTCTTCCAGGCTTCTTTCAACCCCATCCGGAATGCCGGGGAGGTCACTGGGGTGTCCATTTTCAGCGATGATGTGACGGAGCAGAAGCACCTGGAAAACCAGTTGCGCCAGTCGCAAAAGATGGACGCCATCGGCCAGCTCGCCGGGGGGGTGGCGCATGATTTCAACAACCTGCTCACCGTCATCCAGGCCAATGCCTCGCTGGCCCGGATCATGAAGCTCTCCCCGGAGATGACCACCCGCGCCTTCAGTGAAATCCTGGATGCCGCCAGCCGCGCGGGAGCCCTCACCCGCCAGCTTCTGACCTTCAGCCGCCAGCAGCCAGTTAACAAAACCACGCTGAACCTCAACCAGGTGGTCGCTGAAATGAACCGCATGCTGCAGCGCCTCATCGGGGAGCACATCCAGGTCCATCTTCGGCTGACCCCGGCTCCTGCGCTCATCCATGCGGACGCCAGCATGATGGAGCAGATCATCCTGAACCTGACCGTCAATGCCAGGGATGCCATGCCCCAAGGCGGCATGCTGACCCTCACCACCCGTCTGCTGCCATTGAAGCAGCTCCCGCCACAGGCCCCGGCCGAATCTGTCCCTGGGGAATATGTGTGCCTGGAGGTCCGGGATACGGGCACGGGCATCGCGGCAGAGCATCTCAATCGTATTTTTGAGCCCTTTTTTACCACCAAGGCTGTCGGTCAGGGCACGGGAATCGGTCTGGCCACGGTTTTCGGCATTGCCCAGCAGCATGGAGGCTGGGTCACGGTGGATAGCCAGCCTGGTGCCGGCGCCACTTTTTCCGTTTATCTGCCAGTGCAAACCCATCCCGTGGCAGCCCCCGTCGAGGAGGAGGCATCCGTTGCCCTCATGGGGGCCTCAGGCAGTGCGACCATCCTCATTGTCGAGGATGAGACGACAGTCCGTACCATCGTCAAACACGTGCTTGCCTCCCACGGCTACAAAGTTCATGAAGCCGCCAGCGGCAAGGACGCGCTGGAAGTGTGGGATCAGATCTCGGAAGAGGTGGACCTGGTGCTCACGGACATGGTCATGCCCGGTGGCGTGACCGGCCATCAGTTGGGAAAAGAGCTCCTTGCCCGCAAGCCCAGTCTCAAGATCATCTATTCCAGCGGTTATTCAGCGGAGACCTACCGCCGGGACTCCGTCCTGCCGGACGATGCCGTTCTGCTGCGCAAGCCCTATACGGCGGCACAACTCCTGAAGGAAGTCCAGAAGATGCTTCCGGAAGAGCCTGCCGGGGAATAAGCCTGGCTGAACCTTCACACGCCGCGTGGAAACGCAGCGTCCTGGATCAGAGTCCATGCTGCCACAGTGCGGCATTACTTGCTGCGATAGGCGCGCCCGGTTTTCACGGCCTCCTGCACGCTGCCAGAGGGCCCTCCATCGCTGCCGACGGCGAGGAAGCGGAAGCCCTGGGACAGGCGGCGCTCCACGTCTTTAGCCCCGCAGAGGGTGCCCAGGGGAACGCCGGTTTCTTTAGCAATGGCGGCCACTTTTTCAATGGCTTCTTCCACCGCCGGATCCCCCAGCGGGACGCCGAGGGAGAAGGCGAGGTCGGAGGGGCCGATGAAGAGGCCGCCGATGCCGGGGGTGGTGGCGATGGCGCGGATGTTCTCGATGGCGGCGGCGCTCTCAATCATGACCCAGAGTACAAGGCCGCCCTGCGGGTCCAGCGGCCAGAGGTCGGCCCGGCGGGCGTATTCATCGCCGCTGAGGCCCCAGTATCTCGCGGCCCAGCCGTAGCCGATGCCGCGCTGGCCTTCGGGGCTGAAATCGGGTGCCCCTTTGAGCTGGGGGAAACGGCTGGCCTGGACCATGGCGCGGGCATCTTCCGCCGTATCCACATGCGGCACCACCAGGCCCATAGGACCGAGGTCCAGCACCTGCTTGATGATGAACTGGAGCTGCTCACGCCCGGCGGCGGGCACGCGGACAAAGGGTACGGTGCGCGGTTGCAGGCCGTTTTTCAGCAGCTCGCGCTTGTTCACCATGCCCAGCAGGTAGCCCTCCAGCCGGGTGACGTCATAGGGGGAATGCTCCAGGTCAATGATGACAAAATCCAAACCGCTGTCTGCCATGCTGGCACCGGTGCGCACGGAGACATTGGAGGAAAAGACGCCAAAGGCGGGCTTGCCGGTCTCCATGAGCTCGGCAAAGCGGTTGAGGTGGGTTTTGGCTGGAGGCTCCTGGGCCAGGGCGGGCAGGGTGAAGGTACAGAGGGAAAGCAAGGCGGGGATGAAAGGGCGCATGGGGTGATCAGGTCAGGGGTTGGGGGAGGTTGAAGAGGCGGCGGTTTTTTCGCCAAAAGCTGCGCGAAGATAGGCCAGGACATCGTGGATCTGCTGTGGCTGAAGGACTCCGCCAAAGGGGGGCATGGGTTTGCCCTGGGCACCGTGGGTGATGATGTGGAGGAGCTGGTCGTCGGTTTTGGCCAGGGGTGCCTCCGGGCCGCGCTGACGGAAATTCGCCGCTGCGAGCTGGGGCGCGCCGGGGAGGCCGCCACCGCTGCCGTCCGCCTGGTGGCAGGTGACGCAAAAGGTGGCATAGACCTGGCGGCCGGCTTCGGCATTGGGGCCGGTGGTTTTTCTCTCTGCGGCGGCCAGCAGCGGGCTGGACAGAGGGCCGGTGAAGACCTTCCCGTCCAGCAGGCGGGTGAGGGTGTAGAAGGCGAGCGGATTTTCCAACGCGGCACCATTGGCGGAGTGGAGTTTTTCCGGCTCGATCTCGTAAATGTAGCCGGGGTCCAGATCTGCCAGTCGCAGTTCCACAGAGCGGGCGTCTGCGGCGGGACGGATGGTGGTGACCTGGCAGGTGGCTTCATCCGTGCGCGGGGAGCCGGTGGGGAGGTAGAGGTAACGGAAGCGGCGGACGCGCCAGGTCTGCGGGGAAGCGAGTTCCTCTGCATCCATGGCGGTGGTGAAGGTGAGGCGGAAGCCGGCTGGCGTGAGCTGGATTTTTTCAATTTCCACGGGTGTCTTGCCGCTCCAGACGATGCGCTGCAGGCCGTCCCCCTGACCCCAGCCCCGGGTGGTTTGACCCAGGTAAAGGCTGCCATCCGGAGCGAAGGCCATGCGCATGTTTCCCGCGCGCAGCGGTGTGCCGGAGCGCGGGGGGACATCGCGGAAGTGCTTCAGGCCGTCCTTGCCGGCGGGGATGGTGAGGTTGTCGGCACCGCTGTTGGCCAGGATGGCCTCCAGCCCCACGGCATCGCGGATGAAGGGGAAGGCCGCGCCCTGGAATTCGCCGGCCACTTTTTCCAGAAACACCCGGCTGATGAGCTTGGTGAAATCGCCGATGAAAATCTGGCCTTCAAAGGGGCCGAATCTTCCTGCAGTGGTGTCCCACACGGGCTCCCCTGGGCTGCCGCCCAAGGCGCCATGGGGCAGGGCCACGGCCTCCGGGCTGCGCATGGCGGCCAGCGTGTCCAGGTCCTGGATGGGGCCGCGATAATCCTGCCGCCATTTCAGCGAGGCCGGGTGCCCATAAAACCTGCCGGGCTGTACGTGGACCAGTGTGCTGGTGGCGATGTAATCCCCCTGCTGATCGGTGACAAAGACATCCCCCTGCGGGCTGAGGCCGAGGCCGGCGGCGGCACGGAATCCGCAGGCCAGCGGTGTCATCGCGCCATCCGGGGCCACGCGCAGCACCCAACCCTCATACTGGCCGGGGGAGGGCTTGGCCTCACGGTGAACTTTTTCCAGGCTCAGAGGTACGCGGGGATAACGGGTGCTGATGGGACCCGCCACATCCGGCAGCCCCGTGGCGAGGAGAAAATGCCCCTGGGCATCCTGCCGCAGGCCAAAGGTGAACTCGTGCCAGTTATCCGTGACGCACCAGTCATCGTTGACGGTTTCATAATGATCCGCCACGCCGTCCCCGACGGTATCCCGCAGGCGGGTGAGCTCTGGCCGCTGAGTGACCAGGATCTCGCTCTCCGACAGGGCCAGCACGCCCAGCGGCTCATGCAGGCCAAAGGCAAACCTTCGCCAGGGGCCGGTGGCCGGCTGCGCGGTCACCCACACCTCCCCGTGCCGGTTCGCCACGACCAGGCTGCCGCCCGGGGTGAAGGCCACGGCGGAGATCTCCGGCACCATGGCCTCCGGTAGCGGTATCTCCTGGATCTCATAGGTATTGGCGGCGGCCAGGGCGGCCAGGCCGACGATGCCCCAAGCCAGGCTGCGCAGGCAGCGGCCGGGGAGGGGATTAACAAAAAGGGTGTTCACGCGATTGCTGGCGTTGAATCTTCCGGCCGTGAAAAAGAAGCGGGAGGGTGTCATTTCGTGAGGATGTCAGAGGCGGGACTGATTCGGACGGTGAAGAGGCTGCCCTCCGCAAATCGCCACTTCCCCGGTGTGACTTCCGTCCCTCCCTCCAGAGTGACCGTGGCATTCTCCTGCGGTTCCACGGTCAGAAAGGCCGGGCCGCCGCCCGCAGGCAGCGTAAAGGTGCGCACCACCCCGTGTCCATCCTGGCTCAGCCGCAGGCTTTCCGTCACCGGTAGCCCATGCAGGGTGAACTCAAAGACGACCATGTTCTTCTCATAACGGTAGCCTTTGAAGCGGTGCCCCGGGTCCGCCGCCGCCTCTCCCAGGCGCAGCGGATGCAGCAGATGCTCGGTATAAAAGGGCCGGCCTGGCGGTTTGGCAGGCTTGTTGATCTTGGCCTGAAAAGTGGGGGACAGGTCCACGCCACCGGCCCAGATCTGATTGATGCCCCCGCGCAAGGGGTCATAACAAAGGGAAACCCCCGGAGATAGCTCCACCGCAAAAGCGGATGGTCCGGCCTCCGGCATGAAGGTGCGGTAAACACGCGGGCTCAGTGCTTCCGCCCCGTCCCCGGCATGACAGGTGGCTGCCAACAGCAGGGACAGTGACATTGGCAGCAGGGCGCAGAGAGCAGGGTGGGGGCAGTTCATCCTTCTGAAAAGATACACGCGCGCGGGCGGTTCTTTCTCATAGTTTCTGACACCTTGGCCAACTGCATCCCAATGGCCGCGATGCGTGCGTCCCCCCCGGAAAGACCCCTTGCTAAGTCACGGGCATCGGCTGAATCCTGGAATCCGCGCTTATACCGCTTTCCCTAAGGTTGTCCAGGACTCGGGACTTTCCAGTGACTGCGGCCATGGCCGAGCTGATGAAACAGCCACGTGGCTGTTGTTCGCCTTGTCATTCTGCCAGATTGCATCACCCCGCCGGGGTGCTCACAATGAGGCCAGCAGCGTCCGCCCGGTCGCCTTTGCTTCCGCGTCATCCTTTTCCACCGCAGGCATTTTCAATCCTTTGGCCAGATATTTGCGGGCATCGTCTTTATTGCCCGCCTGCGCATGGGCGCGGCCTAACTCAATGTAGTGCATCAGCCGGTTGGGATTGATGGCCACGGCCCGCTCGAGGCTGGCGATGGCTGCTTCGTTGGTCGCCTCCGGAAGCTTTTCATAGATCAGGGACGCCAGCGCCTTTTTGATGCCGCTGATGTCTGCCACATTCCGGTGCCAGCGGCCGATGATGTGCCAGGCCAGGTCATTGCGCGGATTCAGCTTGATGGCCCGCTCCGCACCTTCCTTGATCAGCTTGGAGCAGGCCACCTGCTCTTTGGAGCTTTGGTAAGGCAGCATCTTGCCGTAGCTGATGGCCGTGGAAAGCTGCGCATCTGAATTCCTTGGTGCGATCTTGGCCGCCCGCTGGCCATATTGCAGGGCGATGCCGCCCAGCCGTAGTTTCTCATTTGTGGAGGAGGTGTCGGCCATCAGGTGGCGATATTGGCGGGCGATGTACACCAGGAGGTCCGCATTGTCCGGCTGCAGTTTTTCCGCTGCCAGATAATAGGTGAGCGCCTGTTTTGCATCCAGTTTGAGGTCATAAACCTGTCCTGCCTGGATGAGTTCCTCCGCCGTCTGGGCGTGCAGGGAAGGGGGGCTGACAAAGAGGGTGGCCGAACAGATCAGGGCGCTAATACCGGCCCGCAGCATGGTGACATTCATTTCAGCTTGGAACTCACAATACGCCCGGCGTTCAAAAGTTGAGCTTCGCTCAGGCGGGGACCCACCAGTTGCAGGCTGGTCGTTTTCACCAATTCACCCTCCATTGGAATCGGAATGGCGATGGCAGGATTTCCTGAATAATTGAAGCCTACCGTATTTTGCAATGTGAAGTTATACGCCTCGAAAATGGCTGATCCGCCAAAGCTCGGAATGCGCGGGGGAAGCGTCTTCAGGGTCGGCAGGGCGATCATGTCCACCTGCCGGAAGACCTGCGCGAGGGCCCGCTGCCATTCGATGCGGCGTTTCAGGGCGGCATCGTAGCCGCCAGTCAGGTGCTCAATCTGGCCTAACAAAATGGCTGCCTTCGTTACGCCGGATACGCCGCGCTTGTTCCGGTACTGCTCATCATTTGTCCAGGCATCGCCCACGGCCACAGTCAGGCCGTCTTTCTGTGCCCGCTCAAATGCGGCTTTGAAGCGGTCATTGAGATTGATAATTCGGAAGCCAGCTTTTCGGAGTGCCTCGTCCACGGCCTTGTCCACCTCAGGGGCAGTACCGTCCACATACAGGCGGCCCACATCAAAGTTGCGTCCCACGGGTTTGTCCGCCACTGCCTCCTGGTATTCCCCATCAAACCCCTCCTTCAGCAAGGCCATGCCACGTGCCAGATTGGGAATGTTTTTGGCCAGCGGTCCGACGGTATCCAGATTGTCCGGTGACATCGGAAATACTCCTTTTAGCGAGACCAGGCCATAGGTCGTCTTCAGCCCATAAACCCCGCAGCAGGCCGCCGGGATCCGCACAGACCCGCCCGTATCCGTCCCAAAGGCCACATCCGCCATCCCGGTGGCCACTGCCACTGCCGATCCGCTGGAGGAGCCGCCGGAGATCAGCCGGTTCTTCCGGTCCACCGTCAGCGGGCTGCGAGGTGTGCCGAAATGCGGATTCACTCCGGAAGCGGTCACACCAAATTCGCTGGCATTTGTCTTGCCCACAATATGAACCCCCTGCTGACGGGTTAGTCTCAGGCTGGCCGCATCCTGAGTGGCTGGCGGGCTGGTCCGGGCAAGGTAGGCGGACCCCGCCGTCGTCACCTCCCCTTTGATATCAATGAAGTCTTTCACCGCCAGCCGCACCCCCTCATAGCCCTCAGGTGCCGGCCAGTGTTTCACAAACACATGTTCTGTCGGCGTGCGCGCCGGTTTGGTGGTCACACAACCGGTTAGGCCCGGAAATAAAAAAACAGCGGTTAACAGCGGCGAGGGGCGGAAGATGCACATGCAGATGCACCCACCAGAATGCATGGAGATGACGGACGCAATGTAAAAGCCACCACCGGGCAGAATGCCTGCCCCCACCGCGATGATGCCTTTATTGGGGCTGATTTCTTTTGAGGGCCAATGCCTTCGCTACCTCTTGCTGGATGGTTTCGCCACGCAGCTGGGTCGCCAGGATGATCCCCGTATCCCCATCAACCAGATAGGCTGCAGGAATGCCGCTGACTTTGTAGAGCCGGCATAACGAGGAGCTAAAACTCCGCCCTTCACAAATCTGCGGCCAGGTCATCTGGTGATCCGTGATAAAAGGCAGGAGCTTGAGCAGAGATTCGTTTTCATCCAGGCTGATGCTGATGATCTCCAGCCCCTCCTGATGGTGTTTTTGATAGGTCGCCTTCAGATAGGGTATTTCCTTCAGGCACGGTCCGCACCACGTGGACCAAAAATCCAGCAGAACCACTTTCCCTTTGTATGCAAAGGGGAATCTGATGGGCCGCCGGTCCACTGCAAGGGCGTCAAAGGCGGGAGCCTCCATTCCCGCAGCCAGCAGGCCGGGACCAGGGGTCGCTTTTGCCTGAACCAGGCTGAGCTCGAAGGGAGGGGTGATGACTTTCGCTTCAGGCTCCGCCAGAATCGGTGCACTGGATTTGATCCAGGTGAAGCTTTCCCCGGTGGGAGACAGGTTCCTGATCTCGTATTGGCTGCCCAAAATCTGGATTGCATCCAGTGCCCTGAACACACCTTTGCGCGCCGAATATCCGCTTCCGTCGCCCAGGTCCGCATACAGCATCGGATCCGTGGTGAAGTCGCCGTCGCTGTTGGCGTCTTTGAGCAGCACTTTCACCGCCCGTCCATCGGCCAGCCTCACTTCCCCCTCACTGAAGCAGTCCAGATGATAGACCAGCATGGGTGCCGCTTTGGGACGTGGCGGGTAGGACGGCTGACGGACCATCGTACGCATGTTCAGCCTTACTCCTTGGGTCATGGGGCCATAGGGCAGGTCCACCCATCCATGTCCGCTGAAAGTCAGAGTGCCGGTCGGGGAGGTATTGTTATTCTGGGCGGGCGGATCATCAGTCAGATCGCCATTGGCATTGGTATCCACAAAGATTCGCGGGCTTTTCTCCGGGATGTCGTCAATCAGCACGGTGATCGCCGTGCGGGATTGGGTCGGTCCCATTTTAAGCTGGCCGTAATAAGCCTCCGTCAGCCCCTCAGGAAGCCGCGTCACGTTCGCAGGTTTATCCGGCAGCGTGCGCAATGTGTTAGGCCGGTACGAGCGTGTTTTATCATAACCTCCTTCTTTAAAATAAGTCAGCTTCACTTCCTGAGGGCCGGTCGGGAGGGGCGGGGAATCTGTCTTCGCCGTCATCTGTGACGCGGCCGCCACCCGCGGAAGCGGCCGTGAGGGCAGCAACAGCTTGCGGGCGGCTAACAAAATGAAGACCAAAGCCGCCGCTGAAGCGGCGCCCCACAAAACAGACGCAAGCCGCCTGGATTTCCTGTTCTGAACAGGAATGGATGCAGATGCAGCACCATCGCCCGCCAGCCTCACCTCCGCCAGCTGCGTCCGCATTTCGCCCGCCGTTTGGTAGCGCATCTCAGGCCTCACCTCCAGCGCTCGCAGGACGATCTCGTCCAGCTTCACATCCACCTGGATCCGCTTCGAAAGCGGCTGCAGCGTCGCTCCTGGCAGTTCTCCGGTCAGCAGCTCATAGAGCACCACCCCCAAGGAATAGATGTCTGAGCGGTGGTCGGTCTTCGCATCCGCCTGCCGTTGCTCCGGGGCCATGTATTGCGGTGTGCCGGCACTGACCGTGTCGCCAGTGGCTCCACCTGGGGCAAAGCGGCTGTCATCATCCGCAGCCGGGTGGGCGATGATTTTGGCAATTCCGAAGTCGGCGATTTTCACCCGCCCCTGTTTGTTCATCAGCAGGTTCTCCGGCTTGATGTCGCGGTGTACAATGCCGTGCTCATGTGCATATTGCAGCGCCTCGCAGACTGGCGGCACGATGGCCAGCGCCTGCTCCGGCGTGAACTTTTCCGCACGCATGGCCTGGCGCAGATTCACCCCGTCCACATATTCCATCAGCAGATAAAAGAAACCCCCGCTCTCGCCGAAGTCATACACCGTCACAATGTTCGGATGGTCCATCTTGGCCAGCGCCTGGGCCTCCTTGGCAAAACGCCCGGCAAAGCTGCCGTCCTTTTTCGAGTCCGGAGCCAGCAGTTTCAGCGCAACGTAGCGGTTCAGGCTTTTCTGCTTCGCCTTATAGACTACCCCCATGCCACCTCGGCCAATCAGCTCCAGCACCTCCAGTTGCGGGAAGTGGGGAGCCAGTTCTTCCGGCGTCAGGACTTTCAGCGGTGGTGCCACCGGCTGGGTTTGCGCCGTCCAGTTCATGGCCAGGCTCATCAGGCACACCGGGCACAGGCCAGTCGCCGATTCTTCGGTCATCAGCTCGCCGCATTTAGGACAGGGTTTGGAGGAAGAGAAAGATTCGCTCATACCGGATGCCTGAAGGATTCGCCGGAAACAGTTTCAAAAAATCTTAACGGCTTCGCAAGGCATTGAAAAGAACACGGATTTCCGCCTCCACATCCGCCCCGTCCTCCAGCGTCGCGCCCACCTCTTCCCGCACCAGTATGCGGAAGCGCTGCTTCAGCCGGTGAACCAGGGTTTTCAGCGAGTTCAGGTTCATCCCCACTTCCTCGGCCAGCGCCTTTTGGTCACCATGCCCGGACTCTCCGGTCAGCCACGGCTGTAGTTTCTCAAAAACCTCCTGCCTCCCCTCATTCTCCCACTCTTGTGCCAGGGTCCGCAGCGCCCGCTCCAGCACCGTCAGCGCCCACTGGCGGTCAAAGGCCATGTCCGGGGAAAGCTGACTTTCATCCACCAGCGGTACCGCCAGCTGCGTCTCCACCTCCGGCCCGGCGATGGGGATCATCTCTATTCCCCCACCCCGCCGCAGGCTGCGCGCCGCCTCCTGCTGGCGCGAGAGGAAATGCTTCACCGCCCCCAGCAGATAAGACCGGAACCGGCCCTTGATCTGGTCCGCCGTGCGGATGGCCTCGCCTTTCAGCATGTAAGCGAAGAACTCATGCGCCACCTCCCTCGCCGCCTCCGCATCCCGGCCCTGCCAGCGTATAAAGGCCAGCACCGGCGCATAATAAGCCCCGCACAGCTCCCTCAGCGCATCCTGCCCTTCATGAGAAGCCTCCTTCGCCCGTGCCACCCGCGTCCACCGCGTCGTATGAAAATGCCCCGCCCCCTGGCCACCCGGCGGCAGCTTTCCAGGAACATCAAAAGGCGTCTTCATCGGCATCAGTATAACCTGTGCATGACGCCGCCCGCTGCAAAAGTTGCAATGAAATCCGCCGAGTGCGCAAAAACAGAAAACGTTACGCCGCCTCCGGCAGCGCTCCGTCCTCACCCTTGAAGTCCAGTTCCTTCTCAATGCGCAGGTTGTCCACGATGTACATCTGGCGGTCGGGGGTGTTTTTGCCCATGTAGAAGGTCAGCAGTTCCTTGATGCTTTTATGCTCCGGCATCATCACCGGTTCCAGGCGGATCTTGGGGCCGATGAAGTGCTTGAACTCATCGGGGGATATTTCTCCGAGGCCTTTGAAGCGGGTGATCTCGGCATTTTTGCCGCACTTGTGGATGGCGCGCTGGCGCTCCTCATCGCTGTAGCAATAGAAGGTCTCCTTCTTGTTGCGCACACGGAACAGGGGCGTCTGCAAAATGTACAAGTGGCCGGCGCGTACGATCTCCGGGAAGAACTGCAAAAAGAAGGTGATCATCAGCAGCCGGATGTGCATGCCGTCCACATCGGCATCGGTGGCCAGGATGATTTTGTTATACCGCAGGTCCTCGATGTTCTCGTCAATCTGCAGCGCATTGGCCAGCAGGTAGAACTCCTCGTTTTCATAGACGATCTTGCGGCTCAGCCCGTAGCAGTTCAGCGGCTTGCCGCGCAGGGAGAACACGCCTTGCGTATTCACATCGCGGCTTTTGGTGATGGAGCCGGAGGCGCTGTCACCCTCGGTGATGAAGAGGGTGCTTTCTTCACGCTGCTTGTCCTTGGTATCAAAGTGGATGCGGCAGTCGCGCAGCTTTTTGTTATGCACCTTGGCCTTGCGGGCGGATTCGCGCGCCGCTTTCTGGATGCCGGAGATCTCCTTCCGCTCCTTCTCATTGGAGAGGATCTTTTCTTGAAGCGCCTTGGCGATGTCCGGCTTCTTATGCAGGAAGTTGTCCAGTTCCTTCACCACCGTGTTGATGATGTGGCTGCGCAGGTTGCGCCCCTTCGGCTCCATGTGGGTGGAGCCAAGTTTGGTTTTCGTCTGGCTCTCAAAGATGGGCTCCTGCACTTTCACCGAAACGGCGGCGATGATCCCTGTGCGCACATCTCCCGGCTCGAACTGCTTTTTATAAAACTCCCGGCATTCCTGGACGATGGCTTCGCGAAAAGCCGCCATGTGCGTGCCACCTTGCGTGGTGTGCTGGCCGTTGACGAAGGTGTAAAATTCCTCCCCATAACCGGCCCCGTGGGTGAAGGCCACCTCCACGTCCGTCCCGTCCAGATGGATCACCGGATACTGCGGCTCCTCCGTCAGCTTCGCTGCGATGAGGTCGCGCAGGCCGTCTTTGGATTTAAAGGTTTCTCCATTCAGCTTCAGCGTCAGCCCCGGGTTCAGCCAGGAATAAAAGCGCAGCATCTCGCGCACGTAATCCAGCTTGAAGTGTACGTGCGGCGTGAAGTTCTCCGGATCGGGCCGGAAAGAAATGCGCGTGCCGTCCGCCTCCTCCGTCGCCTGGGGAGACTTCATGTTCTTTTGCACGATGCCCTGGCTGAATTCCATGGCCCGCGTCTGCTTGTCACGATAGGCCTGGATTTTGAACTCAATGCTCAGCGCATTCACCGCCTTGATCCCCACGCCGTTGAGGCCCACGGACCGCTTGAAGACCTCGCTGTCATACTTGGCCCCGGTATTGATCTGCGCACAGCACTCCATCAGTTTCCCTAGCGGGATGCCCCGCCCGTAGTCGCGGATGGTCACGCGGTGATTCTCGGTAATGTCCACCTCGATGAGCTTTCCGAAGCCCATCACATGCTCGTCAATGCAGTTATCAATCACCTCTTTCAGCAGCACATAGATGCCGTCTTCCGGCTGGGACCCGTCCCCCAGCTTGCCAATGTACATCCCAGGTCGCAGGCGGATGTGCTCCCGCCAGTCGAGGGACTTGATGCTGTCTTCAGTGTAGTTATGGGCTGGGGTGGACATGGGGAAAATCGGATGAGCTGAATGACTGACCGAATGGTTCACACTCTTGGTAAGGCGGAATGAGGTTGCGTCAAGGTGGGGTAAACAGGGGGATCCGCAGTACAAGATCCCCAGATAAACTTTTTTCGAATTATCCGCCCTCTGAATGGCCTCCATGCCAGGCATTCGTGCACTCTGCGTCTCTCCTCAGTGACACAGATATTCAAAAAAAGTTGAATTTCTTGTGGATTTTCTTGATATTTTATATAAATTTACATAACAGTTACAAATATCATATGCCCTTCCCGTTTTCATTCTTTGGCGATGCCAGCCCCGACGAGTCATTTCTCGGGCCTGTGGCAGCGCCATCTGATGTTGAGGGTATCAACAAAGCCGATCCACTGCCCTGGATGGAGCATGAGCAGATCCAGATGCATCAAGCCAGCCAGGCCCAGGCATCCATGACCGGTGGACTTGCCGCGCTGGCCGTGCAGCAGAGCACCTCTGCTCCTCTGGCCCCACCCTCCAGGCGGCTGGCAGATTATATGGCACCAGGCTCCGCCATTGCGGCCAGTCTGGCTCTGGCCGCCCAAGGCCCCGGAAGCATGCCTGCACCGATGGAAATTCCCCCTTCAAGCCCACCACCGGCCAGCCATTTCAATGCTGTGCAGAGTCTGCAAAGCCGCGATCTGGCCCAGCTGCGAATGGATCTGGAACGTGAGATTGAGCAAGTGCGCCAGGATCTCTTCGGCGCTGCCATGGGCGTCAGTGCTCTCAAGGACCGACTGGATGATCTGGAGACAACGGCAGTGAAACCTCCTGCGCCTGCCGCTGCTTTTTCACCTGCAGAAGCAGAGATGCTTATCCGCAGCTGGCTGGACAGCCACCTGCCATCCTACTTGCAGCAGGCGGTCCAGCACAGTCTGGACCGGGCGCTGCAGCACACTGTTTCCACGCTCAGCAGCACTGAATTTTTTCGCATGCCCGTGCATACTTCGGGCCTGAACGCCGAACGCATCCTCTCCCAGGCCCCGCAGATTCTCTCATCCTCCCTCTCATGAACTCGCTCCGACTTAGATTCCTGCTGCCGTTCGTCCTGTTTGGCTTTCTGCCGGCCATCGGTACAGTCCGTCTCATGGGCCATTCTCTGGAGTGGTTTTTTGGACTGGAGGGCGTGCTGCTGGGCGGCGGTGTTGTTCTTACCGGTTATCTCCTCAGCGGCTGGGTGCTTAAGCCGGTCGCCTCGGTCATGAATGCCACCGCCTCCGTGCTGCGCGGCGTACCGCCCACCAAAGACATCGCCCAATGGCTGCCTACTGATTTCTGGAAGCTGCGTTGTGACATCAACATGCTTTTTGCCAAGCACCGCCAGTCGCTCAATGCAGCCGAAACCCACGCCTGCCAGACCGCCCAGCGGCTGATGAATGCGGAGCGCCTTCTGCGCGAGGCCTTCACCGCCCTGCAAGGCATCTTTGCCGCCAGTGATGAGGGTGTCGCCGTGGTGGATTCCCAGGGCAGCATCATTGCCTCCAACGCGAAGCTGGATGAATTTCTGGGCAAACCGCTCGAAGAGCTCGGCGGGCGCGATGTCACCACCCTCGTTAAAGCCATCGCCAGCCGCTTTGTAGAAGCCGATAAAATGACCCTCTGGCTGGAGCAGGCCCGACTGGATCCCCAGTTCCAGGACATCGTCGAAGCTGACTTGGCGGATAAAAATGCCGGTACTTTCAGCATTCGCACCACTCCCATGCAGACCGATACGGGCGAAGTCATCGGCCGCCTCTGGATGGTGCGGGATTGCAGCCAGATGCGGGGCCTTCAGCGCCAGCTTCGCGAGTCACAAAAACTCGGCAACCTCGGCCAGCTCGCCGGCGGCATCGCCCATGATTTTAACAACATGCTCACCGCCATCCGTGGCAATCTGACCCTTGCCGAGCTCCAGCCCGCTTCCAACCAGAGCGAGGTCCGGGAAAAGCTGCAGTGTGCCAATCAGGCCACCCAGCGCGCGGCAGATCTCGTCAAAAGCCTCCTCGGTTACTCCCGCCGCAGCACCGGCCAGAGCCTGCGCAAGGTCACCAATGTCAAAAAGCTTCTGGCCGAAGTCCAGACCCTGCTCAAGCACAGCGTGGATCCCCGCGTGGACATCCGCATCCGCGCCGGCATGGACGCCTCCTTTGTGGTCTCGGATGCCACCCAGCTTGAGCAGGTCATCCTGAACCTCTGCCTCAATGCCCGCGATGCCCTTCCTGAGGACAAAGGCGTGATCGAAATCGCCATCGAAAACGTCACCCATCGCAGCCCTACCGGCGACATGGGCCCCGCCGAGTTTGCCATGATTGTCGTCCGCGACAACGGCCATGGCATTCCCGAAGACGCACGCGGCCGTGTCTTCGAGCCATTCTTCACCACCAAGAACAATGGCAAAGGTACCGGCCTCGGCCTCAGCATGGCCCAGGACATCATCCGCGAGCACGGCGGCTGGATCGAGTTCGACAGCGTGGAAGGTCAGGGCTCTGAATTCCGCATTTATCTCCCCCGCACCGCCGACCCGGAAAATGTCGAGGAAGAAGTCACGCCGGATTCTTCCAGTCTTGCCTCCCCCGCAGGCTCACGCGGCAACATCCTCGTCGTGGATGATGAAGCACCGGTCCGCTCCATCGCCGTCAACATGCTCACCTTCCTTGGTTATCGTGTGCTGGAAGCTGCGGACGGCCAGCAAGCGCTCGATATCGTTCTGGGTGGCCAGGAGCGCGTGGACGTCATGCTCCTGGACATCTACATGCCCAAGCTCAGCGGTCGCGACACCTTCAAGCAGCTCCGCGCCGCCGGCAATGACATTCCCGTCGTCGTCTGCAGCGGCTTCGTTATTGATCCAGATGAATTCGTCATCCTGGGTGAAGGCCGCAATCCTCCCGTGGACATCATGCTCAAGCCCTACTCATTGGACGGCCTCAGCAAATCCATGGCCAAAGCCATCAAGACCGCCCAGCCGCCGGAGGAATTCGCCCGCGAAATGCAGCCTGTCATGTCCGCGTGATCTTGTAGAAGCCCTATCGTCGTCTCTACCTACGCCAGCAGGTGGCGGGGGCATTGGGGCAGCTTTCACCCATTCCGCATGTTCTGGCCAGAGCGCTTCCCCAGGCCAAGAAAAACCCAGGGACAGGATTGAAATCCATAGCCCTGGGTTTCATGCCCTCTGGCATCTTCGAAAGCACTCAGAGGATGAGAGAATCATTAAAACCGGTAGGTCACCCGGAGGCGGAACATCCTCGGCTCCACCGGATGGATGTGCGTGCCATTGATGGGTGCTGCTTCATTGCGGAGCTGGCTTTCATAGGCGTACTCAATGTCGTTGTCATTGCGGTTCAGGAGGTTCAGGCAGTCCACGGCGGCTTCCCAGTTTTTGCGCCGGTAGCCCACCGTCGCATTCACCATGATGCTTTCGCGGCCACGGATATTGCCCGTTTCATCCAGCGGCCGGCCGGTGAAAGCGCGCACCCGCATGCCGGAGAACCAGCCGTCCGCATTGCCCTGGGCACCCAGGTTGATGCCACCGCTGAACATGACAGGCACGCTGTTTGGGATGCGGTCTGCGTTTCCGCTGTCCTTGAGCCGCGCATAGGTCAGGGCCACTTCCGCATCGGCGCTGAACCAGTGGTTAGGTCGCCAGTAGGTGGCCAGCTCCACGCCATAGCGCTCTGAGCCGGGGCCGGGTTCATTGGTGCCGGCATCGCCCACATACAGCAGTTCGCTGTCGCTCTGCAGCCAGAAGAGCGCCAACGTCGTCGTGGTCGTCGGGATGGCCTGCGTGCGCAGGCCGATCTCCGCTCCCATCGTCCGCACCAGAGCATCCGCTGCATTTGTGCGCGCCGTCACACCGCGCGAGTCATTGCTGTGAAAACCGGTGCCAAAGTTCAGGTAAAGCTCCGTCTCATGCCAGGGGCCGAAGATGGCGCTGAACTTCGGGCTCACGATGCCCGCCCACTCCGTGTCCTCGCCGGATACCGTGCTTTCCAGGGAGTCAAAGTAGTACAGGTCCCCGCGTAGCCCCAGCACTGTACGGAACCAGGGGGTCCAGCGGTTCACCATTTCGCCATAGACTCCCGCGCTGCCTTCCCAGATGTCATCCTGCCGCGTCCTGGCCAGGCGGTTGCGGTTGCGCGTGTCATACAGGCCGATGCCGTCAATCAGATCATGCCGCGTCTGGAATCCAAATGTAAGGTCAGATTCAATGCCAAACAGATTGCGGTCCTCCCAGGTGCGCGACACCTGGCCACCAAACACCCAGCGCTGCTCCGACTGCTCAAACTGGTCGCCAAGCGCTCCCTTGGTGAAATAGGTGAAGTTGGAAAACAGCTCCAGCGAGTAATAGATGCCATACACATTCGCCCGGGTCACCACATCATCATCGCGGTGTTCATAGGCCACGTTCAGGCTGTAGCGCTGGCTCTCACCGCCCGCCGTCGGGTCCAGCGTGTCATACCGGTCCAGCAGCCCGCTGCGTATCGCCCGGTTGGAGATCTGGTCCGTGCTCGTCCAGGTTCCGGAATAACCCATGAAGGTCACTGAAAACTTGTTGTCCTCGTCCCCGGCGAAGTAGCGCAGGATGCCGTTCCAGCGGCTGAACTCTTCGGGCTGCTGCCACGGGCCGTCATAGTAATTGTATTCCAAGCCATACGTCAGGCCCTGCTGCACCGCCTGTCCTTCCGCCGCCGCGACGGGTAGCGATCCGGCGATCAGCGCCCGGTAATAGTTGTATTCTCCAAACTCCAGTCTAACCATGTTTTGCGGCATCAGGTCCCAGAGCAAAAAGTTCGCGCTGCCTGCGGTGGAAAGGTCACCGTCCGCTGCTATGTAGGTGCCTTTGGCATAGTCAATCGCCTGGATCATCTCCGGGATGATCGGATTCAGGTCAGTATATCCCTGGCCGTGCGCGTGGGTGCGCATGTTCAGCGGCATGCCGTCCAGGCTGATGGCAAAATCAGTTCCATGGTCCAGGTTGAAGCCGCGCAGGAAATACTGGTTGGCCTTTCCGCCCCCCGCATGCTGGGTGATGATGACCCCGGGGATGGTCTCCAGGATCTCCCCGCGCCGCATCAGCGGGCGGGAGAGGAAGTCTTCCTGCGTGGCACGTCCTTTGGACGCACCATCGGTGCTGCCCAGCAGATTGCTGGCTTTGCCTTCCACCACCACTTCAGGCAGGGTGGTGGTTTCTGTGTCTGTCGGGGCCGCTTCCTGGCCGGAGGCCTGGCCGGCCACAGCCAGCACCAGGAAACTTTGAAAAATCAATCGGGAGAGATGCATAAAAAATCGGGAGTGAGATACGTATAATTGAAAACATCGCAGAACGGTGTACACACCGTTGCAAGGGGGGGAATGGCCGACCTGGAATCAGGCCACGGGGGTGCGCGTGAAAAGGGCCTCGCCTCAGTTCACCCTTGTTTTCAGACCGCTCGTGGTGGCGGCAGCGGCGGCGCATTGGCCAGCTTTCGCGGCACCGGATCATGCCAGGCCATCGCCGTCACTTTCAGCGGCTCTATTTTTGCCCACACCACCTTGCCCAGATCATTCACTGCCCACAGCTTGTCCTTGGAATCTTTCGCCTTACGGGGCTTCGGTTCTGGTTTTGCAGGCGGTAAAGAATCATCTTCGTTCCAGTCACGGATGGCATCGGCTTCCGCCTCAAAATGCGCCATTCGTTCCAGCGTATGCGCCACGCTCTGAGAGAGCGTCATCTCCTTCTCCGCCGTCAGCTTCATCACCATCATCAGCCCGCCCAAGACAATCGGCCCGCCCAGCAGTTGAAACAGGGCGAGCAGGTAAAGAAGCCGGGCATGTCGGTTCAGGACGGCCATGAAGGTCGCATACTGGGAGGTTCACACCTCAAGCGCAAGCCTCAGATGCAGACCTTTCCAAAATCTCAGTCCGGCACGTCCGCTTTCTTTTCTAAAGTCATTCTTCCTGACCAGATGGGTGTGATCTTGGGGAAGGCCTGGGAGGGCAGTTCAGGCACCAGCAGGTAGCCAGCGCCCAGATAATCTTCTCCTTCGCGGATCAGCATCCCCAGCAGCGGCACCTTGCGCTTTGGCGTATCCAACAGCATGAAACTGCCCGTGATGGCCCCCGTCTTCACATTCGCCGCCAGCTTGAAAGCCGAAGGGCTTTCCGCAGGTGTCACGGGCGTGATCTTGCTCTTCGCAGCAATGTTCAATGCCACGATGGCCGTCTCCAGCCCGCCTTCTTCAAACTTCACTTCCGCATTATCCTCACCAGGGGCCAGATTTAAGACCACCTTGTCTGCCGCTGGCGGGAAAAAGCTTCCTCCCACCGCCTCCAGCTCAACTGGCGTTGCCACCGGCGCAGCCAGCCCGAATCCCGCCGCATAAACCCGCGCCTTGGTCCCCGCCGTCGCAGGTCGCGTCCAGGACACTCCGCCGCTCATCGTGTTATCCGCAGTGTCCGTTTCATTCCCCTTCAGGATTTGCAGTGTTCCCAGCAAGCTGCCTTTCACTGGCGTCTTATAGAGAGGCTGATAAACCAGCACCTCGCCCTCCGGCCCGATGAAGGAGGCTGAAGTAAACGCCTCCCCGTCCGCCGTCCGGCCCGCCAGCTTGATCTTTCCGTCAGCGGCCGGCTTCAGTGAGCCGAAGCCCCACCCCTGTGGCACAGCCTCATCGCCGGCCACCGTCAGCCGCAAGCCAAAGGTATGCAGTCCCAGATAAGCCGTCGCCGCTTCCCCTTTCGCTCTCCACTTCTGCCGCCAGCCGGTGATTCCCAGCTTTGTTTCTCCCTGGGTGATGCGGCTCTTTTCCTCATTAAGCAGATGTTTTGCCGTATCCACATAAAAGGCCAGTTCCATGGGCAGGCCCGGATGTTTGGCTGTGGCCGGGATTTCCACGATGCCATGGGGTAGCTCACTTCCATCCGCCGTGATGTTCAGCCCCCCTTTGACCGGCACTTTTCGCGTTCCCATCATCAGGCTGCCGCTGAAGGTCCCGAGTGAGGTCACCTTCAGGTCCAGTCGTCCGCCCATCTGCTGGTTCATGCCGTCATGCCGGCCAAGCAGGCCTGCATAGCTTCCTGCCAGATTGGCGGGAAATTCATGCACCACAAGGTTCAGTGTGGTCACGCTGGAGCCAAAACTGTTTTTGGCCGTCACTGTAATGGTGGCGTTCACGGGTTTGGTAGGACGGCCATAAATTTCCCCCGTCTTCGAATTGATCTTCATACCAGAGGGCAGGTTCTTGGCTGAGAAGGTGGCTGGGGCGAGGCCGGGCGTTTCATCGAACCGGACCCAATAGCTGTAGGCACCACCCACAATCGAATCTTCCAGCTCCTGCCCTGGCAGGAGTGCCGGTGCCTGATCAAAGACGCCCAGATGCGTGGTGCCGCCCGCCGTGGGTTCACTTCCTCCCGTTTTCACTTCGCAGGTATAAGTGCCGCTTTGCCCGCTCTGCAATCCTTTGAGCTGCAGGGTCTTGGTCAGCCTCCCGGTGATCTGGTCGCTGTCCTCCAGCGGTTCCCCGTTGCGTTTCCATTCATAGCTCAGTCCGGGTCCCGCAGCTTTGGCCGTCAGCTTCACTGACTTGCCTTCTGCCAGTGCCACGGTTTTCTCCACATCTTCCACCACTCCAAGAAGAAAGGGCAGGCTGGTGCTTGTCAGGCCGTTTTTTGTGGCCTCCGCCGTATAGGTGCCTGCCGCCTGGAGCCCCGCAGGATAGAGGGTCAGCGTCGTTTCCGTGGCCCCTTTGATCACCTTGCCATTCTTCAGCCACCGGCAGGAGTCGGCCTCCATGGTGGTCATGATTTGGAACTCCGCCTTGCCTCCGGCTTTAACGACCTGGGCCGGGGCGATGGCAAGGATGGAGAAGGTGCCCGTATCTGCTGACGCCACTGCCAGCGGCGGACTGAAGGCCCAGTCCCGGCCGGAGATTTTGGGTCGCACGGCCAGCAGATACTGGCCTGCTTCCGCCGGGGTAAATTCAAACTCCGTCTCTCCTTCTGCCACGGCTGTATTCACCACATGGGAAGCATCCAAAAGACCGCTGAAGTTCACCTCATCCACATACCACCCCAGCGCATCCCCGGTCCCTGGGAAAAGCGATCCGCCCAGGAATTCGTATAAAAATCTCAGCCGGATCTGCCGTCCGGCATAAGGTTGGAGAGAAATCTCCCGCAACTGAAAACTGCCTTCTCCAGGCAGGCCATTCTCTTCCGCCGGTGTCGCCCCTGGCTGCGCATACACATCCTCCCAGCTGCTGCCGTTATTGGTGGATACCTGCACTTTCGCCACCTGATCTTCGGAAGCAGTGCGCAGACGGCTGCGGAAGGAAAGGCCCGCCCCTTCCTGAACATAAAATGTTTCCTGATAGATCACACTCTCTGAGCTGATCGCCACGGCAGGGTGGGTGAGCCGGTAGGCACCGGTGCCGGAATGCTTTACTGTTGTGGACAGGGCACTGTAGGTCCCGGTCGTCTGGGGCGTCACCCTCGTCAGATCATTGGCTCCGTCATTGGCCAGCGGCACCGCTTTCATGGCCTGCCAGTCATATCCCGTCGCACCGCCCACGGCATTAAACGTATAAGTGGTGGGGCTGCCTGTGTCCGCCACCACCGGTCCTGCAGGGGTGGGCGGTGAGTAATCGAGTTTATAGTCTGTCTTGACGTTCTGGCCGTCGGTGATCACTGCCACAAATTCCCCGTTCAGACCCAGCCCGGTAAAAGTCACCTCGCGCGTCGCATTCACCGTTGGCACCGGCACCGCATACCCTCCGGAGGTGCTGGTCACCGCATGAAACAGCGATCCTTCCACATTCACAGTTAGGCCGCGGATGCCTTCCCCCAGGTCATAAAAACCATTGCCGTTCACATCATAAAAAGCCACCCCTGTCACATAGGCGGAGCTCCCCACCTGGCTGCCAAAATTCTGCGTCACCAGTTGCGGCCCTACCGTGGTTTCTCCCACCGTGTTCATGCCCAGCTTCACCCCCAGGCCGATTTCACGATAATTTCCTTGGATGTTCACCCGGTGCCCGCGACCGGCTTGCATTCCGTCCTCGTCGGGCTCCTCCCCCGGGACTGTCCCCCAGTCCACCTGGAAGCCTGCATGGCCATGATAGACGGAGTTCGCAAAGGAAAACACATTCTCCCCCAGGCTGAAAAACGCATAGCCCACATCCGCCACCCGGTCCGCCAGCACATCGCCATTGAAGCTTGTATGCCCTTGAAATGCATGGTCAAACATGTCCTGCGTATGGGCCCGCGCCATTTGCATAAGCTTCGCATTCATCGCCAGCGGCGGCCTCACCGGCAGCGCGGCAAATTCCTGCTTCATCAGCTCCAGGTCCACCCCATGTACTTCAAACGCATGCAGCACATCTGCGTTTGTGCTCGCCGCAAGCCTCAGCCCTTCCTCGGTTGGATTCGCCCGCGCCCGGTTGATCATCTCCAGGTAGAGCTGCTCTTCATCCGTCGGCTGCCCGATGGAATAGAGCGTCGTGCCCTGGCTCCACACACACGTTGCGGTCATCAACAGGACCCCTAGCAAAACTCCGGCGTTCATCACGAATCCTCGCCGATTATCTCCAGCGGGCAACCCCCGAAATGTCAGAAATCAGTGCGGCAAAAGCCCGCATTTTGCACGTCCTTACTCCGCTCCATCACGATGCGTCGGCTCCGGTTTCCCTGGGCGAAAATGCTCCTCGTGCTCCAGCGTCGCCGTCAGCGTCGGGAAGGTGGCCGTCGTATCTCCCAGGCCCGTCTTCACGGCCTCCATCAGCGCCGCCGGGTCCGCTTCCGCGCGCAGATTCACGATGAGCTGCCCGCCCTCGCTTGGCTCATCCAGCTCCATGCCCAGCTCCGGGATATAGTCGCTCCGCACCAGATTGATGGAGGCCAGCTCCCCGGCGATCCCGTCATCCGGGCTGTACGTCATTTTAAAATGGGCGATCTCCGTCCCTGCCTTCTGCAGCCTCTCCTGTACATTTGCCGCCAGCGCGCGCAGAAACTCATTCGCCTCGAACTCCTCCGCCGCCTTCAGCGTCACCGTGGCATTCAGCCAGCCTAGCAGCGCTTCCCCGTCCGCATACACCTCATAGTCCACTGCCATCGGGTTCCGTCGCGCCTGCTCATCCGTCATCAGTTGGGAAAAAAGCTCCACCAGCCCCGTCTCCTCACGCGGAGAGGCCGTCACAATCCGCGCCACCGGAAACTCCTTCTGCAAAACCGCCCGAAGCTCCTCGCGCGCCTCTTCGCCGATGATGTCGCTCTTGCTGATTACGATGATGTCCGCCTCCTCGAGCTGCTTTTTGAAAATATACGCCACCTTGCTGGAGAAGCTGCCCCCCGCATCCAGGCCGAAGACCCGCCGCGCCCGCACCGGGTCCACCAGTACGCTCAGCGGCGCCACCGTAAAGGCGTCTCCATACATCCGCCGCAGCGGATACGTCACCGTCGCCACCAAGTCCGTGCAGCTCCCCACAGGCTCCGCAATGAAGACATCCGGCTTCGCCTGGTCAGACAGTTTGTTAGCCGCCTCCACCAGGGTATTGAACCGGCAGCAGAAGCACCCCCCCGCGATCTCCTCCGTCGCATAACCCTGGCCGCGCAGCAGCTTCGTATCCACCAGCCCGCCCGCCTGGTCATTCGTGATCAGCCCCACCCGCAGCCCCTGGTCCGTCAGGTACTTCGCCAGACGCCCCACCGTCGTGGTCTTTCCGGCTCCGAGGAAACCGCCGATCATGATGTAACGTGCTTTGGTTGGCATGGCTTCTTTTGAATCATCTGCCCTCCTTTCGCAAGCAAGTAGCTCAGTTGGGCCCCAACTGATTCTACTCCCAGTCCCCAGTCCTCAGTCCTCCCAGCTCCATGCCCAATAAAAAAATCTTTCTACCCCAAATCTTTTTACCCACCTCTTAACCCCCTCCCCAAAATGACCTCTTTCACACCGATTGTGCCCTTCCGGCAAGCTCCTTGCTGCATCCGCCGTAGTAGTTAATCGCATGTTATCCGGTCCGTTCATTTCGTCACGTCTCCAAACCCTGACGCTCACCGCCCTGTCAGCCTCCGCTGGCCTGGGCCTGTCTGCCCCTGCTGAAAAACCGGACTTCAACCGCGACATCCGCCCCATCCTCTCCTCCAAATGCTACGCCTGCCACGGCCCGGATGAGGACAGCCGCGAGGCCGGCCTGCGCCTGGACGTCCGCGAGGACGCCGTGAAGGAAGCCATCGTCCCCGGCTCCCCGGACAAGAGCGAGTTCTGGCACCGCGTCACCACCACCGACAAGGACGACGTCATGCCGCCGCCGTCCTCCCCCAAACAGCTCACCGACAAGGAGCGCGACCTCCTCAACCGCTGGATCCAAACCGGCGCCGAATACCAGCAGCACTGGTCCTTCCTCCCCATCCAGAATCCCCCGCCGCCCGCCGTCCAAAACACCGCCGGCATCCGCAACCCCATTGACCTCTTCATCCGCGCCGAGCTGGAAAAACACCGCTTCCCGCCCTCCGCCGAGGCCGACCCCGTCACCCTCATCCGCCGCGTCTCCCTGGACATCACCGGCCTGCCGCCCACCCCGGAGGAAGTGAATGCCTTCACCGCCGAATACCAGGCCTCCCCCCGCGCCTATGACCAGCTCGTGGACCGCCTCCTCGCCTCCCCGCACTATGGCGAGCGCTGGGGCCGCCACTGGCTCGATCTCGCCCGGTATGCCGACAGCGAAGGTTTCCTCGGCGACAAAGTCCGCGAAAACGCCTACCACTTCCGCGACTGGACCATCGAGGCCATCAACAACGACCTCCCGTTCGACCAGTTCACCATCCAGCAGATCGCCGGCGATCTCCTCCCGGACGCCGGCGTTTCCCAGCTCAAGGCCGCCGGTTTCCATCGCAATGCCGCCCTGAATACCGAGGCCGGTGTGGACAAGGAAGAAGCCCGTTTCCAAAACCTCGCCGACCGCGTCAATACCACCTCCCGCGTCTGGATGGGCCTCACCCTCGGCTGCGCCCAGTGCCACACCCACAAGTACGATCCCATCACCATCCGGGATTACTACAGCTTCTACGCCTACTTCAATAACACCCAGGACAAGCCCGAGCCCACCACCCAGGCGCAAACCCTGGCTGAGGTCACCACCGGCCGCCGCCAGGCCTATGTCCACCTCGCGGGGGATTACGCCCGTCGCGGCCCGGATGTCGTCCCCGCCACCCTCTCCGCCCTGCCCAAGCTCGAAAAACCCGCCACCGCCAATGCCAGCGGCAATGCCGAAACCGGCACCGAGCAGACCCGGCTGGATCTTGCCCAGTGGCTCGTCTCCCGTCAAAATCCCCTCACCAGCCGCGTCGCCGTGAACCAGGTCTGGAGCAAGCTCTTCGGCACCGGCATCGTCAGCACCCCGGATGACTTCGGCACCAGCGGCGAGTCCCCCTCCCATCCCGCGCTGCTCGACTGGCTCGCCACCCGCTTCATGGACACCGGCTGGAGCCGCAAGGAGCTCATCCGCCTCATCGTCACCTCCGCCACCTACCGCCAGTCCTCCTTACACCGTGCCGACATCCTGGAGACCGACCCCCTGAACCGCCTCCTCTCCCGCCAGAACCGCCTCCGGCTCGAGGCCGAAATCCTCCGCGATGCCTTCCTCACCGCCAGCGGCCTCCTCTCCCGCAACATCGGCGGCCCCAGCATCAAGCCCCCTCTCCCTGGCGATGTCTTCGATGTCGGCCGCTCCGTCAAATGGGAGCTCAGCGAGGGCAGCGACCGCTACCGCCGCGGCCTCTACATCCTCACCATGCGCAGCATCCTGTATCCGATGCTCACCACCTTCGATGCCCCCGATGCCAGCGAGGCCTGCGTCAAGCGCGACCGCTCCAACACCCCCCTCCAGGCCCTCACCCTGATGAACGACCCCGTATTTGTCGAGGCCGCCCAGTCCCTCGCCCTCCGCGTCATCCAGGAAAGCCCTCCCGACACCCCCGCCCGTCTCGAAAACCTCTTCCACCGCTGCCTCTCCCGCCAACCGCGTCCCGAGGAAACCCAGCGCCTCCTCGCCTTCCACGCCGAGCAAAAAGCCCGCGTCGCCGCCGGCGGCCCCGCCTCCCTCCAAGTACTCAGCTTCATCCAGCCCCAAGTCCCCGCCAGCGAAGCCCAAGAAACCGCCGTCCTCGTCGCCCTCGCCCGCGTCCTCCTCAACCTCGATGAGTTCATCAATAGGGAGTAGTCCCGATTTACAAACTCAGGCTGCAACTTGATCGGCGCATGGTTTTCAGATCACCCCCTAGCACCTGTCAATCGCTAGTGGTGTTTGCTAGATTCTGACGGCAGACTTCAGAAAACGTGGATTCAAACGTCCTAAATTTACCCCCTTCGCCGTCCATGTTCGCAGCGAATACCAAGTTGGTAATCTCTCTCGGGGGAAAATTGGAAACATCGGCCAGCTTGAAAAGAAGGTAGTGAACCGCTCCACTGGACGGTTCTAGACTTGTCTCTTGGATGACGATTTCCCTGCTCACCAGCCGACAGGAGATCACTCGCGCCATCCAGCCGACTGTGACGAAGGGGCCGGTGAGCGGACCAGACCAACCAATGAGAATAACCCCTTGAGTGGTAGAAAGATCGAGCGATAATGGTCGACCATTTTCGTCGGTAGCTCGGCAGTAAAAGAATTTGTCGGCTGCAAATGTGTGAACATCGCCCTTCCTCATGTACCCAAGAATTGCAGTGGCACCAGGTAGCGAAACAATTTCTTCAATTGAGTCTGTTCGTATGTATTTTAACGGCTCTTCGCGAATGATGTCCTCGGTAAAAGTGTTGATCCGATAGCTCTGCGTGAATCGATCGAGTTGATGCGCCAGAATCTCACTGATAAATTCACAGACGCTATCAAGACCAGCGGGTGTCTCCCCTCGCTTTGCTGGGCGCAAGGCAAACGCACCAATACCCGGCATGACCTCATGATAACGTTCGTACCGCGGAGCTTCACCACTTTGGGGAGGTAGGCCAGGATAAAGCACGTATGAGCCGACCGTGCGTCTAATTGCCTCGTTGTAAGTGTGCATCTTGTAGAGATCGACCCGCTTCACCGTTCCTGTTGCCCGGGAGGGGCGGTCTTCAGGTTCATCTTCCTCTTTTTCAGCGTCCCCAAAAAGACCTGGTAGATTCTCGCCGCGATATTTTGCATCGAAATGTAGATAGGCTATTCGACCGGCTTTTTCGGCAGCACGTTCTGCTGCGCTCCAGTCCGGTTGATCGAATTCCTCGGGAATGATCACGAGAGTGTAGTCAGGGCGAAACGTTTTGCTGTAGCTGCCGCGCTCACCAATCCCTCTTCGACCAAACGAGCGGTTATAGAAAAAATGCACTCGAAGTGCACGACCATCATTCTCCCAACGAAACCGCGAAAACGACGCCTCACTTTGGCGGAGATTGATTACCAAGCGCCCGTCTCCTGCTCGGCAACAAAACGGCAAAGCACCGTCAACTTTTGCGAGCGGGTCTTGTTCGGAAACCATTCCGAGTCTGTCGCGAAATGCGCGAACCATCAGGAAGTAAAGCCAGAATTCATATAGTGTGGCGACATCACGCGTAGTGCCGTCATAGGCATCCTCACGACCTGGCCAATCCAAATGGGCTGCAGCATCGAGCATCAGCCAGGCAAGCAATATCTCGCGGTAACCTTTGCTGCGCTGAAGAGTCGTGCTCTCAAACGGAATTCTTCGCAACTCGCCGACATCATCGAACAGCGGCCGCGCCAGCAGTGCCTCAAGGGAACGTAGCATGGAAGTCGCCTCAAGGGAGACGGAGTCGTCTGGCGCGAAGGCTTGTTTACCGTTCCGCTTGGCCTGCAATACTGAATTGCAGAGTTCACGGAACTGCAGAAGCGCAAACTTCACGAACCGATTTGGCGGGGTGTCGGCGGATTCGAATTTGCGTTCGGTTTGCATCTTAGCAGGGACAACTCGGCCATCGAAGTGTTGCCAATCGCGACCTCGACGGAGTGGGTCGGCAGCCAGAAATGCAGGGTCAGCCGTGCCGGAATGTTTCCATTCAAGTTCCCGCTCCAATCGCGAATGCGAATGGCGGATGATGGTTTCGAGATATAGATCGAGCTTATCCGGCCCTAGCACGTGACGGAGGAAAAGGAATTGTTCGAGCAGAGTCTGAGTCCGTTTTTCTGGATCAACAGCTAGATTTAATGATGCCGGAGTACCCCATTCCAAAAGTAATTGCTGACACTCCTCGCCGATTGTTTCAATCATTGAACGATATTCTTTCTCGTAATCAAGCTTCGGTGAAGCAACCTCGAAAGAGATGCGAACCGGCGGGAGCCCGGCCACCGTCGCTTCGACCCAGGCAGAGCCAAGGTAATTGACAAATCGGAACCGGCCGTGACTGACCTGAGGAAGCCACAAAGCATGATCAACCGAGTGCTCTAAACTCGATGTTACCTCGGCAACGGTGTGATACCCGTTCTGGCCACCACGCAGTTCCCAGTAGTAATCGCGCAATTCAAATATGCGTAGATTGTGAAGGCCTCGCTCGGTGGCAACAGGATCGTAAAGAACAGGCGGACGGCCTGCGGGTGTCAAAGCGTCGAGTCGACGACTACTGGGGATGGCTTGCCAGCCTTCAGGTAAACCGGGAATCAACCGAAACTCCCCATCCCGTGCAGATTGGGGCGATGCCTCCTCCTTGATGAGCAGCGATAGCCCTCCGCCGAGCGGAATCAGCATCGATTCACAGAATAACGAGTCCACGGTTTATTGGATAAAGCTCACGAATTGATCACGTCTGACAGCTTCCATCATTTCGCACAACTTACTGTAGCTCCCCATAAACGCTGGGGATTTCTCCCGCCTGTCTTCTGCCGCGAGGTAAGCTTCGGCCTTGGTTTCGTCTATCATCAAGGCATCTGCGTCCGTGAGGATACCATGCTCACAGTATTTGGCGAGGGCCGCTAGCAATGAACCAATTTTTCGTTTGGATCCGTGAAGCTTGGGCAAAACTTTCTGAAGAATCTGTGCATCCATTGCACTCCTCCAATTCCAGGCAACATCGGCGGGCTTGAGTTCGTAATTTACTGCCAGGAAACGAAGGATTTCAGCTATGGTTCTGAAGGCAAACTCCAGGTGTCGCCTCTGCATCAGGAAAAAAAGGTCAGTGATCGTGGTGTGGCATTTTTCAATGCCTTCTTTCGCGTCTGCCGGTGGCCTATCTGGATGGGCGACAAGAGCCAGTGCCAGACCTTTTTCGCTTCGTGCACGGAGGGACAATTCGAGAAAGCCCGCATCGTATCCTGCCGAGGCAGGGACAATGCTGCCGATTCCTCGGCCACCCGATTCCAGAAATCTCACCGGCACACCTGCCTCCACTCGAAATTCGATGACGTTAGCACGGTCCAAGACCTTTGGGCTGAACATGTAAGTCGTTTCGTCAACATTCACAGTACCAATGACGAAGACATTTCGCGGTAGTGCCAATGACTCAGGCACATCACATTGCCCCCCCTGTCTGCGTGGAAGCAATCGCCCCTCGCCGTGAAGCAGTAATCGCCCTTCCTTCGACTCCATGGTGCTCAGAAAATCTGCAAAGTATCGCTCCACGTGGGAGAGGTTCATTTCGTCCAGAATCAAGAAGAATGGCTTTCCCTCGTTTTCCTTTCGGCCGGCATCTAGAAGCAGGTCGAGAATCTTGGTCGTCTGATAGACTGGCACGGGAATGTCGGTTCCTGCCTCCTTCAGGATTGTTGTGCGCAAGTGATTCACAAAACCGAGGACGTTTCGATTATCAGTCCAATCAGCACCTACGGGGACGATCGCAAACTGCCCCGAACGATTGCCGCTCAGCCACTGAACAAAAAGTTCTGTCAACTTGGTTTTTCCTGTTCCGGAATTGCCGGTGAGAATTAAAAAAGGCTTGGCAGCTAAGGAGGCGATAAACCGACCAAGGAATCCTTCTTCAACACGAAAGTTGGTGGCTCCGATGGCAATTACTGCCTCACTGAATGCGGCAGCATCGAACGCGAGAATTGGCGGCCTAGGTAGGCTTGGCTCTTCTGGGGCTGAAACATCTTCATCCTCGATGATTATGAAATTTGACGCGGACAAAACATAACCTCTACCGTTTGCGCTTCCAGACTTGCGAAGAGACTCGGAAAGTTCAGGCGTGAGGATGGTCTCATCATTCAATGCAATATTGGAAAGTGTTCTCACGCTCTTCGGATCGAATTTTATTCGCCAAAGGTATCGATCCCGTTCGTCAAGACTTTGCTCATCGGGCCACTCAACCTCGCCGCTTTGGTACGGTCTCCCAATAATGCGTGCGTATTTAACCTGCGATAGCTTCTGTTGTTTCCACACCTCAAAAGTGGTGCGTGGACTTCCTCCTGAATATCCTGAACCCAAAATGATGATGTCCCCAGCTTTTAGCTGCTCTAAGTCTTCGGGTTTTGCAGAATCTTTAAACCCCCATATTCCGTTCCCTAGTCCGTGGTTCAGGTTTGTTTGACTCGCTTGACCGACAAATACTGCTAGTAAGCGAGTTTGAGAATCGCCTTGGAATTTCCATTTTTCTCGAAGCGGGTCTTCATAAAAGTCCAGTATTTCTCCCGGATTCTCCCCCTCCAGTTTTTGACGCAGTGTCAACAATGCATCGTCAAGCTGACGATCACCCCAATTTTTTGTTTGTTTTTCCGGTGCAACCCCGAAGCCTGCAAGCACTGCCCAGCGCTCTCCGTTTGAGCACATACGCTCAACACGGTCTGGAAAGCAAAAAAACCTCAGCATATGCCTAAACTGCCGATACCCTTCTTGCGGTACCTGGGCGATCCAATCAAGGAACACATCATAATCTAACATTAGCTTCTCTCGCTCAGCCATAGTTCGTGCTTTCAAGTCACCGACTAGCGAGATTAGAAAAACCATTTCCCGCCAGCGATGGTTATTGAAGCCGGTACCACCAGAGCCAATACCCGCGAGGACATTGTCACTGAGTAGCAACTGACTTTCGCTCAATGATTCGCCAGACATTGACCACATTTCGCCAATCTGCTGACGCTTAGTTGAAGTCTTGATATTTGAAGGAAAAAGCAGAAGCGCCCACATCATCTCTGCCATCAGTTGTTTTGCTGGAGGAGAAGTGGGGGCCATTTGTCCCTTCAACTTGGTTGAGAAGTCGTCCTTCCCGCGGTCTAAATTGCCGACAAATGCGCGGCGAACTTCCTCCACATTCTCCGGCGTCCAAAGTGACCGCTTTGAGAAAACCGAGTTGTCGGCGATAAGACAGTTTCGGACCCACTCTTGGGCAGCAGTGATGACTGGTTCAAGACTTCGTTCTTTGGTTAGTCGTGCCATAAGTTAATTGTGCCAAGGTTTTGGGTGGGCAGCGCGTCGGAGGTCGCTTTGGCTGGACGGGTTGGAGGACATGTTACATTCGCAAGGACGAAACCGGCAATACCGTGAGACACGAAGTGGTGGACGTGCTCGTGCTTGGCAGCGTCCATGTTATTCCTCAGCTTGTAGGCAGTAAGCCAGAGCTTGGCCTCGAAACCGCTGTTGGCAGTGGAGGATTCCTTGGATGCGGACTTGGCTTTGGCGACGCGAGGCATTCGGGAGAGGGGAATAACGATGGATGATTTCACCTATAAAAGCTGCCCTTGAACACCCTGGCAAGAAAGATACAGGCAAAATGCCAGATTGCCGAACCCACCCTGTTTCCCAAGTTGTCTCCCCTTCTATAGTGAGCGATATTTACCGATGTTTGCAGGCCCGCCGTACAGTACTCCTCACTCCCTGTCCCGCGACTGCGGCGATCCGAGTGAGGTTTCCGAGGTCCTCCATCGCCCTCAATCCCCCTCCTCGCCGCAGACCCGCAGCGTCACCTCATCCCCACTCTCAAACCTGCGAAAATCCCCAGCCAAACCCCGTTTTCCCCAACAAAACCCCATCCCAATCCCTTCAACCTCAACCCCTTACACCTCAATTTTCCCCACCGGTTCCCTGGGGTGGGGTTGGAGAGCCAAAAATCCCCATCCTAACGCCTTCATCCACAACCAACTGCAACCATTCCATCCCCAAGCGCGATCATTTTATTTTCGCCCCCGGTTCACTCCCTCCGCAATACCCCTGATCCCCGCTGCGTAGTCTTCTCACCATGTCCCCCCAAGATTATTTCACCCAGACCCGGCGCGATTTCCTGGCCACGAGTTCTTGTGGGCTGGGGACGGCGGCGCTGGCTTCGTTGCTGGGGCAGGACGGGTTGATGGGGGCGGAGGGGATGCCGGCGAATCCGCTGGCTTCGCGGAAGCCGCATTTTGCGCCGAAGGCGGAGCGGTGCATCTTCATTTTCCTGGAGGGGGGGCCGAGCCAGATGGACCTCTTTGATCCGAAGCCGCTGCTGAACAAGTATGACGGCCAGGCGCTGCCGGACTCGATTGTGGGCGATGCGAAGTTTGCCTTCCTGCAAAAGGAAACGGCGCGGGTGATGGGCACGAAGCGGGTCTTTAAAAAGCATGGCAAGTGCGGCATGGAGCTGTCGGACCTGCTGCCACACATCGCCACCTGCGCGGATGACATCGCGCTGATCCGGTCCATGCACACGACGCAGTTTAACCACCTGCCGGGGCAGCTCATGCTGAACTGCGGCGCGCCTTTGCTGGGCCGCCCGAGCGTGGGGTCCTGGGTGACGTATGGCCTGGGGAATGCCTCCCAGGAACTGCCGTCTTATGTGGTGATGGTGTCGAAGGGACGCGGGCTGCCGGGCGGGAGCTCCACCTGGGCGAGCGGCTTTTTGCCTTCTTCCTATGGCGGGGTGATGTTCCGCAATGGGGCCTCGCCGGTGCTGAATCTGGCGAACCCGGACGGCATCACGCGGGACATGCAGCAGTCCAGCCTGGGGGCGCTGAATGACCTGAACCGCCTGCGCCACCGCCACATCGGCGACCCGGAGATCGCCAGCCGGATCAACAGCTACGAGCTGGCCTTTAAGATGCAAAGCGCGGCCCCGGAGCTGGTGGACATCACCGGGGAATCCCAGTCCACCCTGGATGCCTATGGCATCAACCGCATCGAGCCGCCGATCAAGAGCAACCTGGGCGGCATCGGCAATTACCAGATCTTTTCCCGCCAGTGCCTGCAGGCCCGCCGCATGGTGGAGCGCGGGGTGCGGTATGTGAACATCATCCATGCTTCCTGGGATCATCACAGCAAGCTGGATCCGCAACTGGAGCACAACTGCGGCATGGTGGACCAGCCCATTGCGGCGCTTTTAAAAGACCTGAAGCTGCGCGGTCTGCTGGATACGACACTGGTGGTCTGGGGCAGTGAATTTGGACGCACGGCGCTGGGCGAGAATCGCCCGGGAGCCAAGACGATCACGGGCCGGGATCATCATCCGGGCGCGTTTTCCCTGTGGATGGCGGGTGGCGGCATCAAAGGCGGCCAGGTGTATGGCGAGAGTGACGACTTCGCCTGGAACGTGGCCAAGGACCCGGTCTCCATCCATGACTTCCATGCGACCATCCTGCACCTCTTTGGCATGGACCACACCAAGCTGACCTACCGATTCCAAGGCCGCGAGTTCCGCCTCACGGATGTGCATGGCGAGGTGGTGAAGGGGCTGCTGGCCTAACCAAGAGTGTTTTCTATTCCTCGTCAAACTGGTCCAGGTGAAACTGGCAGCAGCCGAGGTCCAGGGTCTGGGTGCCGGGTTTCATGCGGGAGCGGAAGGCCTCGGCCAGGGAATAGAGGCGCTGCTGGCTGTGCTTTTCCACCTCGATGAGGCCGGCCTCGCGCAGGACGCGGAGGTGCTTGGAGGCATTGTAGGGCGTGGCAGTCAGCTCCTCGCAGAGGTCATTGACACAGCGGGGTCCGCCTAACAAAGCCCGCACCAAAGCGAAGCGCGTCGGCTCGCCGAGCGCACGCATGGCGGTGAGGCAGTCAAAGTGGACGCGACGGCTGCGGGGCATGGGGGATGCTTACGCAACGGAGGACTATACGCAAGACCGGCCTGTCACTCGCCGGCTGCCTTTTCCAGAGGCAGGGCGGGCTGCTTGCGGTACTTGTTCCACCGGTCAATGCTGCCCCAGATGACGTAGCTGAGGATGTAGGAGATGGGAGACAGCAAGGCCCCCAAGATGACGCCGCCAAAAAGCATGACCGGCGTATGCTCCTTCAGCGCCAGCCACATTGCGGCCATGTCATCGGGGAACTTGGTGGGGAAGGGGGTGGAAGGTACCTCCGTGAGGAAGGCCAGGGCCCATTTGCCCACCTGGTATTCCAACGGCACCAGCGCGGCCAGGGTCACCGGATTGCTTACCCAGCACATGATGATGGCAATGGGTATATTCACCCGGAAGACGGCGGCCAGGATGGCGGCGGAAGGCATCTGGATGGGCAGAAGCTGGAGCGTGATGAAGCTGCCGATGGCCATCCCGCCTGCAAAGGTGTGCTGCGTGGGCCGCCAGACCCGCTTGTCCAGGAAATGCCGGGCGAACCAGCGCATGACCGGCCGTGTCTTCAGCTTCCGGGGATGCTTGAAGAAGCGGTACGTCTTGAAGACGGAGCGACGAAAATAGCCTTTGGCGAAATCGACCATGGGTGGAGGGATCTCTATCTCATCGCACTGGCTGCATAGATGAGCAAGCCGCTGCCCAGAATGATTCGGTAAATGGCAAAGCCGTTGAATGTATGGCTCTGGACAAAGCGGATGAGCCATTTCACCACGACAAAGGCGGACAGGGCGCTGACCAGTGTTCCGAGGGCGATCATGCCCCAGTCTTCCCCAGCCGCGCCGTTTTCACTGACTTCGGAATAGATCTGCAACGCCCCCGCCGCCATGAGGGTGGGGATGCCCAGGAGGAAGGAGAACTCCGTGGCGGCCGGGCGGGCGATGCCAAAGGCCATGGCCATCATGATGCTGGAGCCTGAGCGTGAGAGACCGGGAAAAATGGCCGCGAGCAACTGCGCCACGGCCACGGCCACCACGACAGCCCAGGTGATCTCCACCGCACCGTTTTTGCCCCGGTAAAGCCGCTCCAGGATGAGGATGATGAAGCCGCCAATCAGGGTGGCCAGGGCCACCGGGGTGACGGTTTCAGGCAGCTTGATGTCCAGGAGCTTGATGACAAGGCCTCCGGCCCCGGTGATGGCAAAGGCGGCGGCCAGCTTGCCCAGGTAGTCGCGGGTTTCCGGGCTGTGGAGGGTCCGCGCCATGTGGCCGACCCGCTGGCTGAAGACGGCAAGCACCGCCAGCACCGCACCGCTCTGGATGACCACATTGAAGAGGTCGCTCTTGGTGGGCAGCCAGCCCAGCGTCTGCGGGATCAGAAGATGACCTGTGGAGGAGATGGGAAGAAACTCGGTGACACCTTCGATGATGCCTAGCAAGATAACGGAGAGCCAGTCTGGCATGGGGAATTGTTCAAGGGGAAGAAGAGGAAAGCCGCACTTACGGGCCGTTGAGGATGATTGCAAGCCCAGGGGGCTGGCCAAATGCAATCTGGTGACAACTTCGCGCCAGTCGTGGCGCTCCTGGCGGACTTGGGGGATTGACAGTTTTTTGGCGTCCTGATAGCCTTGTCGGAAATTGGGCTCACCTAAAGCTTATGAAACCGTTGTCTCCTCTCATCCGCGCCCTTTTGCCTGTCCTCTGCCTCAGTCTGGCTGGCTGTGATAAAGTGAAGACTGAGCTGGCGGAGAGAGACCGGAACATTCTGAAACTGAATGCCCTGATCGCTGAAAACAAGGAGCTGGATGAAAACATGGCGGCCCTGAAAAAAGCGGTGCCACCGGATGTGCCGAACGGTCAGGTCGCCGCCACGCGGGTGGAGCAAATGCTGCAGCAGATGCAGTCCCTGGAGCAGCAACTGGTGAAGGAAAATCAGAATCTTGAAAAGACCGCTGAACAGGTGAAAGCCGCCGAGAAAGAGAACGAAAGCCTGCGCAAGAGAGCAGGAGCCTGAGGCTGCGTCCTCCCACCCCAGATTCCCACCATCCGCATGAAAAACTTCATCGCCCTACTCATCTTTGCCGCCGGTGGAACCGCCTGGTATTTCTATCACCAATACAGCGAAGCGAAGGCGCTGAACGCGGATTACGCGAAAAACCTGGCCGTTCAGGAGCAGGGGGTAGCAGCCAGACGGGCTGAAATTCAAGCCTATGCCCAGCTTCTGGATCTGCAAAACAAGGTCCAGGCCAAGAAAGCAGAGGTGAACGAAGTCGTGGCGAGTGATAAGAAACTGCAGGAGGAACTCAACCGCCTAAGGAAAGAAAAGGTGGCCATCATCCTGGCTGCCCGGCAGTCCTACATGGGGCAGACGTTACCTGAACTTGTCCTGGCGGACGGACGGAAACTTCAGACCGTAAGGGTCCTGAAAGTGGATGACAGCGGCCTGTCCGTCATCGTGCCTTCCGGCGTGCAAAAAATCTCCCCAGAGGAACTGCCCGAGGAACTGCGGCATAGGCTGCATTATTCCCAGTGACGGAGGAGTAGCGGATATTTTTGCCAATGCGATATCATGCGAGGGCTTGACGGAAAGGAACGTTTTCATCAGGGTCCATGTTTACCTTTATGAACCGCGCTTCCCTTTCCTTTCTCTTTGCCGCCCTGACGACCACTGCCATCGCAGGGGACAATTACCTGGTGTATTTTGGCTGCCAGACCACGCCGAAGACAGGCAGCAAGGGGATCTATGTCTCCAGTTTTAACTCGGCAACCGGCGAGCTGAGCGAGCCGACGCTGGCGGTGGAGACAGGTAACCCGGGGTTTCTGGCCATCCATCCGGGCAAGAAGTATCTGTATGCCATCGGGGAACTGCCGGGTGGAGACAAGACTAAAGGCGGGGTGAGCGCGTTTCAAATTCACCTGCCGGATGGCAAACTGAGCCTGATCAACCAAGTTTCATCCATGGGCGCAGGGCCCTGTCATGTGGGCTTGGACAAGACAGGTAAAATGGCGATGATCGCCAACTACAGTGGCGGCAGCGTGGCGAGCTATGCGATTGGCGACGATGGGGCGCTGAGCGAGGCGGTGACTTTTGTCCAGCATGAGGGCAGCAGTGTGAATGAGCGCCGCCAGGCGGGGCCACATGCGCACAGCATCAATGCCAGCCCGGACAACCGCTATGCCTTTGCCTGTGACCTGGGTCTGGACAAGGTGCTGATTTATAAGATCAACCCGGACACGGGCGAGATGACAGACCATGGCTATGCTAAGACGCCTGCAGGCGGGGGGCCACGTCATCTGGCCTTTCATCCCAATGGCAAGTTTGTCTTTGTGAACAACGAGCTGTCCATGACGGAGACGACCTTTGCCTATGATGCGGAGAAGGGGACTCTGACGGAGGTCGAGACCGTCTCCACGCTGCCGGAGGCGGACCGTGGCAAGGAGGGCTTCAGCACGGCGGAGACGGTGGTTCACCCTAACGGGAAGTTTGTCTATGTCTCCAACCGCACGCACGATACGATCGCTGTTTTCGCCTGTGATGAAGCGACAGGGAAGCTGAAGCTGATCCAGAATGCGGCGGCGGAGGGGCAGATCCCGCGCAATTTCAACCTGGACCCAACGGGCAAGTGGATGATCGTGGCCCACCAGAACAGCGGCACGGCAGCGCTCTTTAAGGTGGATCAGGAAACCGGCAAGGTGGCCTTCACTGGGAAAAAGGTAAATGTAGGAGGCTCCATTTGCGTTCGTTTCCTTGCGTTGGAATAGTGCGCCATGAGCGGTGCCTTTCTTACTCCAGACCATCGGACTGACGCGCGGGAGCGCGAGCGGGAACGGAATATTGCTGACTATCATGAGGGTATCGCCCAGTCCAGCTACCGCTGGGCGACTGCCTTCCTGGTGATCGGCATGGCCGCTCTGGCCACGCCTTTCGTGGGCACGGCGGAATGGAAGTGGTATCTGGTGGGCGGGGTCGCTCTGATCATGACCGTTTTTTCTATCCGGATGATGATTCATGGCCGGATTGTCAATGGGCTGATCTGCCTGTTCTGCGCCCTGGCAGTATTGCCAGGCTGGGTCTTCATCGCGCAGGATGTGGTGAAGGTGGGGTATGAGCTATATGAGATCATCGCCAAACAGTGGCGGGATAAGTTTAGCTGATGATGCTATTGAAACGCAGTCGCAAATATGGGTTGCCAGACAGGGGTTTGCTGGCTAGCAATGGGTCGTCGTGCGTCCGCGAAGGGACGCTTCACTTCCATTTGCCTGCCTGTGTACCTGCTTTATCCTGCTTTTGAAAGCCGCTGGCTGGGTGCAGATGCCCAGCACGGGGGCAGGCATTGGCTGCAAGCGCTGCGGCCCAGAGCCATCATGGCGCTGCTGCTGCTGGATGGTGGCATCCGGGTGGACTGGACCATGCACCGCCACCGGGAGATCGCGGGAAACAGCCTGGTCTGGATGAACACTGGGGCAGCGCTGCCTGAAGGAGTGCGGCTGCTCGGCGGTGGCGGAAATGAGGCCCTGGTGCTGCATTTCCCGCTGGAGTGGGTGCATGGCAGCCTGACCAGCCTGCGGCAGGAAATGTCCGCCGATTTCCGCAGCCTGCTGCTGGGGCCGCACCCGGTCACACCGCTGATCACCCGGCCATTGGAGGCTGAGGACCGGGCCTGGAGCCGGTCCCTGATGGCACCAACACTTTGCTCCGCCGCCCGGCAGCTGCTGGAAGGCAGCCGGATGAGCGAGTTTTTCTTCCGCAAGGTATTGACGGAATCAAAGGGCGAGGAGCTGTTCTGCACACGGACGCGACGGGTGGCGCTGGAGCGCGTTGGCAAGGTGCGGCAGGCGCTGCTGGCCAATCTGGAAGATCCGCCACCACTGGAGGAGCTGGCACGGCTTTGCGGGTGCAATCCGCAATACCTTTCCCGCACCTTTTCTGAGGCGGCTGGCACGACCATCAGCCTGTATTTGCGCCGTCTGCGCATTGAAAAAGCGGCGGAGATGCTGGCCGCCGGACAGGCCAATGCGAGCGAGGCCGCTTTGGAGGTGGGATACCGCAGCCTGAGCCATTTCAGCCAGGCTTTCCGGGCGGAAAAAGGCATTTCTCCCAGTGCCTGGGTGCGCGGTCCGGCCCCGCTTGCAAATGCCCGACAACTCTCCGCATGAGGCCGACAGCATCTTAAAGCGAACAAATGAAGCTACCCCACGTCTAACCTTAAACCCTCTGCAATGAACTACACCAACCTCGACAGCCGACTGAAACTCCACAGCCTGAGCCCCAGCTTCCTGCGCCGCCTGAAAAAAATCCGTGCCAACAGCCTCAAAGCACGCTCAGGCACCGCCAAAAAGACACCTCCGTCCAGTGCGGAGGCAGGTGTGGCGGCGGGGTGAAAATGGAAGACAGCACCTTTTGCCAGGTGCGCCGCGGCGGCCGACGTCGAACTTCAAGTTAGCCGTAAGGCTGGTTGACGGCACTGGAGCAAGAAGGCTTGTTCGATTTTCAGAGAGTGCGTTGATGGATTTCCATGACTCTCCTCGTAGAGGGTTTCATGACGCAGTCGCATGACGTGACGAAGAAAGCCCTGGGGATTGCCCGGGGTGTTCTCATTGCCGGTTTATTCAGTGCTGTTACCTTGCCGGGCGTGGAAAGCGCTGATCCGGCGCAGACCTCATCCGCCGATGACGGGGCGATCCCGCAACCCATGAACGGGGAGGCTTTTGAGGCCCTAACAAAAAGTTCTCCTTTCACCCGGTCCTTGGGTATTTCTGACAACCTCATCCTCACAGGTGTCGCCCAAGTGGAGGAGGATGTCTTCGCGACTCTCCTGGACACTCAGACCATGCAATCGCAGGTGGTCTCACGCACCGCCAATTTCCAGGGGTGGCAGCTGGTAGGCCTCGGCGGAGATCCCGCACGGAGCCAGACCTGGACCGCGCAGGTCCAGATTGAGGGAGGTGAGGTCGTCTCCATCCGTTATCAAAAACCTCCCGCCAAATCAGCCCGGTCCAGCACGGGCGGCAGCAGTTCCAGAAGCAGCTCAGGCGGCAGTCTCCCGCCGTTAAGCTCCTCCCAGATGGCGGAGGCAAAAAAAGCCGCCGTGGACTATCGCGAAGGTTTTTCTGGAGACGGCTACCCCAGGAAACCGCCGGCAGAAGTGGTGGAAAAACTTTCCCGCCTGAGCGTCAGCCAGCGTGAGGACATTAACCGCCAGATGCTCGGCCTCCGTAACAAAGGACTCGGCCTGGATGAGCGTCGAAAAATTTATGACGAAACGCTCAACCGGGCGGTGCAAAGCAGGCGTTGAGCCGCAATCCTGGGCAACGTAAAGTTGCGTGGTCACGCATTGTCAAAATCCACATCCAGTGGGTAGATGGGACGGCGGATTTTTTCATACGGGAGAGCGGAGAGCTGGCTGCTGCAGGGGCCGGGGGTGTTGACCCAGATCATCTGCGCGGCGATGGGGTCATAAGCGCGGCGGTGGGCGACGGCGGCTTTCACTCCGATGACGGAGAAGCTGGTGGGCTCCAGGCCCTGGCTGCGCCACTGGCCGAGGTCAAAAGGCGGGGTCTTGACGCTGGTGAGGAGGATGGTCAGCTCCTTGTGCCGGACGACGGCGCAGGGGCCCATGTCAAAGCTGCCGCCGCTCATGGAGGCGAGGTGGCTTTGGGCGTCTTCGAGGTCAAACTGGCCATCGCTGTGGGAGATGACTTCGACCTCGATCTCGACAGGTCCGGCATCCAGCCGGCTGCCTTTGCCGCCGATGGAGACCATGGTGCGGTCACCCACGCGGAACTGGCGGGCTTTGGCGACGGCCTCGGCATCCACCATGCAGACGGCGCAGTTTGGGATGCGCCAGTGGATGAGGGAGCGCATGAGGCCGGTGCAGTCACCTGGGGCACCGCCGCCGATGTTGTCCGCCGGTTCCACCAGGACAGTGAGGCCGGGCGGCGGGGTGGCGAGGTCGCCGATGATCTGGGAGACGGGCTGCTCGATGACGTTGCCCTGCTCGCGCATGGCCCAGGCGGTGTCGCTGAGCTTTTGCAGGTGGGCACTGGCATCCGTGGTGGCGGCGATGACGAAGCTGACGCCGGTATCCGGCGTATCGGCAAAGGAGAAGCCCGCGACGACGCTGACGGACCAGATACCGGGTTCCTTTTCTATCTCGCGGGCCATGGCCTCCAGCGTCTTCATGGGCTCGCTGTCCGTGCCGGTGCCGGTGGGCGGCCACATGAGGGGCGGGTGAATGTATTGTTGGTTAGGCATTTCACCGCTGGTCAGGCAGCGCTGGAGCAGGCGGGCGGCATCGCAGGCGGCTTCGCGGGCATCGGTGTGGGGATTTTCACGATAGGCGACGAGGCCGTTGGAAAGGGCCGCCATACGCGGGGTGAAGCTGGCATGAAGGTCAAAGACGCCAAAGATAGGCACCTGGGCCGCAGCGGGCAGGGCGCGCAGGCGCTCCAAAATCTCGCCCTCCACATCGTCTAAAGACTGCGAGACCATGGCCCCGTGAAGGACGAGGTAAATGGCATCAATACCTGCTTCCAGGTGCGGGGTGGCGTGGTCCAGGAAGTCGGCCCAGAAGGCTTCGACGACGAGATCCTCCACCATGGCGCTGGGCTGGGTGCGGTAGTCCACGGTGGGCAGCATTTCCCAGCCGAATTCATCTGCCAGCTCCAGCACCCCGCCGAAGGGGGAGGCATCGCCCTTTTGCGCCAGCAGGTCATCGCCACGCTGGATGGCGAAGTCGGCCAGGACGGTGAGGCCATCCAGAAACGTGTGTGTTTCATGGAAAAGTCCGGCGAAGAGGATGCGGGGGGGCTGGCTCATATCAGGGGTCGGTCACTGAGACCAAAGACAACCACGGAATACACGAAACACACGGAAAAGAAGATCTAAATTCCGTGCATCCGCTGGTTTCAAGAGGGACGATGAGGGGAGCGAGGATTCGGGGAAGGGAATTTTTAAACCACTAATGCCCAGCAATAGTCACTAATGTTTTGTCTTTTTTATTAGTGCTCATTGCTGGGCATTAGTGGTTTTTTATCTCCTGCCAATGTCGGATCACGCCTTCCATTCCACCGCATGGCGCGCAAAGGCGGCGGAGGCACGTTTGAGGCCTTCATCCACGTCGGCCTCTGTATGGGCGAGGCTGAGGAACCACAAGCCACGCTCGATGGCACGGAGGCCGTTTTCTAACAAACAGCGTCGCAAATGCGCCCAGCGGGGGGCATCGTGGCGCTGCACGTAATCGCGATAGCTGGTGACGTGGCCTTCGGCAGCGCCCGGCTTGAGCATAACGGTGTGGAAGACGAGGCCGGGGCCTTGCGGACGCAGCGGAATGCTGTGTTCATCCGCCAGGGTGCGGAGGCCGGCCATGAGCTTTTTGCCGAGGCCGATGATCTGGTGCGGGTGGGAATCTCCCAGATTGATGACCTGGTCCAGGCACCACTTGGCGGCGGCCAGGCAGAGCGGGTTGGCATTGAGGGTGCCAGCGTGCACGGCCTCGCCGCTGAGGAATTTGGCAAAGGAGGCTTCCTTTCCAACCAGGGCGGCGAAGGGGACTCCGCCACCGATGGCCTTGCCCAGGATGGTCAGGTCCGGCACGACGCCGTAATGCGTCTGCGCGCAGCCTGCGCCGAAACGGAAACCGGTGATGGTTTCATCGGCGATCATCATCATGCCGTCGCGGTCGCACAGCTCGCGGATGGTCTGGAGCAGACCCGTGGCAGGCTCCATGCAGCAGGTGTTGCAAAGTACCGGCTCAAAAACGATGGCGGCGATCTGGCCGCGATACTGGTCCACCCGGCGGCGGAGGTGCTCCAAATCATTCCAGCGGACGACGACAAACTGGTCCAGCACCTCCGGGATCACGCCCTGGCTGGGGTGCAGATTGGTGGGCTCGTCCTCGCTGCCCCACTTGTCCGGCGGTGGACAAAAACCGACGAGGCCCTCATCCGCCCAACCGTGGTAGTGGCCTTCAAACTTGAGGATGAGCTTGCGCCCCGTGTGGGCGCGGGCCAGGCGGAAGGCGGCCAGCACCACCTCCGTCGCGGAGTTGTTAAAGCGCACGCGCTCTGCCCCGGGGATCATCTTTTGCAGGCGCTCGGCCACCTCAATTTCCAGCTCGCATTGGGCGGCCCAGTGGGTGCCCTTTTTGGCCTGTGCGGCGATGGCATCCGCCATGCCGGCTGGAGCGTGGCCATAGAGGAGGGCACCCTGACCGGTCTGGAAGTCCACGTATTCATTGCCATCCACGTCCCAAAGGCGGCTGCCCTGCCCGTGGTCGAAGTAAAGGGGCACGGGCACTTCCATTTTGCGGATGCCGCTGTTAATGCCGCCAGCAATGCTTTTTTGGGCGCGGGCGAAGAGTTCGGTGGAGCGAGGAAAGGTATAGGACATGGGGAAGGAGGACAATACGGTATGGCCAGGCGGGAACTAACGGACGTAAAAACAATGTGAATCGTGGAACAGGCTTGCCATCGGGGCGGTCAAAAAGCGACACTCCAAATATCACCAATCCCCCCACTTTTGTGTCTGCCCGCCCCATTTCCCTCGCTGATGCCACGTTGCCTGAATCCGTGGCGCTCCAATGCCATGACCGTCTGAAACGCCTGATCGAGGGAGTCTCTCAGATCATTGTGGGAAAGGAAGGTGTGATCCGGCTGGCAGTGACCTGCCTGCTGGCGCGTGGACATCTGCTGTTTGAAGACCAGCCGGGGGTGGGCAAGACGCTGCTTTCGCAGGCGCTGGCGCAGGCGCTGGGATTACAGTTCCGGCGGGTGCAGTTCACCAGTGACCTGCTGCCGGCGGATATTTTAGGAGCGTCCATCTTTGACCGGGAAGCGGGGACGTTTGTCTTCCACCAGGGGCCGGTTTTCACCCAGGTGCTCCTGGCGGATGAGATCAACCGGGCGACTCCGAAGACGCAGTCGGCCCTGCTGGAGGCGATGGAGGAAGGAAAGGTAACGTCGGACGGCATCACCCATGCTTTGCCGCAGCCGTTTTTTGTGATCGCCACGCAGAATCCGTCCTCGCAGATCGGGACGTTCATGCTGCCGGAGTCGCAATTGGACCGCTTTCTGATGCGGCTGGCGCTGGGGGTGCCTGACCGGGTGGCGGAGAGGTCCATTTTACAAGGACAGGACCGTCGAGAAATGCTGCGGGCGATGCCGGAGATTTTGTCCTGGGCGGAGATGCAGGAGATGCAGGGGAATGTGCGGAAGGTGCATGTCTCCGCTGCGCTGCTGGACTATGTGCAGGATCTTTTAGAGGCCAGCCGGGCGCAGGGGCGCGGGCTTTCACCCCGTGGCGGACTGGCGTTGCTGAATGCGGCCCGTGCCTGGGCGTTGCTGCAGGGGCGGACGATGGTGCTGCCGGAGGATGTGCAGGATGTCGGTGCGCCGGTGATGGCTCACCGCCTGGACGGGGATGGGGAGACGGCACTGCGCCTGCTGGAGGAAACTGCGATTCCGTGAGCGCCATGACCCATGAAGGCCACCTGAATGCACCGCCCACCATGATGGGCAGGGCGTGGGCGTGGGGGATGTCTTTTTTCAGACCAAAGCGGGTCTCGGAACTGCCCTCCACCACCCGGGTGAAGTGGAATCTCCACACGTTTTCCTGGTTCGGGCTGTGCTGTACGATGGGGTATGCGGGGTCTGTGCAGTCCAACGGCGCTGCTTATCTGCTGGCTTTCATGACCGGGGCGCTGGGCGTGATGAGCTATGTGTATGCCAGGGCGAATCTGCGCGGTCTGGAGGTGCGCGTGGGGGAGCAACCCCTGTTTCATACCGGACAGGGCGAGCTGCTGCCCGTGGAACTGCGGGCGGCCTCCGGACATACGCCCTGCGGGATCGAGGTGCTGCTGGCCGGTGCTTCGAAGGCGGCGTTTGTGGACCAGGTGCCAGCAGGGCAGACGGTACGGTTGCAATTGCGCCTGCCTCCGGCAGGGCAGCCGGTGCGGCTGATGCTGCGAAGCGCGTATCCGCTGGGGCTTCTGCAGGCGCAGCGGGTGGTGAATGTGGAGATGACACGCCATGCTGTGCCACCGGCTGCGGGAAACCTGCCGCTGCCATCCTCCACCGTGGAGGCTGCGGGCGTGGATGGCCGCAGCCGGACCAGCTCCCCACCTGGACGGGAGGGGGATGACTTTGCCGGGGTGCGGGAATGGCATCCGGGGGATTCCCCCAAGCATGTGGACTGGCGCGCGGTGGCGCGTGGCAGGCCGATGATGGTGAAAATGTGGTCACGCGGTGCCAGTGAGGCGGTCATGATGGACTGGGCTGCCATACCGCTGCCGGAAGGAGAGCGGGTGGGGCAGCTGGTGCGCTGGATCCAGATGAGCGAGCAGCAGGGACTGAGCTATGGCATCCGCCTGCCGGGGCAGGAGATCCTTGCGGGGCAGGGGGAGGCCCATGCGCGGCGCTGCCTGGCGGCGTTGGCGGAGGTTCATGCCGGGGGGCTGGCCGGCACGGAGACGGGGAAACCGGTGCGGATCGCCCCCAGTCATGAACACCGTGCGGGGGTGCCGCGCGGACCCTTGGTGCTGCTGAGTGCGGTCTTATTTTTGACGGTGCTCCCGCTGCATGAAGTGGTGGCAGCCCCGGTGCTGATTTTTCTTTTCCTGTGCCTGGCCTACCGCAGCCTGATGAAGGGGCCGGTGAAGCAGCGCTGGTTGCCGCTGACAATGACCGCTGTGGGGGTAGTGGGGGTGTATTTGAGCCAGGGAGACTTGTTGGCGATGGAAGCTGGCATGGCCCTGCTGATTGTGCTTGCCGGGGGTAAGCTGCTGGAATCCCGGAGTCCGCATGATTTCCAGGTTATCGCCATGATAGGTTGGTTTCTATGCCTCTGCGGACTGCTGGCGGACCAAAGCATCCTGAGCGCGGTCATGATGTTCTCCGCGTATGTGCTCATCGCCGGGTGCATGGTGCGTTTCCGGCGTGGCGTGCCAGGGGCGAAGACTCCGGCGTGGCTGACGGGGCGGCTCATTTTGCAGGCCCTGCCGCTGGTGCTGCTGCTGTTTATTCTCTTCCCGCGCATGAATCTGGACCCCTTTCGCATGGGAGCGCGAAGAACGGCGATGACAGGGGTGCCTTCGTCCCTGGACCCTGGCAATGTGCTGGAGGTGGCGAAGAGCAATGAAAAGGCATTTCGGGTGGAGTTTCCCGACGGCGAGATCCCGAGAAATGACCAGCGGTACTGGCGCTGTGTGGTGCTGTGGAACTGCCAGGGGCTAAGTTGGAGTCGGGGGCTACGCACGACATATGCTCCAGGCCTGCGCGAGCGCCAGGAAGGTGACATCCGCCAGATCATCACCCTGGAGCCTCATGGCCAGATCTGGCTGCCAGCCCTGGATTTTCCACTGCGGGGCAGCGATGGCAAGTCCGTCTATCCTCTGTTCGCGGAGCGGGTGCTGAATGCCCACGATACTGTGCGGAAGCTGCGCCGGTTTGACGCAGTGTCCCGCCCCCAAATGGACTGGGAGCCGATAACGTATGCGCAGCGTGAGGCAGCGCTGCAACTCCCCGGCGGCCTGGGGGAGGATCTGCAAAAGCTGGCTGCGCAATGGCGTGCCACATCCCCTACAGACCGGGATGTGGTGGAGGCGGGGCTGACCCACCTGCGTACGCAGGGATACAGTTACACCCTGGAGCCAGGTACTTATCTGGGGCGGAGGGCCCTGGAGGAGTTCTTTCTGCGGCGACGGCAGGGTTTTTGTGAGCATTTCGCCGCCGCCTTTGCCACCATGATGCGGGCGGCCGGGGTGCCATCGCGGGTGGTGATGGGCTATCAGGGCGGTGAGGTGCCCTACATGGGGACGCACTTGATCGTCCGCCAATCGGATGCGCATTCCTGGACGGAAGTCTGGCTGGAGGGAAGCGGCTGGACACGGGTGGACCCCACGGCGGCGCTGGCCCCCGGGCGGGTCAACCGGGGGCTGCAAAGCTTCATGCTGGGCGGGGATGAAGAGCTGGAGCGGCAGCGCAACAGCTGGTGGTGGCAGGCACGGGAGCGTGCCCAGGTGGTGATGGACCAGGTCAATGACCAATGGTACAACTGGGTGGTCAGCTTTGATGAAGAGACCCAGTTTGGCTGGTGGAGCCGGCTGGGTGTGATTTTCCTGGGAGGGGACGGGGCGAAGAACATCTACTTGTTCCTGGTCAGTTTTTTCCTGGTGGTTCTGGGGCTGGGTTTGCTGAATGCCTGGCTGCGACGTCCTGCGCGTGATGGCGATCCCTGGCGGCGGGCGTGGGTGCGGCTTTGCCAGCGGCTGGAAAGCCTGGGCCTGCCGGTGCGGCGGCCCAATGAGGGCCCGCTGGCCTATGGCAGGCGTATCAGTGCGGTGCGGCCTGGCATTGAGGAACTCGCTGCCCAGTATGCGGCGGCGCGATACGGCACGGCTGCGGTTTCTTTGAAGACCTTTAACAAGGCGGTGCGCATGCTGCGCTAGTCAGGCTGAAAGTCGCTAACAATCTCGGCGGCACCAGGAATCAGATGTTTCCTGGTACCGCCGAGAGTTGCGACTGGTGTCCACCAACCCCCCCCGGAGCGGTGGATCTCCCAGAATTGTTTCCATCAAGCAAGCTTTGGGCCTTTTGCACGGTCCATCCATTCAAAGCAGCCGAAACTGCACCCGCGAGGGTGAGGACGACGATGGAGAATGCCAGGTAGCGATGCATGACGGAGGGAAAGAATAAGCAATTCAATGCTCGCGTTTGTATCAGAGGGGGGGATTTAGAGAGAGTGTTCGTGGGATACCCGAACATCCATATCATACCTGCCTTTCCCCCATGAAGTCACCTTACCGTTTGGTAATGATGATGAATAATTGGCCAAAGTTTTCAGAATCGAGAATTGTCATGGTGACCCGCCCTCCCTTTAGTGATTCTCCAACTCTCCTATGAATCTCCTCCTCGTCGAAGATGACCCTGAACTCGGCCGCCAGGTGATGGCCTGGATGCAGGATGTGGGGCATGGACTGGAGTGGGTAAAGACGGCGGCCACCGCGCTGGAAGCCATCCGTAAAGGTGAGTGTGATGTGGTCATCCTGGATGTGGGCCTGCCGGACATGAACGGCTTCAGCCTGGTGGAAAAGCTGCGCCGGGAGGGCGTGCGCATGCCGGTGCTGTTCCTGACAGCGCGGGCGGAAGTCTCTGACCGGGTGCGCGGCTTTTCCGCCGGGGGGGATGATTATCTGACCAAGCCGTTTGCTTTTGAGGAGCTGCTGGCCCGGCTGGAGGCCCTGCACCGCCGGGCCACCAACCACGTGCCCACCCACCGCACACTCGGAAAATGCCGGCTGGACCTGATGAAACGGCGGGTCAGCTGTGGCGGGGAAAGCGTGGAACTGCAGCCGCGTGAGTGGACCCTGCTGGAGGTGCTGATGAGCCACGAGGGCCGGGTCCTGCCGAAGAAATTTTTGCTGGAGCAGGTCTGGGACATTCACTTTGATCCCGGCACCAATGTGGTGGATGCCATGGTCTGCCGCCTCCGCCGCAAGCTGGAGATGCCAGATTGCAACGTTCAGATCGAGACCATCCGGGGAAAAGGATATGTTTTTAAAACTCTGGCCTGACAAGGTGCCCTCTCCCTGGCGGCTGGGTTTTCTCATGCTGCTGGTCGTCATCGTCATCATCCTGATGATCCTCATTTTTGTGCGCATCGCGGTCATTCAGGAAGTGCGGACGGTGAACCGCAGCCGGATCGCCGATGACCTGCTGCAACATGCCGCCTGGTATGATGAAGGCGGCCTGGGGGGATTAAAAAAAGTGTTTCAGATCAGCCAGCCGCTGGACCGCAACGGCCTGCGGGTGACTACGGGAGCAGGGCAGGTGCTGCATGAGGACATCCCCGGCGCGATGAAGGCCTATCCCTGGCCGCAGCAGCCCCGCAGAACCCTGCTGGGAAAAGGGGACATGGACTTGATGGAGCTGACCGTGGAAGAGATGCCCTACCGGCTGCAAACGGGAGCCATCCGCCTGTGGGATGGGAACATCCTGTGGCTTGGCCGCACGGATGCGCAGTCGCGGCGCTACCTTTCCAACATTGAGCAGCACATCTGGTTTGCCGGGCTGACCGCCGCCCTGATTGCCTTTCTGCCGGTGATGTGGTTTCTGAATGACGTTTTGCGCCCCATCCTTTCCTTCACCCTGAGTGCGGAGCGCATGCGGGTACCTGGCAGCCGCATGCGCCTGCGCGCGCCCAAGGCCATCCCGGAGCTAAAGGCCCTGGCTTCCGTGGTCAATGCCGGGCTGGATCAGATTCAGACGCTGACGCGTGAGCTGCAGTCCACCAATGACTTCCTCGCTCATGAGTTGCGCACCCCGCTGGCACGCATTCGCGGAAATCTGGAGCATCTGCACGATGAAACGGACAATGACACCGCCCGTGAATCCGCCGCCCGTGGCCTGGAGGAAATTGACCGGGCGACACAGCTCGTACAAACGCTGCTGACCATCCGCGCGGGTGACCATGCTGCGCTGAGGCTGCACCGGCAGGTTACCTCCCTGGACCAGATGCTCACCAATCTCGTCGAGCTCTTCATTCCCGCTGCGGAGGACCGCAAGCTGAGCCTGAAACTCGTCCCCGGATTAAGCCTCACACTGAACATGGACCGCGAGCTCCTCACCCAGGCGGTTTCCAATCTCCTGGACAATGCCCTTGCCTACACCCGTGCAGGAGGGCGCATCACCGTGCGCTGGCAGGGGGAGGGCACAGGGGCCATCATTTATGTGGAGGATACCGGGCCGGGCATCCTGCCGGAGGAAATAGACATCATCTGGGACCGCTACACCCGTGGCTCCGCCGCGCGGCCCAAGACATCCGGCATGGGCCTGGGGCTCAGCCTGGTGCGCTCCATCGCCATGGCGCATGGCGGCAATGCGGGCGGGCAGAACCGCGAGGGTGGCGGCGCGGTTTTCTGGATCCATATTCCAGGTGCATAGACGGGTGGCTGTCATACAAACCGGCAGCCTGGGACACTCAGCGGACAAATGAATGGAGCGCGAACTCGCCGACAACCTCGAAGCCCTGCATGCCGACGCCTTTGGCTGGGCGCTGCACTGCTGCGGCGGGGATGTCTGCCGGGCGGAGGAGGTTCTGCAAAACGCCTATCTGAAAATGGCGCAGGGGCGGCTGCAAAACACCGGTGCCTCCAGCTTCAAGACCTGGTGGTTCGGCGTCATCCGCTTCACCGCGCACGAGGAGTTCCGCCGCCTGCGCTATCGCGAATCGCTTTTGGGCAGGCTCTGGCTGCAGCTCAGCGGAGACTCCGCCGATCCACGCCCGTCACCCTCCCGCCAGGCGGAGCTGGACGAACAAACTTTGCAATTGCGCACCGCCCTGGCCCAGCTTCCCGCCCGGCAGGCGGAGGTGCTGCATCTGGTCTTTTATCAGGACCTTTCCCTGAGCGAGGCGGCGGGGGTGATGAAAGTCAGCCTGGGCTCCGTGCGCCAGCATTACGAACGTGGCAAAGCCCGCCTGCGCAGCCTGCTGCAACCATCATCTGAAACTCATGAATCCTGACAACGTTAACGATCCCGATCTGCAACAACGCTTCCAGGCGCAGCGCCGATGTGAGCGCGCAGAAGCTCCTGCCTGGGATCCGCGTCTTTTGACCTCCCCGGCATCCGTGCGCAATGGCCCGTCATGGCGGCTGTGGCTGCCTGTCACCGCAGCGGCGGCGCTGGCACTGGGCATCTTCATCCCCCAGCCTCCGGACGTCCCGCCTCCCCGGCTTTCGGAGGCACTGCCACCCTTGCTGGACGCCCCCGCGCACTCCCTCTTCGCCAGCCTGAACGCCGCCCCGGCCAGCGCCCCGAGTGATTTTCTCCTGCCCGCCTACCTGACTCTTCAAATGCCATGAAACACTTTTTGTTATCCTTGCTGATCACCACCGGCTGCCTCGCCGCCGGGCCGGAGGCCTTGTTGCAAAGCGGGCTGCTGTCGGCAGACATCATCACCGTCATCAAGCCGGAGCTGGACCTGACGGAAGAACAGGAAAGCCGCATGACCGGCATCGTCACCGCCGCCCGCGCCGAGTCGGAACCCTTGGAGATGCAGGTGAAAGAACAGCAAAAAGCCTTCAACCAGATCCTCCGCCAGCCAGATTCCACCCCCGAGGTGGCGAGCGCTGCCCTGGCCCGTCTCATGGAGGCCGAAGCCGCTGTGAAACAGCTGCAACTCCGCACCCTCCTCGGCCTGCGGGATGTCCTGACTCTGGAACAGCAAAAAAAAGCCGTCGCCCTGGCCCAGCCCCGGCAGGTGAAGCGTGCCGATCTGGAAACCCGTGTGCGCGAAAAAGCCGCCCGCCTCCGGCTCGCCGTCCAGTCCCTCGGCGTCCCCGCCACCACCAGCATGGTCCAGCGCGGCAGCGAGGTGGAAGCCCTCGTCAAAGAAGGCGATCTCGCCGCCGCCGATGCCGCCCTGGATCGCCTCGTGGTCGAAAGCCAGGTGGATGCCCCCGAATCTCCTGCCTCCCTGGATTTCTCAACCTACGACCCCGGCGAGACCGATGTGGAAACGCTGAAGCAGCGCTACCAGGCCGTCGAAACCGCCGCCCAGTCCGTCCTCTCCCTCCCCCTCCTCCGCCAGCTCATCCAAGCCCGCCAAGCCCTCGAAGAAGCCAAAGCCCTCGAAGACGCCGAAACCGTTGGCCGCATCCTCACCTGGGCAGAGAAGATACTGGGGCTGTAGTTGACTAGACTGATCACATTTTTCCAAGGGGCGGGTGCGGTTCATGGAGACAGGACATCTTGCAGCCAGTCGCATCCCTCACTGAAGTCGTGGCCCATTCTCCTCACCGCATCCACATGCCGCAGGGGAAAGGCCGGTTGACCAGGACATCGCTCCGGGGCGGGCAAGGCGTTGGGATGTTGAGTCAGACGTAGGCGAACTTGGCCCTTTCCAATCCATGCGATTTTGCCCCTTCTTCATCCCTCTTCACGTGGCTCCGGCACGGGGGATGAAGATCGGGCAGGATCCTTGAACACACGGGGTTTTCATAGCCGAGAAGCTCGCTGCACTTCAACTTTTCGAATAGCTTGGCATGGTCAAGGCTATTGGTTGGCGCGTACGTACATTCTTCTGCTGTGGCCGTTGTGCTGTTGTCTCCGGGGAAAACGGGGTCAGGCGACATGAAGCCTGATAAATCAAGGGTTCCAGCGGTATTTCCTGGGTAAAATGGCGTTTGTTATAGTGGCGGTGTCATGAGCACTCCAATCCAAACATCGCCACCCTCCATCAGCACTGAAGTAGCCACCTTCATCGGCATTGACTACCACAAAAAATACAGCGTCTGGCACGCCATTGATGCGGCCGGAACCGACCTCGGCAAAGGCCGCATCGAACACCATTCACCTCACGACTTCGCCACCCTGGTGAAGCGCTGGCCCAATCCCCGCGTCGTCTTTGAAGCCTCCATGAACTGGCACTGGCTCCACGAGGTGCTGGAGCAGTCCATGCCATCGCAACACCTCACCCTGGCCAATCCCTTCAAGACCCGCATCATCGCCGAGGCGCAGGTGAAGACCGACAAGA